>JANXDQ010000010.1 GCA_025059415.1 Aigarchaeota archaeon
ACCCGAGAAACCTCCTCTGAGTCAAGAGGAGCATCGCCGTGAAGATTAGGACGGCCACTGAGACTCCGAGGAAGATCGCGGCTGTGAGCTGGTCGACGAGGTTCCACAGGTAGAGCGCGATGGATCCGGAAACCGGGATGAGCTGGATCATCAACGCGACCGCGGCCAGGTTCCCACTCCTCCACCTGCGGGCGAGCCATCCTAGGAGGTAGAATGCGGAGAAGTTCGCCGGAACCCCGACCGCCAGGCTTAGGAGCGGGTTTCCGTGAATGAGCACATCGCTTATGAATATGCCAACGGCGGCGCCGACTCCGCCGATTCTCGGCGAGAATAACGTGGAGAAGACCGCGGGTATTATTACTGCCGGCCAGAACCTGACGGTCCCGAAGACCGGAGCGAACACACCCAGATATGTGAGGTATCCGAAGGCGGCGTATAGGGCGGCATTAACCGCTATCAGGGCGGCCTCGAGGCCCGGCCTGATATTTTTCCTGTCCAGCATCCCACAAGCTCCCTCCCACAACGCCGTATCCAGAGCCCGATCGAGCTCGCCCCCTCCAGCTGGGCCGCTTAGATAAGTATTGCATCTTGGAAATCAATATTAGTCATTATCAACATTGGGTATGGGATGACGCGCGAGGTCAGGGGCCGGATCCTGCGGAGCATCATGAGGAGCGGGGGGTCCCTGGTGATCAGCCTGCCGAAGAACTGGGTCGAGGCGGTTGGGCTCGGAGAAGGCGACTACGTCGAGATCAGGATCGCCGGAAGCTCCATAGTGATCTCGCCGAGGATAACCGAGGAGCCTCAAAGCATCAGCATAAAACATGATGGGGGCATGGAGACCACGATAAACAAGGTGATCGCCGGATACCTCCTAGGATACGACTTGATAGAGGTCGCCGTTCCGAGGGCGCTCAAGGATGATCTTGAGAGGGAGCTGCTCTCGGTGAAGGATAGGTTGATGGGCCTCGAGGTCGTGGAGGAGGGCGAGGGGAGGATAACTTTGAAGGTGATGATGGATCCGCTGGAGTTTAAGCCCATGGAGATACTCCGGAGGATGTGGAAGCTCTCCGACGAGATGCTCGAAGACTCATTAAACTCCATCATGAGCCGCGACCTCAAGTCCTCGAAACTCCTGGAGATGAGGGAGGAGGACATGGACAGGCTATACTTCTACATGGTCAGGATCCTCAGGAAGAGCGCCATAAACCCGGCGCTCGGAGCGGCCCTAGAGCTCTCGAGCCTGGAGCTCCTAGACTACAGGCTCGCCGCATACTTCCTAGAGAACATCGCGGATAGAGCACATGAACTCATGGGATTCATAGACGTAGCCCAGGGGAAGCTCCAGGCAAATGTGAAGAGGATAGCAGAGATCCTGCTCGAGAACAACCGCCACTCGATGGACGCCTTCCTCAACAACAACCTAGACGCCCTCTCGCCCATGAAGAAGAACTTGGAGGAGTTGACGAAGCTGCTCACCATCCCGAACCTAAGCTATTCACAGCTCAGGCTCAGGGACATATTCCTCGGCATAGCGGAGATGCAGCACGACGTAGCGAACCTAATCCAACTAAAATTGATCTAGCCGACGAATCGCGGCGGCATTAATCCGCTTTCCCAGGGTACCTGCCTAGGGCCTTCCCCAGCTCCTCCAGCTCCCTCTTAATCGCCTCCTCATGAAACTCCATGAACCACTCATGGCCCTTCGATATCATCCACAACCTCTCAATCAGCTTGAGGCTATTCCTGAGATGGCCCTCGATCCCACCCGGCTCATAGCCGTATCCCGTGTAGACGATGGATTGCCTCGCAGACCAGTCGCCAGGCTGATCGGCTCCAGGTATGAATTCCAGGAGATACCTCTCGAGTGTGCTATGATCCACGATCCCGCCGAGTAGCCTCAATTCACCCTTCTCCGCGTAATAGCTCTCATCCGGGCCGTAGAGGGGCATGTCGTACATGTTGTGGCAGAGAGCGGTCAAGTCGCCGATCGCGAAGAAGTAGACCTTCCTGAATCCCACATCTTTCGCGGCCCCGTAAATCGTTTCGAGGCCCGGCTTCGAGATGAAGCCGTAGACGATCAGCTCCTCGAGGGCCGAGTTCCTCTCCTCGGCGACTTCCGCTATCCTCCTCAAAGAGGCCTCGCCGGTCCTCCCACTAGCCTCGGTATCAGGCTTCAAGACCAGCAATACCTCCCTCCTCGGGAGGTTCGAGAAATCGTCGTAGACTATCTCGATGGCCTTGGCCTCCGACTCGTGATCGCGATATGACGGCACCACGTATCTAGGCCTAACCCAGACCTCCCTGAATCCGACACCCAGTTCTCGGAGCGCCTCGTGGAGCCTATACCCCGGAGCGGCCCTCAGGACGTGCTCATAGACCACGGCCCCCCCACCATATTCCCTGAGGGGCGTCAATTCGGTGATCGCCCTCGCCGCATCCCTCGCCGCCTCGAGACAAAGCCCAGCCAATTCCTCGCCGACGATGTGCGGGTGACACGCGATGTCCTTCCCAGCCAAGCTGTCGACTATGTAGACCTCGCAGTCGCTTGGGAAGCCGCGGACCCTGAAGACGCGCGTCCCCCTGGCCAGGCCGGAGACCTCGACCGGCTCCGTGAGATCCGCCTCGACGCCGAAGAGCTCGACGATCCTGTCAAGGGCCTCCCCGAATCCCACCAAAGAGCCCGCCAAGGACTTTCGCCCAGCCGCCTAATAAAAATCCCTGCGGGAAGCCCTACTTGGAATCGGCGGATGATACCCCGGGATCACCGCCCCGCTCGAGGAATTCCAGGAGCTTGCGGGGGTCATCCCTGACCGGGAGGTAGATATTTTCATAGAACTCCCTCTGGCTCTCCAAGACTTCTCGCGGGAAGTTCCTCAGATATTTGAGGGCCGCGCGCCAGTATTTCTCAAATTCGCCCCCAAACCTCGCAGCCACCTGTCTATCGAAGTCCACGGGCCTCTGGGCCTGCCCACCTATCGAGAACCACCCCCTCGGAGACCTAAAAGCCACCTCGCCGCCGACCCTCTCCTCAACTTCCTCGGCTCGCCCGGCCGATGCGGCTCCCCGACCCCCAGAACCCCCGACGGCGACCCCGCGCCTCTTGGCCCAGGCATAGAAGATCGCCCTATTCAGGCCGAAGGATTTTGCGGAATTTAAGTCGCCCCTCAGGACGTAGTACCTCGCGGCCTGGAGTAGGGCCATGACCTGGAACCTCCCGATAGACCTGGCGGGGCGAGTTCTGGTAGCTACCTTCTCTCCACCCCCGAGGGAAACCCTCGTCCTCTCCGCGCCACTAACCTCCCCGAGCGCTCTTAACGCGAGCTCATCCGCCTCGCCCTCCCTATACCCGACCCAGTTCCTCCAGTACCTGAAATCGTCGACACGGGCCCAGGAGATCTCGAAATCATCCAGCTCGTCGGGGTTTATGGTTATGGCCACTAAGTCGAGTTCCCGGTGTAGGCTCAGAGGCGCGGTGAAGACCCTCTGGACATCCATCAAATTCTCGACCTTCAGCCTCCTCTCGGGGTCCCTAGACCTGGCACAGACCTCGAGGAGCCTACTCCTCGCATTCCTCAGGACGTATTCGACTATCGAGTAGGATACCCTGAGGGGCCCCCTCCTCCAGACCTCGCCGCCGACCGCTTTCTCGTGCAGGTGGATGTGGATGCCCCTGCCGGACCAGATGAGGTATAGCGAGTCCTCGACGCCGTTTCCCCTGAGCTCGTCGACTATGATGGCGGCGGCCTCCTTGACCAAGTCGACCTCGTCGAGGGATCCATCGACATCCCAGCTCGGAGTAGCGTATATGACGTTATCCTCCCTGCCGAGCAACTCCCTAGACGATAGATCCCGGTATATGTTGGCTGAGCCGTAGATCGTCCTGGGGGCCATCGACCCGAACCTGTTCAGGATCCTCTTCAGGTCGCTGGGCTCAGAGATCTTGAGCGGCACACCTCCATCCCAGTACCTGTGGAAGATCCTCCTCCCGGCCCTCGAGAGACACTCGACCGCTACCCACCTACCCCTACAGAACTTCGCGATCTCGGCTCCCACATCCTCCCTGAGATAATGCCTGAAAACCTTCTCCATTACCCCCAAGGACGTGGCCCGGCGACCTTTAATCCGTGACGCCGGCCCGAACGGCGGATCCTACCCCAGGGCCTCCTGCATAATACCCGGGAAAAGGGCTCTAGATGCTGGAGAGGGCGCGGTCCAGATCCTCCTTCAAGTCCTCCACGTCCTCGAGGCCCAGGGAGAGCCTGAGGAGGCCCTCCGTTATCCCGAGCTCCCCCAATAATTCCCGCGGCATGCTCTTCGCCGCGCTCCAGATCGGGTACGTGATGAGCGTCTCGGTTCCCCCGAGGCTGGGAGAGGGCTTGATTATCCTGACCTCGGAGAGGAGTTTCAGGGCCTCCTTCTGATCGCCCCTCACCTCGAAGCTCAGGACGCCTCCATAAAGCCTCTCCTTGAAGATCCTGTCCGCCCTGGACTTATAGGGGCTATCCGGCAGCCCGGGGTAATAGACCGCCCTCACCTTCGGGTGGTCGCTGAGGAACTCGGCGATCGCGAGGGCGTTCCTGGACTGGGCCTCGAACCTCGGCTTCAAAGTGCTTATCCCCCTGATGATCAGGAAGGCGTCGAAGGGCGAGATAATGGTCCCAAGCTTCCTCCTCCACTCCCAGAGCTCGCCCAAATCATCACCATCCCCCACCACTATCACGCCGCCGACCACGTCATTGTGGCCAGATAGGTACTTCGTCATGCTGTGCAGCGCCACCCAGGCGCCGTCTTCCAGGGGATTATAGAGTATAGGGGTCGCGAATGTGTTGTCGACGATGAGGGGTATCCCGAGCTCGGAGCACCTCCTCGCCAATTCCTTGGCGTCCACGACCCTGACCATGGGATTCGTAATCGTCTCGATTAGGGCGAGCGAGACGCCGCTCTCGAGCTTCTCCAGGAACTCCTCGGTATCGGATCTCGCGAGGACGCACTCGACCCCGAACTTGGATAGGTCCTGGGCGAGCTGCTGAGTCGTCCCATAACACTCCTTCGGGACGAGGATCCTGTCGCCGGGCTTCAGCCTCGAGATGTAGGCGGTTGAGATCGCCGCCATCCCGCTGTTGAAGGCCAGGGAGTCGACGCCCTTCTCGAGCTTCGCCACCAACTTCTCCAGGGCCCTGGCGGTCAAGTTCTCCTCGCGGCTGTACTTGAGCTCCATCCCCCGATCGCTGGTCTTCGGCCTCCCACTCCTCCTGTCTGGGTGCTCGTAGACCGCCGTCGGGTATATCGGGACCTTAAAGACCCCCCTTTCCTCATCGTAGTAGCCGTGGCCGTGTACTGCGTCTGTGGAGATCTTCGGCATCGACTTGGGATCTTTCAACCTTTTTCATAAACTTTTATAATTAGTTATTCCAATTGGAATAACATGCCCCCGGTCTGGGACCTCAAATCCCTGGCGAGGATCCGGAGGAGGCTCGGGTTGACGCAGGCGGAGCTCGCGAGGCTCTCGGGGGTGAGCCAGTCCCTGATCTCGAAGATAGAGGGCGGCAAGATCGACCCCTCATACGAGGCCGTGAAGAGGATCTTCGATGCATTAGAGCTCGTGGAGGCTGAAAGGGGTCGAGGGCTGACCGCGGGCGACATCTGCACGAGGGAAGTGATCACGATCAATGTCTCAGACCAGCTCGGCAGGGCAATAGACCTCATGAAGAGGCATGGGATCTCCCAGCTACCAGTCCTCGACCGCGGACGAGTCATAGGAACGATCTCCGAGTCAACTATAGTGAGGAAGCTGGAGAAGATCCGCTCCACCGAGATCAGGGTCGGGGAGATAATGGACGAGGCCCTGCCCACGATTCCCGAAACCGCCTCCCTCACGCTCCTGAGGGACTTGTTCCAGGAATACCCGGCGGTCCTGGTGCAGAAGAACGGCGAGGTGACGGGGATAGTTACAAGGGCAGACCTATTCAAGGTCCTAGACTCTAAGATTGAGGAGGTTTAGGGAGAGCGGGGGACACATAGCCCCTAGACGTCTCTTGGAGAAGCTCCTTTAACGCTCTGACATTTTCTTCGTGGGCGCTCCGCCGCCTCGCGTCGATCGGTAATCCGAGCCTTTTCGCGACTTCGATCATTATCCCCGCCCTCCTCAACTCATTCAAGCTAAAGCCCCTGCCAGCTCTCACGATCACCCTGCCATCCTTAAGCCTCCTCCTAACGATCGGCATGACTTGCGAGGCCATAGATATCCTCCACCCGAATTCGTGGATAACCCCGGATCAATTTAAACATCAAAAGGGATTTCAATGCCCGGTGGAGGTCATTATGCGTGAAGAATTGGATCGTGGCGGCGACAATTGTTCTCGCCATAGGGCTACTATCCTTGATCTATCTCTCAACATCAAAACCCCAGCCCACCGCCCCAGAACTGACCTACGAGGTAGGTGGATGCCTTGACCAAGTTATGGACGAAATCAGGAGGGGAGCGCCGATAGGGAGCGTCGTTGAGGTCGAGGTTGAAGAATCCTCCATAAAGCTACTACATCATCTGCGCTATGTGTGTTGCGCGGAAATCAGGGTGGAACTCGAGACGGTTGAGGAGGTCGATGATCAAATCTTGCTGCGGATACGTGAGAGGAATGCCGGGGAGATGTGTAGATGTATTTGCGACTACGAGGTCTCAATGAAGATCTCGGGGCTAAAACCCGGGACCTACAAGCTACAGGTAATCGGAGTCGAGTTCGAGGATATGCCGGTTGAGGTCCTCTGGGAGGGGCTGGTGAAAATGAGGTGAGCTCACAGTTTAGCGAAGACAGATCGCTGACCATTGAATCTTTAGATATCCCGAGATTCCATGTGAATTATTGGATGTCGGATGCGTCCTGAATTGATCGTGGTCAAGCCCATAGGATACGTCCACACCAGCTACGACGACGCCGAAGTGTCCCAGTCATGGCCCAGGGGCGTCAGCGGATACATAGAGATCCTGCCCGAGTATATCGATGGGATCAGCGGGCTCGAGGGCTTCTCCCACATACTAATCTTGGCCTGGATGCACAAGGTAAGCGAGGAAAAGAGGCGCGTATTAAGGGTCAGGTATAAGAGGCTCCTGCAGGCGGGGATAAGCCCTGAGGAACTCCCCGAGGTCGGCGTATTTGTATCGGACTCGCCGCATAGACCAAACCCGATCGCGATCACGACGGCGAGGATAATAAAGATCGAGAAAAACATGATCTACGTCGATGGAATAGATCTCTACGATGGAACGCCCGTCCTCGACCTTAGGGCATACATGCCCCACCACTCTCTAAGGGAATTCTCAATCCCCGATTGGTATCAACACTTACTCGAGAAATCGGGTGCGCGCCTAGAATGGCGGGATCCGCGGCGTGGAAAACTCCCGGATGATTGTGATGTTTAAGTTAATTACTTGTTTTTGTGGTAATCTTCGCTACTTGTATCCACAAGCCTAAACTCCTCGATGAACTGTCGGCTCACCAAGATAAGAATTCTGATCCTAAACAGGTTTAAAGTTAATCGTTGGAATCGGAGTAAACGATCCCCTAAAATCCTATTTATTTACGTGATAATGCGTCTTTAGTGCTTTGAATAATTTTTCTCTATATTTCGCCACCCGATTAGCTATTACTGAGGCTATGGCTCCGGCTGGGACTCCACCGTCGATGTTGACGACGGCCATTCCCAGCGAACAGGATTGGAGCATCGCCATGAGGGCGCTTAATCCTCCTCCCCCAAACCCATAGCCGCTGGATGTCGGAACGGCTATGATGGGAACATCGGCGACCCCGGCCACTACCGAGGGCAAGGCCCCCTCCCTGCCAGCCACGACTATCACCACATCCACGTCCTCATTTATCATGTTTCTCAGGTATTTTAGTAGTCTATGGATCCCCGCTACACCGACATCATAAGCCGTTAAAACCCTGCAGCCCATTTCCTCGGCCACTATCCTGGCCTCCTCCGCCACCGGTATATCCGCCGTACCAGCTGCCAGGATTCCAATCTTTCCCCCGGTTTCATCGACTTTGAACCCCCTCTTTTTGACGACGATCATTCTCGCCTTATGATGCACCTGAACATCTACATCCCCCTGTAGGAGGTTTGGCAAATTCCCCATACAATTCTCCGACGCCCTGCTGATGATCGCCCTCCCCGCCTCGCTCACCATCTTTGCGGCCAATTCGCTCAGTTCTTCGAGTGTTTTACCCTCAGCTAGTATGATTTCAGGTATTCCCTTCCTAACTTCCCTGCCGACATCTAATTTGGCTATATTAGATATCTCCTCTAGGGCGAACATTCTCAGCAGCTTTTCAGCCTCATCGATGGAAATCTCTCGGCGAGCGACTTTTTCGAGAACTTCCCTCATCATTTATCGACACCGGTGGATAACTATATTAGCCTGGGTGTTAATATGTGTTCTGATGCCGAATATGGCCGCGGACGCGAAAAAGATCGCGATAATCGACTGTCAGTTGGCCGGAATTTCTGGGGACATGTTTCTCGGAGCATTAATAGATCTCGGAGCGGACGTTGATAAGCTCTTAAAAGCAGTCGAGGAAATCGAGGGGATCATCGGATGCGGCATACAGGTGGACATCAAGAAGCCCACTAAGAAGTGGATTAAGGCCACGGAGATCAAAATCCGGGCGGAACGCGAATTAAAGATGACCGGGGCAAAGCTCATCGGCGTAATAGAAGAGTGCGTGGAGAGGTTAAAGGCAGGCCACAAGGCGAGGGCATTCGCCTCCAGAGTTGTAAGAACTCTGATAGAGGCGGAGGCATCTATCCACGGATGGAATTCCGATGACGTCCACTTACACGAGCTAGGAGACGCTGACGCCGTTGTCGAGATCGTCGGCTCAGCAATAGCCCTTGAGGACCTGGGGCTATTCGATGCCAGGGTATATTCCACACCCGTGGCCGTTGGGGGCGGCCTATTCGAGTTTTCACACGGAAAGTTTTCATCCCCGGCTCCAGCCACATTGGAGATACTCCGCTCGCGGGGATTCCCAATGAGGGGCGGCCCCGTGGAGGCAGAGCTCTCCACACCAACAGGCGTCTCCCTAATAGTAAACTTGACTGACATCGTTACGAATTTCTATCCCGCAATTAAGCCCCAGAAGGTCGGCTATGGAGCTGGGGCGAGAGACTTTGAACTGGTCGCCAACGTCTTGAGGATTATTTTGGGCGAGCCCGTAGGCCATAGTCTCACGATGGAGGAGGTCGTGGTCTTGGAGACCAACGTGGACGACGTCACAGGCGAGATCATGGGATACCTACTAGACAAGCTTATGGGAGAGGGGGCTATAGATGTGTCCATAATTCCCGTGTTCATGAAGAAAAATAGGCCCGGATGCATCTTGAAGGTGATTGCGGATAGAATAAACGTCGACCACCTCGTCCGCGTGATCATGGAGGAGACCGGAAGCCTAGGAGTTCGGGTATGCGCCTGCGAGAGGCGAGCTCTCTTGAGGGAAATCATCCCTTTAGAGCTCGTCGTTGAGGGCGTAAAGGAGACCATCAGGATAAAAGTCTCAAGAGATGTGGGAGGCCGTGTTGTCCAGATAAAGCCCGAGTATGAGGACGTGAGGAGGGTAGCAGAGAAAACCGGCAAACCCTTTAGACACATCGCGAGGATTGTCGAAGCGTGTGCGCGGAGACTGCTTACAGGCGGGGGATGAGGAATGAATCTCGACAAAAAGTTGGAAAACTTGAAGAACTTCTTGAGGGAGAAGGGCGGCGGTGGCGCAGTAATATCGTTTTCCGGAGGGGTCGATAGCTCGACTCTGGCAGCCATATGCCACGATATTTTGGGAGAAAAGGCTGTCGCCGTGACGATCATTTCTCCGGTGTTCCCACGCGAGGAAGTCGAGGAGGCGAAGAAAGTCGCCCAGGAAATAGGGATCAAGCACGTCCTCATAGAGGCAGATGACTTTCTCGATGAAAAATTCTTCAGAAATTCTGAAGATCGTTGTTACCACTGTAAGAGGGGGCTATTGAGGGTCCTCAGGAATGTGGCTGGAGAACTCGGACTTAAGGCCATTTTCGATGGGACAAATTACTCAGAGTTGAGTGAGCATAGACCCGGGTTAAAGGCCGTTAGAGAAATGGAGGCTGTCTACAGCCCTTGGGTCGAGTGCGGATTCACCAAGGATGAGATCCGGTCGCTAGCCCGTAAAATCGGCCTCTCAATAAGCGATAAACCTTCAATGGCCTGCTTAGCATCCCGCATACCATTTGGAGAAAGAATAACTCTTGAAAGGCTGGATAGAATTGAGAAAGCGGAACAAATTATAAAAAGCACCACGGGAATCAGACAGGCTCGAGTTAGAGATCATAATGGCCTCGCTAGAATAGAGGTCGGAAAGGATGAGAGGGAGAAATTCTTTGACACAATGATTATGGACATGGTGGCAGGAGAGCTCAAAAAGCTCGGTTTCAAATACGTGACGATGGATCTCGAAGGATACAGGTCTGGAAGTATGCTTCCGACCACGGCAAACAAATAAAACATAACTACGAGGATCGAGGTAAATGGAATCTGCGTCGGTGGCTTAGACTTCTATGATGGGACATAAGTCCTTGACAATAAGAGCGTAAACATCGCGCTACTCACTCGAAGGATTCTTAGTGGCATCCAATATCGCTGGGGGCAAATGGGTGGCGGGGCTCGCGAAGCATCTAGCTAGGATCTCCTGCTCCTCAACTTCAGATATGTGATTGCAACGATCACGGCTACCACAATGACTACTACGTCGAGATACGGTATCGAAATCCTCTCGATTACCATGCTCCAGTATGGGCCGGTCGCGTATCCTATGTAGGTTAAAGTGAAGTTCCATGGAATCGATCCCATGGATGTGAGGAGGACGAATTTCTTGACGTCGAAGTTGAACATGCCCGCGGGTAATGAGATCGCGCTCCTTATAGACGGCATCATCCTCCCAAAGAATATCGCGTAGGCCCCATATCTCAGAAACCACCCCTCGGCGATGTCCAGATCCCTCTTCTTGATGAAAAAATATCTCCCATATTTATCGAAGAATCGCCTCCCAAACCTTAATCCCATGTAATATAATGTGGTCGCGCCCAGCAGGTTTCCGATGACGGCGGCGGCCACCGAGTAGATGAAGAACTCGCTTGAATTCATCCGCCACGCCACATATCCGGCAAAGGGCAAGACGACCTCGCTCGGGATCGGGATTATTATGCTCTCGATGGCCGTGACTACCACTATGCCCATCAACCCGAATTCCTCGATCAAG
The DNA here is from genome assembly GCA_025059415.1 of Aigarchaeota archaeon. Lineage (GTDB taxonomy): Archaea > Thermoproteota > Nitrososphaeria_A > Caldarchaeales > Wolframiiraptoraceae > Wolframiiraptor. Next base: position 11,286 of record JANXDQ010000010.1, read on the forward strand.
GCCGTTAACAAGTCCACTAAAGACCTGAGGATCACCATCCCTTTTGAAAGATTAACTCCCAATTCTCAATTAAATATCTTAACTGACACGCTGACTCCCCTCCCGATCGCCGTAATCCATATCGAAATTATTGCCAGCCCATCATAGAGACCCTCCGCGCATCCTAGATCTCGATCTATGAAGTGGGCAACGCGATATGGAAAAAGCACGATGAGGGAAAATGAGCGCCCTAGAAAGGCACCATAAATCCTGACATACCCCCAGAGCAACCAGGGGTCAACCATCTTATGAAAACGGTGAAGAGCGAGATCACAAGAAGCGAAGTCAAAGTTTTTTAAACAATAGTCCTTTTATGACATCGGATGAGGTGACCCCATGCCCGTTGACTGTTCATCTAATAGGGTTCCCAGCGGGATACCGGGTTTAGATGAGGTTATCGGCGGGGGCTTCCCGAGGGGCGGCTTATTCATCGTGGCCGGGAGCCCCGGAACCGGGAAGACGATCTTCTCCGCGACATTTCTCTATAGTGGCGCAACCCAGTTTGGCGAGAGGGGCATCTATGTCAGCTTCGCGGAGGGCAGGGATGACTTCTATAGGAATATGAGGGGCCTCGGCATGGATTTCGAGAAGCTCGAGAAAGCCGGAGACTTCAAGTTCTTGGACATGATAACGGTGAGGGAGGAGGCGATTCCCACCATTTTAGAGACCATACTCAGCGAGTTGGGAGGTTTGGGCGCAAGGCGTCTAGTAGTAGACTCGTTCTCGGCGCTAGTTCAAGCAATCAGGGAGAGACACGATGTTCGAATAATGCTACACACGCTCCTAAACAAGATCACGAAATCCCTGGGATGCACGGCCATCCTAACGGTCGAGATCCCCTATGGCGAGGAGAAAATTGGACTCGGCATAGAGGAATTCGTCGCGGATGGCATATTCATGCTGAGGAGGAGCGGACTTGAGGGCGGAAGAATCATAAGAGATCTGGAGATATTCAAAATGAGGGGAACGCCTACCCCCGAGACCAATATACTCTTTACGCTGGGGAACGGCTTCAAGGCCTTTCCGCCATTTAGGGCCAAGCCCGTCGAGAAACCGCGCAGGTTCAACCCCATACCAGACACAGAGGAATATTTCTCAACGGGATCCATGAGTCTCGATGAGATGCTTGGCGGAGGATATCCAAGGGGGTCGACGGTCTTAGTGGAAATCGCTGACGAGCACATCTCGATGCGGCAGTACCACCTGGTCGTAGTCCCGACGATATGGAACTTCATCACCCGAGGAAGGGGAGTAATCATAACTCCCTCAAGGGGGCCGGATCACAATATTGTTAGGATGAGGGCTGAGGAGGGGGGGATAAGTAAGGAGGAGATTATGGGGCTATTAAGGGTCTGCGTTGAGGATTATCCTGGGCTCAGGCCAGAGCCCTACGTTGTGGTGTTCAAAGGCGAGAACCTCCGGGAGGACCATGAAAAGTATCTGGAAATTGAGCGGGAACTTGTGGAGAAGACGGGGCAACCAGTATTCTGCATAGTAGGCCTAGACACGCTCATAGATATCTATGGGCTAAGGGATACGCTCTCAATTACCAGGGCCAGCGCGACAACGGTGAGGGAGAAGAGGGGTCTACTTATGCTAATACTTAAGCCGGGTTACCCGAGGCTCGCGAAGCTGATCGGCGCGCTCGCGGACATACACCTGAAGGTCACGCGGAAATATGGAGTGGTGCTAGTCTATGGTATGAAGCCTAGAACAGGCCCACACATCCTAGAGATGGATACATCTATGGGGTACCCTATGCCGGAACTCACGCCAATCATGTAGGGCGGTGTGATCCTGGACGGTATCGATGGGAAGCCCTTTAGTGAAGTATTTCTCGAGGCATTAGATGAGGCCCTAATCTCCCTTGTCGGCGAAACCGGGAAACACGTAATCTACTACCATCTCCAAAAGAACTATTCTATCAAGAGGGAAGAGGTCCCGGAGAAGCTTGAACTTCTCGTCGAATTCCTCAAAAAGTTCTTCGGATACGGCGCAAAAGTGATCGAAGGGATGATCGTGAGAAAACTCTGCGTCAAGCTCGGAATGAACCCCGAGGAATTCGGGGACATCGGAGTCCTGGAATTCCTGAAGAAGATCAAATAAGATGCATTGAGGCATTCGAATATACGACCAAAGACCAATTAACGTTATTTAGCATATCAGATAAGAAAGAAATATGGTCATGAAAAATGAATAAAGCCGCACCGCGATACGTGGGGGTCGGGATACGAATCGCGAAAACAACCGTGAGCATGAATCATGGGAGGTAGGCGGAGAAAATAGTCCAGGAAGCGGTGAAGATCTGGCGGGAGCTCAACTTAAATGAGGCCGCGGCGTAACCTTTCCACGTCTGCGAGAGATTTACTTAAGAGGTACATACATGGAGCTTCTTGTAGCTCCGACTCCTGCTCTACCGTGTTTTACAGGCTTGTTCGTCATCGCGAACTCGCCCAGCCTATGGCCTATCATCTCCGGCTTTATCTCGATTGGGACGAATTCCTTCCCATTATACACGTGTATCGTCAAGCCGACCATCTCGGGGAGGATCACCATGTCCCTCGCGTGGGTCTTTATCGGCTTCCTCGGCTTCTCCCCCCGCTTCGACATCTCGTTATATTCCCTAACCTTCTCGAGAAGCCTCAGCTGGACGTTGTTTAAACCCCTCTGGAGGCTCCTCCTATGCCTACTCGGCAATAGCTTTATGAGCTGATCCATGCTCATCTCCTTGAGCTGCTCCAAAGTATAGCCCCTGTAGGTGAATTCCCTCGGCACGACGTGTGCATGCGCGCTCGGTCATATAAATATTAGCCCCGGGGTAGCCGTGGGAGGGAGCCGGGAGCTCACTCCAGTATCTCCGCTATTTTACCGATTAAGAATAGGGAGATCGCCGCGAAGATCGAGGTTGCTGCGAGCGCCATCGAGAGTGGGGCGAAGTATAGGAGTGAGGCGACCATGATCGGTCCCAAGAGGCCCCCGAGGTCCCAAGAGGTGAGGTATATGGCGTTACCGATGATCCTGAGGTTTGGCGGCGCCACGTGGGCCATCATGATGGCGGTTATAGGGAAGGCCAAGCCCTGCGCCACCGCGACGAGGAAAATTCCGAGGACGAATAGCCAGACATCTTGGGCGATTCCGGCGATGAAGATGCCGAGCGCGCAGGAGGCCATGGCGATTCGGAGTAACGTTACGTCTCCAAGCCACGGAATCGGCCTCGACAAAATGATCCTAAGGACAAATGCTATGAAATAATATCCCGTGAAGATGAAGATTACTAGTTGATCTGGGATCCCGAAGATGTTACTGGCCTTCAGCGGCGCGTATGCGAAGAGGGCTCCAATGACCGTCGAGTAGAGGAAGTGAAGAGCCGTCGGGAGGATCAGCGGCCCCTTCAAGAGGACCTTGAAGACATCGGCCCCCGCCTTCGAGTAGTATATGTCACCCCAGAACTTCGGCCGCTTTTTCGTGAAGGCTATTGCGAGGGAAATGGGGGCCAGGCTTATCAGGGCCGCCGAGAGAATTAGCATCCTGAGGTCTAGGAAGGAGCTGAGGAGGACGCCTGTTGCAGGGCCGATCCAGAGACCTAGGGCCAGCGAAGCCGTATAGTTCATTATCGATTTACTCACGCCATCAGGCCGAACTATCAAACTCGCGAATGATAACATCAACGTGTAGCTCAACGCGAAAGATATGCCGTGGAGTATCCTGAAGAAGGCGAGCGTCCACGGATCCGCGCTCAGGGTGTAGCCTATGAGAGAGATGGTATTCAGTCCCACGCTCAAGATGAAGATCCTGAGGGCGTTCTCCCTCATCACGAGGATCGATGAGGGTATCCTGGTGACCGCGGAGGATATCGAGGCCAAGGCGATTATCACGCCGACCTCCTGCTCTGAAGCCCCCAGGATCGCGTAAAGGTATATGGGTAAAATGGGTAAGGTGAGCTGAAATGATACCGTTAACAGGAAAGTCGTGTAGTCGAGTATCCTCTCATGGGAACCCGTGAAAATATTCTTCAAGCTAATCAGTCCTCATCCGGGATATTATGATCAAAGAAGTAATTTGGTGGCTACTTTTTCTTTCTACCGGTCCTCTTGGCCGCTATATATCCGACCTTTCTCCCGGGCGGGGTGTTCCTCGAGACGGTCTCGGGTCTACCGAGCTTCTTCCTAGTTCCACCAAATGGGTGGGCGACCGCGGCCATGGCGACTCCGCGGACTCTTGGATACGGCCTATGTTTAGCGGCCATCCAATGATGCTTCTTCCCAGCCTTTAGGAACGGCTTATCCCTCATCCCTCCGCCGGCCACGACTCCGATCATCGCGAAGCATTTCGAGCTGAGTTCCACGACCTTCTTCGATGGGAGAGAGATTATCGTCCTATCGCCCAGTTGGGATGTTATGGTCGCATATGTTCCGGGGGCCCTGACGAGTTTCCCCCCATCCCCGGGCTTGTGCTCGATCATCGAGATGGAGGTCCCCTCAGGGATCCTGGCGAGCGGGAGTATGTTTCCCGGCTTGATGGACGCATTTTCGCCCATCTCGATCAACTGGCCTACGTGCATCCCCTCAACCGCGACTACTGGGAAGGTCGTCCCATCCTCCAACGCTATCTCCGCCACAGGGGCGCCGCGTCCCGGATCGTGATCAAGTTCCTTGACGAGGCCGATGAGCAATTGTTTGCCCATGAAGAGATGGGATGGATAGCCCACCTCATACTTCCTCTTCAGCGATGCCCTGAATGTGGGCGAGCCCCTGCCAATCCTCTGAGCCCTAATCCGCTTACCCAAATCCCCCCACCGGCCACCGACCTAACAACGGACCACAATATTAGTATCTTCCCCCAATTCTCCGAGCGGGAATAGTTTACGCTACAGTATTCCGAGTTCGACGGCTAGGTCGGCTGCCTTGTAGTCGGGCGCGAGCTTGACGTATGCCTTCTTCTCCCCCCTCGGCGTGGTTAAAGTGTTGACCTCCTGGACCTTGACGCCGTAAAGCTCCTCGACGGCGCGCTTGATGTCCCCCTTCGTCGCCCGGGCATCCACTATGAAAGTCAGCTTGTTCTCCTTCTCGATGAGGGAGACGGCGTCCTGCGTTATCACGATCTTCTTTATGACCTCTGAGGGCCTCATGTCCAACCACCTAGCAGCCTCTCGTCGAGTTTCTCGAAAGCTGATCTGGACCAGATCGTCAACCTCCCGGGCTTGGCGCCGGGGGCGAGTTGGAGAACGCTCAGATCCCTCAGCTCCACGACGTCGACTCCGGGCAGGTTCCCGGCCGCCTCCTCTATCCCGCGGTCCTCCGAGATCACTATCAAGGGCCCAACCCTCCGCTTATACCTCCTACCCCTCCGCTTGCCCTTGCCAGCCCTGATTTTCCTCTCACCGCACCGCTTCAGCTCCCCGCCGAGCCCCAGCCTCTCCAAGAGCTCCCTGAGCTCCCTCGTCTTCGCGATCGACTCAATCGCGTCATCAACAACTATTGGCAGGCGTAATTCATCCGGGATTCTGTGGCCCCTCGCCCTCACGGCTTCCCCGTCTCCGGTGAAGGCGACGGCGACTAGGAGGGCGGCACGCTTCTCTTTCTCATTGATGTCCTTGTGGATCTTCTTCTCCGGAGCCGGCGGGTGACCCGGCCTCCCACCGACCGCGGAGTTCACTACGCCGCCGGCGAGGCTCTTACCAGTCCCCGAAGCCCTTATTCTGGAGATCCTGGCCATCCCGTAGCCGGCTCCAAGCGACTCGACGGAATATTTGTGGCCCGATCCCTTGAAGGCGCCTTTGGGTTGAAGGGCGTGGGTCTGGATGTGGATGAAGGCCCTCCGAACTAGGTCCCCCCTGAGCGGCGCGAGAAAGGACTTCGGAAGAGTCACCTCGCCCACGACATTCGCGTCTAGCCCCAGGACCGGGACCTTTCTTTCCTCCGCCTTTGAAGCGTTCATCAACAAATCGACTATGATGCTCATTTCCCCGGACTTCTCCGGAAAAGAGCTACAAAACCATTATTTAACCCGATAGTGCTCCGTGGGGACGCGATCTCTAGGCCAAGATGCCCGTGAATGTGACTTCGGGGACTTTAACGGCCGGAGGCGGCCTGGCCGGGATCCTCATGACGATCGGGCGCTTGGGCGTCCCCGGGATCGTGCCCTCCACCAAGACGCATTTCGCCCTGATCACCCCGAAGTGCGGGAGCCCGCCCTTGGGCGTGAGCTTCCCGCCATCCCCCTCGATTAGTAATATCCTCTTGTTGAACTCTGTCCTCCTGTGGTAGCCGAGTTGGCCGGGCCTCGGGACGGTGTATGGGACGTATTTGGGCGACCTGCCGCCTATCGCGCCGACGACCCTCCTGCCCTTCCTCTTCTTCCTCGGGAGGATCGTGACGCCCCAGCGCTTAACGACTCCCTGGAATCCCTTGCCCCTGGTCACGGCGATGACGTCCACGAAGTCGCCGGGCTTGAACACCTCATCGACCTCGATCTGTTTACCGAGCTTCGAGACCGCGTATTCGAGGGCCTTCTCGACCTCGCCGCCCACTTTTACCTCCAATAAGTCCGGCTTCTTCTTCGAGAGCGCCGCTAGCTTGGGCAAGGCCACCCCCAAGATCCTCACTTCGACTATCTGATCCTTGAGCGATTCGAGCTTCTTCAGGCCCTCCTCCTCATTCGGCCTCCAATTAGGGATCTTTCTCACAATCACGTCGGGGACATCCCGGCTCCAGACGCGCATCAACTCCTTCAAGGCGCCATCATCTTCCCCGTAGACTACTATCCCGGCGGCGGTCATCGGCGGCGTTACCACGATCGTGGAAGCCTTCGCCACCTCCTGCCCCTGCGTCGGCGAATTTGGAGTAGTATCGATGTAGAATGTCGTTAGGTGGCCGGCCTTGTAGCCTAGGAAGGCCAGGGGCTTCGGGTCGCCCTCATAGGGTGGCCAATACTTCACCCTGGGGACGAGCCTGCTAGCCCTACATCCGGGCAGGTAGGCGAGTGAGCCGGCCCTCGGCTTCGAGTCCTTAACCATCTCCTTATCCCCTGCTAAGCCCCGAAAGCGAAGATAAATAGCTTCCCGGGGTCAACTGCTTAAATAGAGAACTTGTGTAGATTAACTGTATGAGCAGGGAGAGGATTTTGCCCATAACAAGGGAGATCGTGGAGATGATATCGAAGCCCAACGTCGTCGGCCTCGCGACGCATCGACACCTACAACATGAACGCGCAATATACCTCAAGCACGGGAAATGCGGCTTCGCGGTGGACGTGGTCCTCCAAGATGGAGGGGGGAAGAAACTTTACTCGATCCTGGTCGAGGCCGAGGTCAAGCGGACGAAGAGGAAGTTCAAGTCCTTCATGGAGCTCGGTGGAACAATAATCTACCAGTTATCCGAGAAAGTCGGCGACACATTCAAGGTCAAGGGGAGGAGGCTCGCGTATCGGAGTGGCGAAGAGCTCTTCCACCAGGTCGACTTGGTCAGGTCCGCCTTCTACGACAAGTACAGGCAATTGAAGGCCGCTGAGGGAATCGAGCCCCAGAGGATCGAGGAAGAGATCTTCCACGCCGTTGGGATAAGCCAGGACGAGATGCTGCTGGGCGTCTAAGAAACTTGATAGCGCTCGTCATATCGGGGGACCGAGGAGAAGCCGAGGCGCTCGCAACAGAGATCGCGGAAAAGCAGAAGCACAGGATACGCGGCGAGATCACCAAGGTGGAGATCGAGGCCGGATACGGATCCGCGTGCATAATCGCCGAGGAGGATGATGTGATAATCGGTGATAAGGCAATTGTCAGCTGCCGCCACATAACTCCCGAGGATCCGGGTTTTCCCGAGAACCTGGGCGAGATTGAAGGCTATGACTCGGTTATCCGCATCCTGAGGGGACAGCGGGGATTCTTCTCGGGCATCTGGGCCTCCGAGAGCAAACTCATCCTCTTCAGAGATCACGTGGGCCACATGCCCCTCGCCTACAGGTGGCTCCGCCCGGAAGCATTCACGGCGGCTTTGGAGAGGTGGGCCCTGGGCGGGGGCGCAGAACAACTCGAGCCAGGCCACATGCTGCTCTTCGATGGGAGGAGGAGTGAAGTCGTTAGGTGGTATGAACCGGGGATAGGGCAGGTCAATGACCCGGTTGGCCTGCTTGCTAATTCACTAATTGAGGTGATGGACATCTATATTCCTAAGAGATGCTCCCTCGCATTCTCCGGCGGATTGGATAGCTCGATAATAGCTCATCTCGCATCGAGATCCGGGAAAGACGTGGATGCCCTGGTCATAGGATACGGGGATTGCCTGGACCGCGTCTGGGCACGTGAGGCGGCTGAGCTCCTCGGGATCGAGGTCAGGGAGATAATCGTCGACGATGAACTGCTCCGGGAAGCCATTTCGATGCTCAAGGGATATCTCTTCAAGAAATCGCCCATGGACCTCGCGATCGCCTCAATATTCTACATCGCCTCAAAAAACTCGCTAGGAGATTTCCTGATAGCGGGCCAGGGACCTGACGAGCTCTTCGGGGGCTATCGAAAATACCTCACCGCCCTTGAGAGATTTGGGATCGGGCATGCGGCGGAGCTAATGAGGAGGGATGTTGAGCAGTTACACGTCACGAACTTGGAGCGAGACGAACTCGCGTCGGCCCTCGCCGGCTCAACCCTGATTGCACCATACCTCGCCAAACCCATCTACGAGCTCGCTCTCTCCATCAACCCATCCATGAAGTTACGGAAAAACGGCGGTGAGATTATTAGGAAGTGGGTTTTGAGGAGGGCGGCCGAGAAGCTCGGGTTGCCGGGGAAGATCGTTGAGAGGCCGAAGAAGGCGGCGCAATACAGTTCGGGGATCATGAAGAGGATCAAATTTATCCTGAGCTCCTCCGGTGTTTCGGGGAGATGAGCCTCGTAGAGGCCATGGTAAAACTTCACAGGAGCATCGTCAAACTCAAGGAGATGGGGAGGTCGGGGTGGGCCGAACGCGGCATACGGGACCCGGAGTCGGTCGCCGCCCACAGCTTCTCCGTCGCCATACTCGCCTCCATCTTCGCAGAGCTGAGAGGATTAAACGTCCCCGAGGCCGTCATAATGGCCCTAATCCACGACCTGCCGGAATCGGTTACGGGCGACCTGACCCCGGAGATGAAAGCCGGATTCAGCATGCTGGAGGAGGTGGAGCTGGAGGCCGTCCGAGAACTGGCAGAGAAGCTCCCAGAACCCGCCGCGTCACAGCTCCTAGAAGCTTGGAAAAAATATCGAAGATGCTCAGACCCCGTTTCAAGGCTTGTGAGGAACTTGGATAAGTTTGAGATGGGGCTCCAGGCGCTTGAATACATGCGGAGGGGCTTCGCCGGGGCATGGGAGATATACGAGTCGGCGCTGAGGGAGATCGACGACGAGGAGATCCGCCGCCTACTGGAAGATGCCCGTAGGACCCTAACTTAATACATCGCGAATGCGGAGTCTAGGTCGGATGGAGACCGCGCGGAAGCTGCCGATACTGGCGAAATACCCCTTCCTCCCCGAGTCGAGGGAATACCTCGCCAAATACGGCTTAGCGATCGAGAGCTTCGAGGACCCAGCTTACTCGAGGATAATTGAGCGGGCGAAGACCCGGATCTTAGACGCGGCGAACTACGGAGATAACGTCGGGCCGTGGAATGTGTCGGATGACGAGTTGGTGGAGCTCGCCTCGTTCCCACTCTCCGTCCTCATGTTGGCGTTGATCGGCGATAAGAGGCTTGCGAGGAGGTTCGCCCTGGCCGAGTCATCGCTGGCCGTCAAGTTCCTCGAGGAAGAAGATGAGGAAGTGGTCCTGAAGATAGCGCGCGAGATATTTGGGATGGACGTGAGGATCGAGAAGAAGATGATCGGCGGGATCGAATATGATTACTCGCTGGGGTTGAAGGACTACCTGAGGGGCGCCCTACTCTTCAACAAACCCGAGTGGAAGCTCGTGAACAGGATCGTTGAGCGTGGAAGGGTGCTCGTCACATCACATGAATTAATCAGGTTGATGAAGGATAGGATAATGGATCACGTGCTTAATTTGGTGGATAGATCTTGGGGGAAGCCGGTCAAGCTACCGAGGCCATTGGAAGACGCGTTAGAGGAGATCCGAGGAAAGCTCCCAAGCGGCATGGTGGAATTCGAGGTCAGCTCGGAGCTCGGTGGACCTGAGACATGGCCGCCGTGCATGAAGATTCTTCGTGAGAAGTTGCTGGCCGGCGAGAACCTCAGCCACTTCGCCAACTTCGCCCTCGCATCTTTCCTCATCAACATAGGCGTGAACCCGGAGGAGGTCCTCGGCCTTTATGCGAATAGGCCGGACTTCGACGCCCGGGTAGCGAGATACCAAGTGGAGCACATCGCTGGGCTTAAGGGGAGCAGGACGAAGTACACCACGCCCAACTGCGGCACGATGAGGACCAATGGGCTCTGCGTCAAGAACGGCGAGCTATGCGGCGGCGTCAAGAACCCATTAACATATTATAGGAGGGCCGTAAGGAGAAGGCTGAAACTTGATAAGGATAAGGCTGAGGTGGGAGGAGAACGCGGTGAAGCTGGCGGCGAGGCTATGCGAGGAGATGGCGGCGAGGGGGGCGATACCTATCCTGAAGGGGCCTCAAATAATAATAGATGATACATCTTCAAATCCGCCGATAACGATGGCCGAGATCACCTCGCTGGCCCTGAAATTCCTCACCGAATCCGGGATAAAATTCGAGAAATACTCCGTGGCCGGGAAAGAGGTGGTGATCGAGGATGAGGAGCCGCGTCCCCGAGGGGAAAGCGGGCCGAGGATATTCATCTGCCCACACTGCGGCTTCACAACCATCTACGAGGAGGAATACTGGGTCCACCTAAAGGTCCATTATGTCGGGTTCTAGGCAAAATCGATCTCAACTTCCCTCAAAAACTTCTCTGAACTACATCAACGCGAATAGATCCCTGTTAATGTAGCCTCGGCGAGGATGTGCCCGCTCATGGCCTTAAAGACATCATCCTCGCTCGCGCCTGGCTCAAGGTCGAGCATTGTATCCAAGGCATACATCTTGAAGACGTATCTATGTGGTTTGCCGGGGGGAGGACACGGCCCACTATAACCCACCTCGTTAAAGTCATTCACCCCTTGAAGTGCCCCAAAGGGAAGCCTCTCCACCTTGGGAACGCCCTCATCGAGCTCATTAACGTCAGCTGGGATGTTGTAGATAACCCAGTGCATGAATGTACCACTCGGTGCATCTGGGTCTTCAACTATCAAGACGAAGCTGATTGTTTCCTTCGGATACCCCTCCCAGCGTAGTGGAGGAGATATGTCTGCTCCCTCACAGGTATACTTGTCCGGAATTTCTTCTTCATCTCTGAAAGCCGAACTGGTTAAGCTAAACCTCCTGATGGCGACCTCTTTTGGCTGCTGCACTGAGGCTAGATATATGGCCGAGGACGCCAACGTGACCATCACCGCCGCCAATATTATGGTCAGCCAGATCCCCCTCAACCAATTCCCACCATCAAAATCCCTCAAGCGCCATATCTATAATTTTCCTAACCCCCTTCTCCAGGTGGTCAGGGAGCTTCATCGGTGAGAGGTCGAGGAAGCCCCGGACTATGAGGGACTCGGCCTCTTCCCTCGAGATTCCACGCGCCATCAGGTAGAATAACTGGTCCTCCGCTATCCGGCCTATCGCGGCCTCATGCGTCAACTCGGAGCTCATCTTCCTCGAGACCAAACATGGTATTGCAGAGATCTCGGCGGAATCAGACAGCATCAAGCCCCTGCAACTTATGTGGCCTCTCCCATCCTCGCCCTCACACACGATCCTACCCCTACTAATGATCCTCGCGTCCTCGGCGGCGACCGCGTTCGTGAGCAGCTCCACGCGGCCTCCATCTCCCTCCATAATCACCTCCCCTCCCAGATCCATCTCGGATGAGCCCTGGAGGTAGACGATGTTGTTCATGGCGATCTTAGAGTTTTCTCCAAGAAGCCTCGCAGTTGGATATGATTGAAAGCTCCCGACGTATCCGAGGGCGATGTAGTTGTGTAGAAGGGCGGCGTCATCCTCGACGAGTATCCCGGTCCTAGGCCTGACATCGAACCCGGGATTCCACTTATGGATCATCGTGTAATTCAACTTGGCGCCAGACCTCACGTATATCTCGGTCACGCCCACGTGTAGCCCCCTCGAGATCTTGGGATGCGTTGTGCAGCCGGTCAGGATCTGGGCCTCGGATCCTGGGTCTGCGACGATTATGTTGTGGACGCTCTGGATAATGCCCGGTGAAAACATGAAGAAGCAGGCTTGGATCGGTATATGCATCTTCCTGTCCTCGAGGATTCTCAGGAAGTATCCGCCGGAGCCGTGGAGCGCGTTAAACGCCGTGTACTTGTCCTCGTATGGGCTTCGGAGCCTCCACAACAATTCCCTAACCCACTCATATCTCTTGACGGCCTCTTCGATCGGCATGAGCTCTATATCTCCCTCAAGCCTTCTCTGAATGGACTTGTAAAGGGCCCTATGATCTATCTGGAGAAAAGTGGTCAGGGAGTCTCTCTTCCTCAGGTCGACACCGACCTCGAAGCTCCTCTCGATAACCTCCTTGACGACCTCGGGCTCCCCGACGGCACGCGTGCTGTATTGTGAGAGGTCTAGGTCTCGTCCATATGTTGCAGGCTTATTCAGAGCTTTCCTCAGCTCTTCCTCATCAACCTGCATCTCTCACACCACCTATAACCCTCCCTCATTATCTGGTTGAGGATGTGATCCGGGTCTCCATCGCAGACTATCCTGCCCTGGAGCATCACGTGGGCTTTACTCGGCTTGAGATACCTCAAGATGTATCCATGATGCGTTATCACCAGCGCTGACCTATCTTCCAAGATCTTTGCCAGCTCCTTTCCAATAAGCTCGAGGTTCTCCACATCGACGCCCGAATCCGGCTCATCTAGTATCAGTAGATCCGGGTTCATTGCCAGGACCTGCGCTATCTCACATCGCTTAACTTCTCCTCCGGAGAACCCGACGTTGACATATCTCTCCAGGAGCTCCTCGGATATGTTGAGTCTATCGAGCATCATCAATACTCCGTCTTCTCGGGTCCTATCCCTAGCGACGCGGTTTATCAGCTCCCTCAGCTTCACGCCATAGAGCCTCGGCGGATTCTGGAAGACCACGCCCATACCCATCCTAATGCGCTCGTCTATGGGCTTCTCGGTTATGTCAACTCCCTTGAAGAAAATCCTCCCATCTATCAACCTGTATCCGGGGTGGCCTATGAGTGCCATGACCAGCGACGATTTACCAGATCCATTTGGGCCGAATAATACGTGGGTCTCCCCCTCACCTATCTCCATGTCTACGCCTTTCAGCAACAGCTTGCCGCCAACTTCCACGTGCAGGTTCTCAACCCTGAGGAGCAATCCAACAATCCCTTTCAGGGCCCTAAATTTTAAGATGTCTTGAAGAGGAGCCAACCACTACCAATGTTGATGAACACGTATCTCCCGCGGAGCCTCGAGCCCAGGGCCTCGAAGACTATCTTCCTGCCCTCTTGATATTCGATTAACTTGTATTCGCCCTTGTCCCAGATCTTGACTAGGCCAGCCCCATATCCCTCAGAGATCTCGCCCTCGAAGTCGGCGTAGTCCAACTCGTGATCGGGCTGCGGGATCCCAAGCCTCCTCACACCGCGGCCCGTCGGAAGTTCCTTCCTAAATGCCCAAGACTTGAGGACACCGCCCATCTCGAGCCTCAGATCGTAGTGCAGCCCAGCCCTCCTTGCGTGATGCTCGTGGACCACGAAGACCGGAGACATCGGCGAGTGGGGGAAGCTCATGTAAAGATTTAAGAGTTTTTGGAAGGGAGCAACTATCAGCAAACGCCTTCATCCTACTGTGAGACCAGAGGCGCGCGATCCCGGCGGATAATAAACGCTCAGTGCCTGGAAAAGTGGTATATCGTCAAGAACTCAGATAACCTCACGACGCGCTCAGCCCTATATCCACATTCGACCA
>JANXDQ010000011.1 GCA_025059415.1 Aigarchaeota archaeon
CATATTTTCTCCTCTTCTTCTCTGCTTGAAGTTTTTCCTCGAGTCCCCTAGAGGCTTCAACGATTAAGTCTTGTGTGGTATATGTTAATCCGCAGGATGGACAAACATAGGCTCGGACACTTCGATCATATAGCAGCTTTGAACCACATTCGTGGCAGTATGGCAACTCCGGATCGGCTATGGCTCGGTTGATCGGCTATTAAAGGTTTACTTTAACGGATCGGATAAATCACCCGTCTTCATTCTTCACTTTTAAAGTGAACGAATCTGCGCATTACCCCTATTATCGTCACAATTACGATGAAGGCCAGTATGAACATTATTGCAAGGAAGATTATGGGGTTGATTTCTCCTTGAAAAATTATTGGGAATGGCCCTATCAATATCACGCCCACTCCCTCCGCGCGATTAACTGGAAGAAAGCCGAGAAAAACCACGAATACGCCTAGGAATATAAGGATTGTACCGAGGAAAAATAGGAATTCCGGGGAAGCCCCCCTCATCTCCAGCCACCGGAGGTGACCCCTATAGAGAAGAAGATTAAGAATATCGTCAGAAGGAATGCGGCGAATAGCATCGCGATCAGGGCCGGAGTCCTTTCACCGATAATTATTGGGAATGGCCCTATCAATATCACGCCGCCGCCTCTAATCCTTCCACCCCTAGAAAGAGACGCGAGAACGAGCATGATACCAAGGATTATCAGGAAGGCCCCGAGAGCTATTATGATGAGGTTTATCATCCGACAAAATAGGTGGCCCGATACCGATATTTAGCCTTAGCCCGGAAATTTTCCTCCCCAGAAGAGTTGAGAGGCTGCCTAGAAACTTATAAACACCATCGCCCGGGGCAGGGAATTCTTAATTAAGTTCCACGGGGGGATTTTTATCCTTGGGAGGCGAAGGTATGGCTTTAGGAATCGCCGGGGCGTATGATCGCGCAATCACGGTCTTTTCACCACAGGGCCGGCTATACCAGGTAGAATATGCCTTAGAGACCGTTAGGTCTGGTTCAACGGCCATGGCCATCGTATCTAGGGAGGGCTGTGTCCTCGCGGTGGAAGAACGATTACACACCAAGCTACAGAACATGGAGTATTCTTGGAAACTCTTTCAAGTGGATGAGCATATCGGGGCCGTGGCGGCTGGGCTGAACTCCGATGCCCGCGTCCTGGTGGATAACGCGAGGATCCGCGCCCAGATACTGCGCCTAGCCTATGAAGAGAGGCCAACCGTGGAGGCGATAACGAAGTATGTTGGAGACATAATGCAGATGTATACTCAGCATGCAGGCGTAAGGCCATTCGGCGTCGCAATCCTTTTCGGTGGTGTAGATGATACCGGGGTCAGGGTCTTCTACACGGAGCCAAGCGGGATGGTCCTTGAATATGATGCGTGGGCAATTGGTAGGGGCGCTGAAAAGGTTAAGGAGATCCTAGAGGCCGAGTATAGGGGAGACATGTCACTGGAGGAGGCGATCAACCTCGCCTTGAAGTCTCTCGTCGAATCGGCTGAAAAACTTGATGAGAACTGGACTGTTAGGCTCGCAACAATCCCAGTCTCCACCCAGAGATTTGAGGTCGCTAGTTTTGAGGAATTGAAGATGAGGCTTGAGCCATTGCTCAAGACAAGGAAAGGCGAGTCCTGAGAGTATTTTAATACCTGTCACCACGTTCTTTCTTTGAGGAGACAGGGCTTGTCCAAGGGATATACCATCGCGAGGATAGAACGTAGAGGGGAAACCTATGAAATTCTCGTTGATCCAGATAAGGCCCTCAAATACCGTCTAGGTGAGAGGCTCCCAATATCGAAGATAGTGGTCTACGAGGAGGTATACAAGGATGCTAAAAAGGGTATTAGAGCCGGCGAAGAAGAATTAAGGAAGGCCTTCGGGACAACGGACTTCATGAAGATCGTTGAGATAATTCTCAGAGAGGGCACGGTCCAGGTGACCGCTGATCAGAGAAGAAAGCTGGTGGAGGAAAAGAAGAAGCAGATAATCGACTTCATTTCCAAGAACGCAATCGATCCCCGGACAAACCTACCACATCCACCTCAGAGGATAGAGTTAGCCATGGAGGAGGCGGGAGCTCAGATAGACCCGTTTAAGGACGCCAAGGAGCAGGCCCTAAAGATAATCGAAAAACTCAGAACAATCCTACCGCTCAAGACCGGGGTCATGAAATTTAAGATAAGGCTTCCTTCGGACATCGCAGTAAAAGCATATGGCGTAGTCAAGAATATGGGGAAAATACTCAACGAGCATTGGGAGAGGGATGGGGGCTGGACGGGCGTGGTGGAGGTTCCAGTGGGCCTCCACGTAGATCTCGTGGAAAAACTCAACAAAGCATCTGGTGGAAGAGTTGAAATCCGGCCGATGGAATGAGGCCCCTCGATGAATACCATGCAACTTAGGCCTTCCACCATCGATTTTGAATTTCCTATGATCTAGACCACGCGCAACGTTGCCCATGATTAGATCATAAGATACCTGCCTAAACCCGATCTCTCTTACCAAATTCAGAGTTTCCGATAGCCACAAATCCAAGAGTCCCTGAAGAATTCTCAGAATTTTTGAGATGTTCTCGGAAGTATCTAGAGAAGCTTTAGGTATTTAAAGAGCCTGAGGTAGATAGCTGACTTTTATAAACGATCCGTAAACGTAGCCTCCTAAGGGGGCAATATAGTAAATGGTTGCTATCCACTCCTGGATGATTACTCATGCTCAATTCTGGGGGAGGTGATGGAGGAGCTTTGATGCTTGAAACGCACGGGGATGTCTGCAGACTTGGATACCTTAGGCTAGTTCCATGTTTACTCGAAGATGATTCGCCCAAGACTTTTGATTTTCTCGCCGCCTTACTATACAATATGATTAAGGGTATCAGCGATAGGGATTTCCTGGCGGGTAAGCCAATAGGTTTGATCACGAGCTCAGTTAATGCGAGGAACTATGTTACCCTGGCAGCTGAATTAAACTTCATTGATAGAAAGACCCAGCTGCTCGGCACCTTTGGAAAACTCTACCTCACGACCAATTCGGCGATAAGGTTCAGGAAATTTGTGGAGGGCAGGGGGTCGCTGAACCTAATAGAGCTGATCACCTTAAATGATGCCGAGAAGCTCTTCTTCCTCTGGGCGCTTTTCACCCAAGATTATCCATTCATCCAGATGATCACAGAGTGGGCGCTCGCGAGGAAGAGATTTCGAAGGCAAGAGGCCATGATCTACGCGATGGAGGAGGCCTATCCCCAGGCATTGAAGAAAGTTCTGCCACCCAGTGACGCTAGAAGGGTGGAGGTCGAGAAGTTCAGGGAGAAGAGGCTCTCCATAAGGGATAAAATCGAGTGGATTAAGAGCAGCCAATACGCTAAGTACAGACATATAGCTCCGCCGAGGTTCGAGTGGCTCGTCGATTGCGAAATTCTAAAGAGGAGTGGCAGGGGCAGATATGAGGTGAATGAGCAGATGATCTATGATCAGCAGAAAATTTTGAAGCTCGTAACCTTGAGACCCGGGAAAATTGAAACCTACCTCTTTAACGAATTCCTCAAGGGTATGTCGAGGTGGTACAAGCAGGCAGAACGCTCAGACATCATCAGGACCATGATCGAGGTATATGAGAGGATGTCCCTTCGATTCGGCGGAGAAGTAAACCTAACGTATTTGGAGTGTATGACCTCGATCACGCTCCTCGAAAGGGGGCTAATCGCGGAGATGCAGAAGATCCATGATGCGTTCAATAGCCTAGCCCTACAATTCCCCGACAAAATATACGTGACGCCCGGAGGTGGAGATATCAACATCGCCTACATAAACACGGAGGAATTAGAGATCTAAGTTACCCCGAGGAGGAATAAGATCCTAGAGGCAATTCCCCCAATTAAGATCGCCAATAGTATCTCCCCAATGGTTATCAGACCAGCCCTCTTTACGCCGATCTCCTTGACTAGGGCCGCGATCGTCGCGACACATGGGATGTAAAAGATCGTTATGAGCGCCAGCGTCACCATCTGATTCGCGGTCAAAACTGTGGAGAAATTAATCGTCCCAATTAAAGAGGCGAGGGTTAAGAGTATGAGTTCCTTCCTCAGAACTCCGAAGAGCAGTATTGCTCCGACTTCCTTGGGCAGATTGAGCCACCCCACCGTCACCGGGCTCAGGGCCTCCGAGAATGCCTCCAATAGCCCTGAAGACTCCAACGTGTTTATCAGGACCCCCGAGATTATTACGAGCGGCATCGCGATATAGATGTATTCCTTGAGCCTGATCCAAGTCATCAGGAGGATCGTCTTTAAGCTGGGCCACCTGTAGCTCGGCACCTCCATTATCAGCTCAACTGCCTCGCCGGGTAAAACCCTTGAAACAAACCCCCCAAGCATAAAGGCCATTAGCAACGTGAATATGTAAAGGCCCAGGGCCCAGTGAATTCCGAGGTTTATCCCAACGAGGCCCATTATGACTACCGTTACCGCCGAGCACGGCATTAGCGTGACCATGAATATCGTGATCAACCTCTCCCTCCAAGTTTCCATGATTCGGGAGCTCAGACATGCGGGGACGTTGCATCCAAATCCGAGGATCAGCGGGATGCAGGCCTTCCCGTGGATCCCCATCCTGTGCATTAGGCTATCCAATAGAAACGATACCCTGGCGAGGTATCCCCAGCTCTCTAGGGTGAAGAGTATTATATAGAGCGGTGCGATGAATGGAACCGCCAGCGCTAGGAGGATGATAAATCCCTCTACAGCCGACCATCCCAGCGAAGAGAAAAGTGATTTTCCAAAGTAGTTAAACCAAAGGTCTTGCAGGCTCTCAGACAGGATCTCCTCCATGAATCCGGATAACTCCAATCCGACTCCAAAGACGAACATTGATATCCCGATGAAGAACAGTGCCATTATCAGGTAGCCGAGCACCGGATGTGTCGCCAATTTATCGAACCTGTCTCCCAAAGTAAGCTTCTCGGACTCGATCATAGTAACTGCGCTCTGGGCCATGTTATGGGCAATACTTACACGCTCATTCGATATCACTATTGATGAATCATGCCCGTGTATCCCCTCAAGTTCAGAGATCATTTTCTCCGCGAGCCTTGCGGCATCCGGGGCTTTCTCCTTGATGATTCTCCAGACTTCTTCATCTTTTTCTAGAAGCTTGATCGCGATCCAACGTCTTGGACACGGTAAATCCAGCCCATCAAGGATCTTCATCAATTCTTGAATCCTAGACTCCACCTCGTGCCCATATTCAATCCTCTTTGGACTATATTCCTTGGGGAGTTGAATAACCTTGTCTAATATCTTTGTGAGTCCCTTTCCCTGAGTGGCCACCGTGGGGATGACCGGGGTCCCGAGCGCCGCCTCTAATGCTCTATGGTTTATCCTGATTCCACGCTTTTCAGCGAGGTCCATCATGTTTAAGACCAAGACCATCGGCCTCTCGAGTTCCAGGAGCTGGATGGTGAATATCAATTGTCTCTCGAGTGTTGTCGCATCGACTATGTTGACGATGACATCCGGGTTCTCCCTCGTGATGAATTCCCTTGCAATTTGCTCCTCTAATGAGTAGCATGTCAGCGAATAGATCCCGGGAAGATCTATGACGTTGATGAAGTGCCCCCTGTAGTAGAGCGTCCCCTCAGCCCTCTCCACGGTCTTCCCAGGCCAGTTCCCAATATGCTGGTGAAGCCCTGTCAGGTTGTTGAATATCACGCTCTTCCCGACGTTCGGTTGCCCGGCAAGGGCTATCTTTATCTCCCTCATGGGGAGGGTCAAGCCTCCACGATGATTCTCTCGGCCAACCTTCTCCCAATCAGAAACCTGGATCCGGAGACCTCGACCTCGATGGGGCCTCCGAACGGCGCCTTCCTCAAAACCCTAATCCTAGAACCGGAAACTATGCCGAGATCGGCAAACCTCTTCTCAACTACATTACTCAGGCCCCAGCGCCATCTAAGCCGCCTCCCAAGGGATAGACCACAGCAACTTCTCAAGAATCTACAAAGTGGAAATCCACGATCTCCGGGAGGATGTTCTATTGCCCTTCCATAGCATTGTATTCGGGGCACCGCTTCACCTGGCGTATTCTCAGATAAACCCACCTCAACCACTAATGCCTCACGTCCTTCCGGAAGATCCGCGAGGGAGATCCTCATGAATTACCCACGTAGAGCACTCGTGGTGCCCGATATAAGCTTAACGGCGTAAAGTTCTAATACTTTACATCGTAACTTTTCACGTAATGCCCGAAGACGTTGCCCATGGATTTTATGGAAAGGTGAGGGGGTTATGCGGTTAGAATCATTAGTCGCAGGCGTTAGGGCAGTTCTAGCCAAGAGGCTCGCCACGGAGCACGGTTATGGCAATAAGAAGATAGCGGAGGCACTTGGACTTAGCCTGCCGGCAGTAACGCTTTACCTGAAAGGGCGGAGGGCGTTCCATATCTCAAAGGAGCTATTAAAGAATGAGAGGGCGATGAAGTACATAGACGGCTTGATAGAGAAGATAAAAACGAAGGGCCCTCTCACGCACGCCGAGTTGTACGATGCGGCATTCAACATCATAGGAACACTGCAAGCCGGTGTGAAGTCCGCTGAAAGACGCCCGGAGCCCGAAGACGCCGAGGTAGCCCCGCTTCTGAAATCGCTCAAGGAGAGAATTCAGGCAGAACAGGAGTCTGCTGAGGAATTTATGAGGGCCGCTGTTGAGTTAAAGAGCGATTTCATGAGGATGATTTTCAGGATATTAGCAAGTGACTGCATAAGGCATGCAGACATAATCATGACGGTCGTCTCGGCCATCGAGGAAGAAAGGATGATCCAGGTAGATAAATTCGCCATCAAGAGGTTAAATACGCTCGTGGAGAAAGAGGAGAAAGCCCATTTACAGAGCCTAGATGGCGTGAAGCACCTCCTCCCAAGCGGCCTCATCACGGTACTAATCGAGTTAATTGAGGATGATGAGAGAAAGCATTCCAAGATACTTAAGAAAATAATGAAGCTCGTGGAGTATTAAAGAGTCCATGATCAATAACACCTTCAAGCCTTCACATGACCCTCCCAGGGGGCATCAAAAAAATCATATGGCCATTAGCTTAAGGTGCTTAAATCCTGCTGAATGAAGATTCTTATATTGGAAGATTTAGGTGATGGACGTCATGAGCAAGCCCGTGGAGCTGGGTTCGCTAAAAGTTGGCCATAATATAGTCATCGACGGCGAGCCATGTAGGATAGTGGAACTCGAGAAGAGTAAGCCTGGAAAACATGGGTCGGCGAAGGTTAGGTTGGTCGCGATAGGGATATTCGATAAGGTGAAGAGGACGATGGTCGGCCCAGCCGACTCCAAGGTAGAAGTCCCGATAATCGAGAAGCGTAGCGGCCAGGTGGTCTCTACCGGAGACACCGTCAGCGTCATGGACAACGAGACGTATGAAATAGTTGAGGTGCCGTTTCCCGATGAGGAGAAGCTCGCGGCGAGCCTCGAACCCGGAGCCTCAGTCGAATACTGGAAGATTATGGGGAGATACATGATCGTTAACGTGAAATCATCCTAAGGAAATGTTCCGGCAGGAGTGGTGAATCAATTCATTTCTCAATTAATTCGACGCCCTTAATGTCAATAAAGCCGCTGAATCCGCTCCAGTGAACCTCGTAATCGAGTACCCTAATCCTCTTCCTAAAGATTGGCGCATCGATCACCAGTGTTTCCATCTCACCTCCCTCCCCAGCCGGGCTTACACCGTATTTTTCAAAGAGCTCCTTTAGGAAATTTAGAAGCATTTTGTCAAGGGTTTTTCCGAGGATTTCTTTTTTAAGGCCTTCGGCGGCGACCCCAACTATCATTATTTCAAAATTGTCTATGAGCATCTGCTCGAGTAGCTCCATGGGTTCACGATTCCAGAGCGGGGTTACAAATTTTAGCCCCCTTTTGTCACAGAGCTCCTTAAAACTCTCATACTGCGCGCGGCTTCTAATGACCCCGGATAACAGTCCATCAACTTTTCCTGAAACTTTATCGACTAAATCGCCTAAAGCTCGGAGTTCATCATCTCTCTTCGGCCCGGCGCGGGTCATCACGTGGATTTTCCCCATGGCCTCCGCCTGCATCCTAGTAACCCAGACATTCGGGTAATGGAAGTAGTAGGATTCCTCGCTGGCCGGGTTGACCGTGAGGAGTATGGGGACCTCGTAGCCGAGCCGCTCAGCTAAATACACAGCATAGGTTGAGTCCTTACCGCCGCTAAAGAGGGCCGCGAGCCTCATCTAAACATGCCTCAGAATACCTTCCAAATTCAATCTTTAGGATTTTCCTCCGTATTGGGGTATAACGCCCCGAAATGAGAAAGCTCATTCAGAGGGGCTATTGAAGCCTTGGCAAGCAGTTACGCGATTATATAAAAGACTTTTCCTGAAGAGGCCCAGAATACGGACTCTACTTTAAAAAATCCATGTCTTTTCAAGCCATTGAGGCCCCGAGATGCAACAATGTTAAATTTACGTGAAGGTCCTAGGATTCTTGGCGGATGGGTATACGTTACGCAGTAGTTTATACGGAGAAGCGGAAAGAGGCAAAAGAGGCAGCCGAATACGTCAAGAAACTATTGAGCCGGTGCGAGGCCTCAGTCGAGGTCTACAGCGCCAATGAACTCATAGGTAGAAAGCTTCCAGAGTATGTGGACTGCCTCATATCATTAGGTGGCGATGGAACCATTCTCAAGTCGGCTCAGGCATTGTCCAACCCACAGACCCCGATATTGGGAATAAACTTCGGACGCGGGGGCTTCTTGATGGAGGTTGATTCCAATCTACTTGATGATGCGATCCAACGGCTTCTGGATGGAAAATATTATTTGGAAAAGGTGATGCGGATCTCGGTAATCGCCGACGGCGAGAAGATAGGCGACGCCCTAAACGAGATATACATCGCTTCAAGCATCCTCGGGAAGACATCGGAATTCACGGTGTATAAGAGATCTGAGCTCGCGAGAATCACGGCGGACGGGCTGATAATCTCAACTCCAATGGGTTCTACGGCCTATGCATATTCCGCCGGGGGGCCAATAGTCGATGATGAGCTGGAGGTCGCGGTTCTCGTGCCCGTCTGCCCCATTACCAATTCGAGGCCCATGGTTCTATCGCTTAAGGAGAAGATTAAGATCGAAGTCTTCAGCGAGTATGGGATCCAGCTACTGCTTGACGGTCTCCTTAAGAAGAATTTCGAGAAGAAGGATGCGGAGATCATCATTGAGAAGTCCGGGGACATGCTCAACTTCATTAGATTTGGTCTAGGTGAAATCCTTGCCAGGAGGATCAGGAAGAAGCTCGGGTAGGAGGGTGAGGATCCTAGATTCCACGGCGATGATCCTCGGATTCACCGAGTCTCTAGGTGGGAGGCTTATAACATCGGGCAAGATCTTGGAGGAATCGAAGTATGGTGGAGCAGAATATAGGGCCCTGGCCAGCAGAGAAGGCCGCATGGTAGAAATTATGAACCCGGATCAAGAATATGTTGAAGAAGTCAGGAGGCTCGCCGCGGAGGCCGGGGAAAAAGAGCTCTCCGAAGCCGACATCAGCATCCTCGCCCTCGCCCTCCAACTCCTCAAGGAGAAATACGAGGTCTCGATAATCACATCAGATTACTCGATACAGAACCTGGCATCACTCCTCGGGGTCGAGGTTGAGCCCATACTTCATCGAGGCATAAAGAAGGTCATAATCTGGGCCACCTACTGCGGCATTTGTGGCTGGAGTGGGGATAAGAGACCGCGGGAACCCTGTCCGGTATGTGGGCATCCACTTAAACGGAGACCGATGAAGAAACCATGAAGAAGATAAGGATAATATCTGAGCTAGGTGACGATGAGGCCCTTCTCGCCGTAGCCGAGGCTCTGAGGGGAACTTACATGAGGGAAGTCGAGATAGAGGTCTCGCCCAGCTTGATAGGAGAAGAATTTTTCGATATTAAAAGAGGTCAGTATGATGCGTGGAAGATAGTCCAATATTACCGCGAAGTATTCCGAGACGACGACTACGTGCTCCTAGTAACGGACAAAGACCTCTATGCGGCTGGATTGAACTTCGTATTCGGCCTTGCATGGAGGGGGGTCGCCGTAATCTCAGGTCATAGACTCCGCCAAGAGTTTTATGAGTATCCAGCGGATCGGAAGCTATTTCTGGAGCGGATCGTGAAAGAGGCTGTACACGAAATTGGGCACCTCCATGGTCTAACTCATTGTGGCGACAGAGGCTGTGTCATGGCATTTAGCAACTCGATATTAGATACTGATAGAAAGGATTGGAAATTGTGTAAAAAATGTTTGGCAAAGCTAAGGCTCGGTGGAATTCTCCGCTGATCCACCTGTCCTCTGCGCGAACTCCGCTAAAGCTTTCTTCACATAGGATCGCGGAAGCGCACCAGTCTCAATTAGGTTTACTATGGAGTTCGGGGAAGCCTCTCCCGAAATCTTCCCGATATTCCCCTTGACCTGCCTCCAGATCAGGTTCGTGTTCCCGCTCTTGGAATTGTAGATTATCCCCAAGACTTCGAATGCCTTCACGAATTTTATGTCCTGAATCGTCTCGAGATCAAGCTTCGAGAGTGCTTCTACGTATATCCTCCCAAGAGACCCCTCACGTTCCGGGAAAATACTCGGATCATGGAGGTAGCCTCTAGGTATGAAAGAATAGCAGGTATTCAAGATCACGAACCTCCTGAAGCGTTCAAGGGTTGTCCGGACCTCTATCTTGACCACTGGCCGCCACCGCCCGTCGACTGGACTCCTCCAACCTGATTTCTTCATGAAGCACCTAAATAATATTTCACAGAGTATTTTTTGGGCGCCGATTTCAGTCTTTTCCCGAGGCTATTGGGGTATTTCCCGCCGATAACCCGGCATCCTCCGCGCGATATACCTTAAAAGATGGGATCTAGCCTGCTGCTTAGAGAATGGACTTGGAAGAGAGGGCGGCCGGCTCATTGAAAGAGGCGGCGAGGACTAGGGGGACATATATCCGGGAAGTAATTTTGGAGAACTTCATGAGCCATGAATACTCAAGGATCCCACTCAGCCCAGGGATGAACCTCGTAACGGGCCCAAATGGCTCGGGTAAATCCTCCATACTCCTCGGAATAGCCGTGGCCTTGGGCCAAACCTACACGGAGAGGGCTGAGAAGCTCAGCGACCTGATAAGGAGGGGAGAGAAGGCGGCGAGAGCCACAGTCGTCTTCGACAACAGGGAGATGGATGGTAAGAGGCCGATTCCTTGGCTCAATGCGGATCAACTCGTCATAACACGGTACCTCAAGAAGACGGGAGAATACTGGCATTACGTGAATAACAGGCTCAAGACCAAGGCCGAGGTGGATCACCTTCTCAGAAGGCTCGGCGTAAACCCGAACAACATGCTAATAATAATGCACCAAAACATGATCGAGGAGTTCGCGGCCAAGAACAACATCGAAAAGCTGAAGATGGTTGAGGACGCCGTCGGCGCATCGCAATTTAGGCAGAGGATAATCGAGGCCGAAGCGAAGCTCCGGGACATCCAAACACAGGAAAAGACCCTGAAAAGGGCGCTGGAAGAGGCGAAGGCCGCCGTCGAATACTGGAGAGAACAATACGAAAAAATGATGACGAAGAGGAAGCTTGAGGAAGAAAAGAGGAGGCTCGAATTAGAATATGTTTGGGCCGTAGTCTCGGAGGCGGAGTCATCCCTCCGGAAAATCCAGGAGAGGATCGAGGCATTGAAGATCGAGGAAAAGAGGCTTCTCGGGGAGCTAGAATTCCACGAATCCGAGGTCAACGAGATCAAAGGCGAACTCATAGAATTGATAAATGCCATCAAAAGGGGCGAGCTCGTAAATTTGGAGGGGTTTGAGAAAAAATTAGACATATTGCTTGAAGAGAAAGGGTTGTCCGAGGTCACGAAATTCAAGTTGAAGCTGAATGAAGAGGAGAAGAAGAGGCTGTCGTATGAGTTGAGACGCGTCGAGAAGGAGTTGTCGGAGAAATATAGAGACGCAGTCGCTCTGGGTGAGCGCGTGGAAGTTGGAAGGAAGCCATCCGAAGTCCTCGAAGACGTTAAAACCATCTCTCTGAAAATAGCCTCACTGGGAGACGTCCTGGAGGAGTCGGAAGACATGTACCTAATCGCGGATTCAAGATACCGGGAGACCGAGCTGAGGTCGAAGGAGGTCGAAGAGAATTTAAAGAAGGCACTTGAGGAAGTCGAATATCGAAAGGAGCTTTGGAGGAAGTTTCTCCGAAACCTGATAGATGAAGTAGAGCCACAATTCGATTCAATACTCTCAATCGTTGATGGGAGGGGAAAGATAGTTTTAAGAAACTTAGAAGATCCTGAGAGGGCGAGTTTAGAACTCCACGTCGGATTTAGGGGTGCGGATCCAGTTATATTAGATGCTCAGACCCATAGCGGCGGAGAGAGGATAGTCGGGACACTCGCTTTCCTCCTAGCGCTTCAAAGACACGTTAAATCGCCCTTCAGGGCGGTTGATGAATTCGATGTACACCTTGATCCACTCAACAGGGAGAGAATGATAAAACTCATCCTGAATATCGCGAAGAGGGAATTCGGGACCCAGTACATCGTCATAACCCCGGGGAGAATACCGGTCGAGGAAGATGTTAACGTGATATTGGTCCAGAATATCGGGGGAAAATCGGCCATTGGGAGGATCGCGTGAAATGAGCGCGGCGGAGAAGAGGCTTAGAATAGCAAGAGAGGAGCTCGAGAATGTGATCAACATCTGTGAGAACGTGGAGAAGCGCGGATTAAATCCCTTCACGGTAAATGTAGGGGAACTTCTCTCAAAACTCAGGAAGATGTTAGAGGAGAACCCCGACCTAGAATATTACGCAATAGATGCAGAAACGATGTATAAAATTGCCACCTTAATCGCATTACAGCATAAGTGGCTGAGGGAGAGGGCCCAAGCACTCTTTGTTGATGCCCAGATGATAGTGACCAGGCTAATCGCCATGGATAAGAAGGCCATAGTTAAGGCGTTCTTAAGGTCTTGGAGGCCGATAATCTCCCTAGAGCAGATCACCCCTAATAGATTGAGACGGGGAATGGATCACTTTCTAAGCCTCCCACCCAGAAGCGAGGGAAGAATATGGGGGTGGAGAATCTCGCAGAGAGAAATGGAATTCATTAAGGGTAGGCTCGCCGAGGAGGAAGAGGTTGCCGAGAAAGTGGAAAAACTACGTGAAGAATTATTGATGGTGTATAAGGAAAGGGGGGAGGTGGATTATTGGGAGTTCGTAAGGAGGGAACGATTTAAGGAAACCTTTGAACGTGCATACTTGCTAAGCTTCCTGATAACAGAGGGCTACGTGGAAGTCAAGAGAAATCCTCTGAAAAACGAGATAAAACTCATACCAAGAAAAGAGAAAGTGAAACATGAGCAACCAGTTTCCCTAGTAATAGCTATTGGGGTGAGTGGTAGTGAGTGGTGAAGAAAGTTTTTCGAAGAAATTGATGATGGCCGCCGCGATGCTACTCTTTAGAAGTCATCGGAAGCCGGGGGTTAAGGGATGGGAACTGAAACACAGGCTGGGAAGAAATTACATTAAGATAATCGATGCCCTAAACTCTCATTTAAAGAGTCTGGGTTTAGAAGTTAAGACAGCCCTCGAGGAAGGAGAAGACCTCGATAAGGCGAGGTTCTACATAACCATGGCGAGGCCCCTAATGCTCTCTGACATAGTTACGGCCGGGTGGAGCATAGACGAGGTAGCGGCTCTGGCAGTTACGCTTTCCATACTTGTGAGCAGGGGCGGAAAGGCTCCGGTCAAAGACGTGTTGGAAGTTTTGGAGACGAAGTTTCCGAAGTGGAAGGCCGAAGCCCACTTAGAGAGA
The DNA here is from genome assembly GCA_025059415.1 of Aigarchaeota archaeon. GTDB lineage: Archaea > Thermoproteota > Nitrososphaeria_A > Caldarchaeales > Wolframiiraptoraceae > Wolframiiraptor. The sequence goes on from JANXDQ010000011.1 coordinate 13,882, forward strand.
GCTATAAGGAGGGGATACATCGATAAAGGCGAGGACGATGTCCTCACACTGGGGTGGAGGGCGAAAGTCGAATTAGATCAAAAAGAGCTCCTTACATCCATGCTTGAAGCCCGGCCATCAGAACAATCCGGCGAAGAATCCCAAGAAGAATGATCCAAAATCTAGAACGGGCAATAATAAACCCCAACGTGGTAATTCTAGTTTTTCGAAATATGCCCCAAGATACTCCAAAAATTTCGAAATATTAATGGAGTTTTTCTAGAAACGGAAGGGTTAAACACATCGGTAAGTGATACTTTATGGTGAAGAAAGATAATGGCCTCCCCCGGGTTCCCCCTAAAGATCGGCTTCTTATTGAGCCTAGATTTAGCCTTGATAATCGCCCTAATAATAGTTGGCTTACTACTATACTGATCCGGGTTCAAAGAGCTGAGCTCCCCGCTTTTATCAAATTTTATAAGTGTTATAGCGTTAGAAATCGAATTTCGCCCTCCACGGATTCCCATCTCGCTAACAACGAGAACTTCAAGAACGGTCTCGAACTGGATTTATGGTAAAAGATAAGGTTCTATTATTTTGAAATTAAGATTCCAAATTTCCAAAATTTTTCAAAAAGTGCTTTGTGGTCAAATACTTTATAAAAGGTTTTCTACTGGTTATGGACTATTATCTACGTGGGGTGAGCCCACTAAGTTGACTTTAGTCCACATAGGGTTGATAGGGAAGACGAACACGGGTAAGACCACGTTCTTTAACGCCGCGACTCTCGGAACGGCCGAGGTATCAACATATCCATTCACCACCAAGCAGCCAAACTATGGGGTAGGACACGTCGTAACTCACTGCGTGTGCAAAGAGTTTGGCGTCGTGGATAACCCGAAGAACTCGAAGTGCATAAATGGGTGGCGGCATATCCCGATCGAGCTCATAGATCTGCCGGGCCTGATAAAGGGTGCATGGGCCGGAAAAGGTCTCGGGAACCAGTTCCTATCCGTCGCCTCTCAGTCGGATGTCATCCTCCACATAATTGACGCCAGCGGAAGCGTTGATGAGGAGGGGAGGCTAACCGAGCCCGGGACCGGGGACCCACTCGCCGACTACTACGACATAGAAGAGGAACTTATCATGTGGTTCATCAAACTCTTGGATCGGTCAGAGGAAAAGATAATCAAGACCCTGAAAAGGGGGGAGGATCTCCCCGGGGCTATGGAGGAGGTTCTTAAGGGTGTGAAGATCACGGCGCAAGATGTAAGGGCCGCACTCACAAAGACCGAACTCGATAAGAAGGACTTCGAGAACTGGACACCCGCGGATGATAGGAAATTCGCTTCGGCTCTAAGGGAAATTGCAAAGCCCACAATAGTCGTGGCGAATAAGATGGATCTCGACACTGCTCCCGAGAACTTCAGAAGGCTTAGAGACCAACTCGTCGACAAGATAATCGTTCCATGTAGTGCCGAAGCGGAGCTGATACTGCGAAGAGCCGAGCAAAGGGGTTTGATAAGGTATGTGCCCGGGGAGGAGAGTTTCGAGATAATTGATGAGTCATCGCTAACGGAGAAGCAGAGATGGGCTCTGGAATTCATCAAAAAAAGGGTCCTCGAGGAATACATGAGGACGGGTGTCCAATTCGCGATCAACGTCGCGGTCTTCAAATTGCTAAAGATGAACGCCGTCTACCCGGTGTACGATGTGCAGAAGCTATCAGATCGTCATGGAAACATCCTCCCAGATGTTTACTTAATGCATGATGGGGCAACCATCGCTGATTTGGCTAGGGAGGTTCACAGCGAATTAGCGGAAGGGCTTCTCTACGGCATTGATGCTAGGACGGGGCTTAGGTTACCGGCGAGCTATAAGCTAAAGGACAGGGATGTATTATCAATGATCTCCGCGAGGAAAAGAGGCTAGGTCTCAGGGACTATGTAATAGAGTAGGGTATTTTCTCTCTCATGTTTCCCTATCTCTATCTTGACCTGCATCCCGATTCTGAGTTTATCTAGGTTCTCGCATTTCACCCACGCCAAAACTTTGAAGCCATTATCGGCTTCGGCGATTCCAACGACGTAGTCTGGATGGTGTTGATAGCTCTCCGGCTTAACATTCACCACGGTGTATGAGAGAAGCCTACCCACATTGCTCACCTCAACCCATTCAACGTCACGGGATCCACAAGTGGAGCAACGTGGTTTGGGTGGAAAGAACTTCTCCCCACATTTCTTACAATGAGTTCCATATAGCACTCCATCGCTTAACCCCTCGAAGAACTTCCTTACACTCGAGATTGGGAGATTATATCTCAGCTTCAGCTCTCTTAAATCCTTCCAGAGTGGGAGATTCAGCTTTTCATCAAATATTATCGGAAAGTTTTCCGAGAGTCGTTCATCCCCCGCCATATTCACGGAAGAATCTAGAGTGCCTCGGGAAAAATATTGCGCTCAACTTGGTAATGCTAAAATCGGAGGAGGAGTCAGTTATTTGACGTGAGTAAGGAAGCGAAGTTCATTTTAAGGGTTGAGGAAGCGGAGAGGGCGTTTAGGGTGGAGAAAGAGGCCTCCGAGGCCTTAAAAGGCGCGATCAGCAGGAAGATGATTAGTAAGATGAAGAAGGAATACGTTGAGTGCCCGCTCCTCGGCAAAAAAGTTCCATTCCTCAAATGCTTCGCCTGCATCTCTTTCATCAGGAGAGTTAAGGGCCATGTACACTGCACTGGAGAAGGATTTAAGCTCAAGTTTTAACCTAAAATATCGTCAAATGGGGCTGAGACGTGATGCAGAGAGCTAGAATAAGCGGAGCTATTGACAGGATTAGGGGCCCCTTTAAGGGAAAGATCGTTATCTTCGAGGCCTTCATCCTCGTTTCCATACTCATCCTCGGGTTCATGATCCGGATTATGCCGATGAGGTGGGGAGTCTATTTGATGGAATTCGATCCATGGATGCAGTTCAAGGAGATGAATTACGTTATCGAGGGGGGCTGGAAGGGATTCATAGACTTCTTCAATTGGCATGACTACACGTCCTGGTATCCACATGGCAGAGATGTTGGGAGGACGGCGTTTCCGGGACTGCCATTCATGGCCGCATTCCTCTACCACCTACTGCACGGGATAGGGTTGGAGGTAGATGCATTGGAGTTGGCGGCGATCTTCCCCGTATTCATGGCGCTCATCGCGATACTCTTCGCATACCTCCTCGGCAGGGAAGTTGGCGGGAAACCCGCCGGGCTCGTCGCGGCCTTCTTCATGGCCATCAGCAGGGCGCACGTCGAGCGAAGCCTCTTCGGGTGGTTCGACGACGAGAGCATAGGCATACCACTACTCATGATAGGGCTATGGGCGTACCTCAACGCCCTGAAAGAGGAGCGGAGTAGATTCGGGGTCGTGGCCTATTCCCTCTTGTCGGGGCTCTCACTTGGATACTTGGCCGCGAGTTGGGGAGCCGCAAAATTCCCCCTCGCCTTCATCCCGCTGGTGAGCGTCATACTCGCCTTAATTGGGAGATACAACCGCCAGCTCCTAGTCTCCTTCACGATCACCTTCTCTACATATGCCATGGTGGCCGTGATGGTCCCAAAGCTTGGACCAGGATTCTTGAGGGAAGTCACGATACTATCAGGATTCGCGGCGCTCGTGATACTCATCGCCTTCGAGGTCTCAAAGCTTTATCCTGGGAAAGTGCACATTCGTAGGTTGCCTTACTACGTGATCGCCGCCGGAGCCGCCGGATACCTAGGGATGATGGCCGCGGGCTACATGAACGTCCCCGGGATAAAGTTCCTCAGCGTCTTGGCCCCGCAGATGAGGTATGAGCTCCCCATAGTCATCTCGGTTCAGGAGAATCAGTTATCGACTTGGGCCGTGATGTTCTCCGACATGGGATTCATGGTGCTCTTTTCCTTGATGGGTCTCTATTACGCCTTTAGGCGGAGGAGTAATTCGGACATCATACTGGCGCTCTTCACGATTTTCGCGATCTACTTCTCATCCACGATGGTCAGATTATCAACGCTCGCCGCTCCCGGAGTGGCCGTCATGGCGGGACTTGGACTGACCGAGGTCTTAGGCGGATTTACGAGGGCCATGAAAATCGCATCCGCGAAGACCAAGATTAAGCCCATTGGAATCGAGTACTACGTGTTGACGCCGATGCTGGTCATAGGCCTACTGGTTTTAGGGATCGTGCCCACCACATACGGTGTCAGATACTCGCTCTCGGCGATCGATATCAGCTATACACCTCCGACGATCGTCTCCGCAGCAACTCCCTTCAGGATGGCTATACCGACTTGGCTCAAGACGCTGGAGTGGATGAGGACGAATTTGCCGGAGGACGCGGTCGTGGCCTGTTGGTGGGACTATGGATACTGGGTAACCATCCTGGGGAATAGGACGAGCATAGCTGACAACGCGACCCTCAACTCGACCCATATAGGAGAGATAGGATATGCCTTCATGTCGAATGAGACCATAGCTTATAGGACATTCAAGAAGCTGGGGGCGACCCATGTCCTAATCTTCGTCACGCACTACGCATATGGTCAGCAAGCAAGCCTTCTAGGCTATGGCGATGAGGGGAAGTGGATTTGGATGTTGAGGATAGCGAATCAGGAGGGACACGCATTCAAAGAAGAGGATTACTTGACCGAGCAGGGTTCTCCGACGGACAAGTTCTGGAGCGGGACGACTCTCGGCCAGCTCATACCCTATAAGCCCGTGCAGACGTCGAGTGGAACCCTCTACGTCTATCAACCATCGCAACTACAACATTTCAGGCTAGTCTATGAATCAGATGAACCATATACCAGCATCGCGTATGTCTACATTTATGAACTCGTTGATTAACCTATGTAGAAGGGCTCTTTATCCCTCTTCCCACCTTCCTGCAACATCCTCTCATAATCCTTCTGGAACTCCTCCAGTAAAATCCTCTGCTTCTCTATCTCCTCATCGAGCTTCTCTAAGTCTATTCTGAATCCCAGACCCTTTGAGAGCACCTGTATCAACTCTCTCGCAGCGATGGGGTCTGGGAAATATGAAACCGTCTCGGCCACTAGGAGCCAGGCCTTCCCGGACCTCGTTAAGTAGAGGAAGAGGAGGTATGAGGACAACTTGTCGGCTGGAACATTCTCGAGGTCCTGGATCAGCCTTGCGCCGGATTCAATGAACCTTCTGGTATCTTCTGGATCCACCGAGGCCACGTATGTGGCCCGTTCCCCAGTCATCCTTAACCCGGTTAAGAGGTAATAGTTACATGCTCCCCTCTCGGCTAGGAATCTGTAGAGTTTATCGGCAATAGCGTAGCCCCCCTCGAGGCTGTCGATGACGAAATTCCTGACGATGAATAAAAGCTTCACACCAGCGTCCTCATACATGTAGAGCTCGATCTTTGGCGAAGCTGCAACCCCTCCATTGACTAAGCTTACATGTGGGAAGTATAGTGACTTGACCTCGGCGATCTTGATAGGTTTCAGGTTCTCGACTATGTAGTTGATGGCTATCAGCGGGGCGGCGCCCGCGGAGGGCGAGGCGTCAATTACGCTAGCGCCTCGGAGATCGATATTTCCCCCCTGCTTGGTGAGTATTATCCTAACCTCCTGCGCCCTTGCCAAGAACTACACCCATCGATCCCTAGCCGTTGGGTTATTTAAATTATATCTAGGAATCTCTACTACCCGCTCTCCCTATGTTTACGCAGCTTGACGACCAGGTCTATGTACCTGTGTTTTAGGGAGATGCCTGTGGGATGAGCCGACTTGACCGGGGCCCCACATGTGGGGCAATTATCCTGTCGGAGGGTGTATCGCCCACAGCTTGTACATTTGTTGAGGAGACCCGGCAAATGTCATCACTTTACTTGAAGGGATCCTTTTCCACCGGCTTCTTGGACGATTTTAATGCACTCGGAGGCGGCGCTTTCTAGGAGCTCCTTGGCCCTCTCCTCATCCTCCGCCTCAACTCTGATCATGTACCTAGGGGATCCTATAGTTGTTATGGAGACGAGTTCGCCGCGTCCCGCGGCCTTTAGCCCTTGGTCAATGGCCTTTCTTATCACCTCCACACCATTTCCAGACGGCGCCGTCAGTGTTAAGATTCCGGTTAAGACCGCGCGCCTCAACTTTATCTCCTGGTTGATGAGCTTTAGGAGCAAGTTTGCTGTTTCCTCATCGAGCCTCATCCATTCCGGAAGCTTCCCGCTCTCCAAGGCTTCGACGAATAAGCCATATAGGCTAATTTTCTGTTTCCTCGCGGGCTCGATTATAATCGTTTTAAGCTCCTCAAGCGATTTACCGGATCTCTCGGCCAATAATGAAATCACCCTCTCCACCTTCTGCCTTCTCTTCCACTCTAGGAGCTTCCACTCGCGCTCCTTCTGGGTCACGCGGCGGAGGGATACATCCGCCTGCTTCGAGGCCTTATCCACCCTGAGAACCTTGAAGACCTCTCGCTGATTCTCCCTCAGGTAATCCCTTATGTTCCTAACCCATTTGAGCGAGATCTCGGAGACGTGGACCAGGCCTTCCCAGCCAGGGTACTCTAGGAGGTCGAGGTAGGCTCCATAACGTTCAACCCTCTTGATGAGGCCTATTACGAGGCCCCCAACTTCCGGCGACTCCGCCTCGATAAATTCAGACATCTCCCTAAAGGGGGATCGTTCTTAAGATGTATTTAAACGTCCTTTTCCCTGAAAATCTTCAATCTTTCTCATAAAGCGCTCGAAATCATCTTAAAAGCCCCTTTCCAGCGTCACGTTAAATTTCCAACTTGGAGCGGGCGACAGCTAACTCAGCTTTTCCAAGACTCTTCCGAGGATCTTTGCTTTGCCGCCGCGGGGAAGTGCTATTGTGGAACCGCAGACCTGGCACTTTACCTCGATCTTGACGTTGTCGAAGACCACTTGCCTGTGGCCGCACTCGGCGCACTCAACTAGGAGGAACGCGGACCTCGGCTTCGGGATAAGTTTCTCCCAGTCAATCTCCATCCCAGACTTCACCAGCAGAATAGCCTAAATGAACCATCGCCTATTAAAGGTAACTAATAACCTCATAGTAGGGGCCGGGGCCTTCATAGGCTCGGCGGCCGAGGATGGGTCCTCTTTAGGTGCGTGTGGCCTCAATTATCTCTATTCCGAGGGATTTCGCGAAATCCCTCTCGGTGGGGGAGCTGGGTTTACCAGTTATCACGATGAGCCCGCTGAGTTTTAGATCCATTTTTGCAATTCCGAGTTCGAGGAGGAGCTGGGTCAATGGTTTTCCAAGAGAGGAAACTATTGCGATAACCTCGTCGCCCTTCTTCGCGACGGCATCAAAACTATGAACTACCCCGGATTCGCCGACCATCGTTGCCGGCCTCTCGATGACGTAGCCTTCCGCCCTCAATCTCTGGAGCTGCGCGGCTAATTCCCTATTAACGCCCTCATATTCCCTCAGCCTCTCCCTTGAGAGCTCGATCCGCCTAAATTGTTTGAGCGCCATGTTCGATTCATCGTAGAGCGAGCCACATGAACCGCATTTGAAGGTTATGTTGACTTCCTCCGAGTCTTTCCTGCAGTCTCCGCAATAGTACCTCTTGTGGTAGAGCTCCATTCCCTCGGAGGATTTGCAGTGGGGGCATACGAGCTCCCCGTCGCTTAGAAAACTTGACTCGGGGCCCACATAGCCGCATGTATGCCTGTAGTACCTTAGTTCATGGACTTTGAAGGAGCCGCAGTTTTTACAGGAGACGAGGGCGGCCTGCGAGCTTGATCCGCAGAGGGGGCAGGAGATCGCCGAGAACTCGACGTCGCCCTCAAGCGCTAAACCTTTCTTGACCAGGTCCTCGATGAAGTCCTCTACCTTGTTGAGGGAGATTCCTACGATGTCTGGGTAATGGCCTCCCTCCTTACCCGCTATGGGCGCGGGCCTAAGGGCTCCCCGGGTCCTTAAGATCTCCAGAGTTCTCTCCCTTATTTCCGAAAACTCGTCACCGATCTCCAAGGGCTTCTCAGCCGGGTGCTTTGCCTCTTCTTCAACGACCCCAAGTTCTTCAACGGCGATGCTGCTCCTCCTCTTGCCGACGTGCCTGATGCCGAGGAACGCCAGGACTGCGGCGCCGGCGAGTATGGGGAGTATCACCTCGATCCTCTGGAAGTTTTGGGCGAGCCACTCGATGACCCGTTGGAAGCTCATCGGCGATCCAACCTGTTCACCAGTAAGGCGATAAGAATAGGTATATCAAGGTAGCGGCGATTATGCCGACTCCGGCCCTCCACGTGGTGGCCGCCGTGTGGTCGCAGAGCTTCGAGATGGCCAAGCCCAGGATCAATGAGAGTATCACGGATGCGGGGAGGAGTAGGTCCCCGATTCCGGCGAGGGCCGGCTGGTGATGGATGAATGGGGTGGGTTGGACGCTCAAGGGCCCTCCGGCGACCTGGGGCGCGTAGCGGGCCGAGAACTCCTTTAAGGGGCGGGTTATGGCATAGCTCATCGCGAGGATTACCGCGCCCGCGCTCATGCTGATGATCTCATAGAATCTCAGCCTGCTCCGAGTATCCCTGTAGGCGTGGTATAGCCTCTGAGACGTCCTGGCCACGACTTCCAGCGCCCTCGCCCCCGCACCCGAATCCTTGACCACCTTAATTGTCGAGAGGACGAGTTGAAGTTGCCTACTCCTCGGATCTGCCTGGACCCCGACCGTCACCCTCCGGACCTGCTCCGCCACCCTCCCATCCCTAACCATCTGGAAGGACTTGTGGACTGGGTATCCGAGCTCCAGCTTTATGGCGAGGCCCTGGGCCAGCAAGTGTCCGCCCTCCATCTCGCCTATCGCCTTCTTGACCTCGTAACTCGCGGGGATCGAGAGGGCTATTAACGCGGCTCCGAGGCCGATGTATAGCCAGGGATCCAGGGGGCTGAATTCCCTAAATGGGAGCGTTAGGAAGACGACTGCGCCAATCATCAATGCCTGAGCTGGGAGGACCCTCCTAGACCTCGAGGAGAGCATGACTATTGGGACGCCGTATAAAGCTGAGGCCGCTATGTACGTGATTATCGAGGAGACCGCGGCGAGGGGGAAGATCAGTTCCAGGCCTCCGCCGAACATGGCGGTGAAGGAGATGAAGAGTGGGATCAACACCATGATCGTCATGCTCGCCTCCGCGAGGTTCTCGACGCTCTCACTCCTCTTCCTCGCGCGCTCAGCGGCATACTCCTCCTCATCCCATAAGAGGACCTTGATTCTGGAAGTGGGGTCGAAGCCCGTTGAGGCCTCCTCCCCCAGGGACCTGATTACATTCGTCACGCGCTTGCTCGGAGACCGGTATTCGAGGAGCGCCCCGGTGAGGTCCCCTCTAACCTCGGCTTCCCTGATGATTCTGGATGATTCCCGGTGGAAGGTTGGCATGAGCTCCTTTTCACCCGCCGCGGCCTCGAGTGCTCTCCTCAAACTCCATCCCGCCTCGAGCCTCGCGTAGACATAGCTCAAAAAGATGGGTAGCTCTTCTTCGAGCCTCGCCGCGGTCTCCTTTTTAAGCGCTGTTGGTAAGAATGCGAGGGGGATGATGGCCGCTATGAGCAGTATTAGGTTTATGTCAAGCAACGGCGACCACCTCGGTTCTGGCCTGACTTCTAAGAAACTCGGCCCTCCTCCTGATCTCTAGCCCGAATACTTCCTCGGGCCCCATCCCCCTATGTATTAGGGATAGTTTCTTGACGAGCTTCACCGGGATTTCAAGCTCCCTCCCAGCCTCGTAGACCTTCTCCCAACCGCCCTCCCTACTCTCATAGATCTCAGTTATTTGCCTCCTCCCATCAGGTCTTCTAACGATGAAGACCGCGTAATCTATGAGTAGGACCTGCTCCGTCCTGAGATTCATGGGATAACTCCTCAACCTCTCAACCATGTGCTCTAAGCTATCCGTGTGGAGAGTTGTCGCGGTCCCATGGCCCACGGTCGCCGCCGTCACCATGTCCTGGACTTCCTCCGCCCTAGCTTCTCCGACCGCTATGATAGTCGGCCTATGCCTGAGCGCCGCCTTAACGAGCTGAGTGAGCGGTATCTCGGTCGCCTTGGCGCTGGGCGCCGTGGGGAGCCTCGCGTAGAGGGGCATCCATCCCGGGTGCTCCCTCAAGTTTATCTCGGGATGTTCCTCGATCGTCACGATCTTGAAGTTCCTTGGAAGTTGGAGGAGTATCGCGTTTAGGAGACTTGTCTTACCGCTCCCCGTGAGACCCGCGATCACCAAGTTAGATTTCAGCTCGGCCGCGAGCCAGAGGAATGCCGCGACATCTGAACTGAGCGTTCCCAGCCTGACCAGCCTCGCGAGGCTGTATGGTCTTCTCGGGAACTTTCTGACCGTGATGCTCGAGTGGAGCGAGACCTCCCCCCTCAGCACCCCGGCGACCCTATCGAAGTTCTGCGTGAGTATCTCGACGACCGGGTTCGCCGGCGTTATCGATCCTCCAGACCTCTCGATAACTAGTCTAACCAATCTATCGAGCTCCTCATCCGACTCTACTATGACGTTGCTGTTTATCCACTCGTAGTGTGGCGCGAGCCTGTGGATCAGCCTCACCGGCCCGGGCATCGTGATCGTGAAGTCCTCTATGTTCTCGTCATGCATGAAGATGTGGAACCTCGAGAACCCCTTCAACTCCCTGAGCAGGTAAT
>JANXDQ010000012.1:0-19744 GCA_025059415.1 Aigarchaeota archaeon
CCCCATTATTGGTGGGATATACTGTGGAGAGATGTCCACGGACTCGGTCATCACTACGCGCAACCCAAGCGCGCTGGCAGCTCCCTCAGCCTTTGCTCTAGCATCCGCAACCGCGCTTCTTATAGCGTCTAGGGTCAGCTGCTCCTTTTTCTCATCTGAAATCGTGAATTGGAGGCCATACATCCGGTCAGCTCCGGCCGAAAATGCTGTGTCGATCACCCTCCCCACCAGGTCTATGTCCTTGACATCGACCTCAAGAGTGTATGAGGCCTCGTAATCTATTATTTGAGGTGGCTTCTGCTCCCAATCGTACCTCGGATTAACCACGACCCCGACTGTCTCCATGTCCCCTCTCCCTATCCCAATAGACTCCAATGCTCTAATTATCGATGATGTCTTAGATGAGCACTTCTCTAGAGCCTCTGAGGCGGTCTTTCCGTATCCAAGAGATACGAAGGTTATCACGGCGCGATCCGGCACAAAGGAGACTTCACCGTAACCTGAGACGGTCAGGTAGGTGTATTTTTCTTGGACGCCGGTGGTAGGCTGCTCTGCCACTACATATCCCGATATAAGCCCTATCAAAGAGGTCACAAGCGCCACTACCGCTATTATGCCTATCCCCATCACAACAATCGAGCCGCGATTCATCGAGCAAAAAGGAGAAGATGGACCCAATAATGTTTACTAGCAGAACATCATGTACATAAAAAAGAACAGTAAACTCAGTTGATTAGTATTGAAGGATAAAAATAATAGATATGGAGAAGAAATAAGCTACATACCACTGTATGTGACTTAATTTAAGATTTTGGGCGCCTCTTGATTCCCGGGCCCAAAGTTCTTTAAGAGTACTAAATCCTCGTTCCCCATGTTTTCTATCTTGACTCCTTCTCTAGCGGCGTCTATTGTCACAAAGAATTCATCACGTGTCAGCTCCCCGTATCTGATTATGGCCGGTGATTCTATCTCGAATTTCCCGAGTTTTCCTCTTCCTTGGATGACGACCACCCCGTAGGCTTCTGAATCCCTAATCACGACGGATTTCTTCGGGTATACTGTTAGCTCTTTCGCGCTGAAGTCCTCAGTTCCATATATTATCCATTTCTCGTAATATCCTTCTTCCTTCATCTCTTCCGGGCTTTTTACTGGGAGGTGTTTTATGAAGTGGTTTCTCTTGAAGTCGGGGTCTGTATTTAAGTTCCAGTCTATGAGGTCAACTATGTATTCGAGGTCATTTTTATGTTCCTCAGGGACGTCTTTCATCGCCAAATCCCATGGAATTGTTCTGCCATTTACCATGGACTGAAATATCGCGAAAACGTCAGATGATTTCTGTGGTTCATAAGTTAAGAGTGATCCCGGAGCGTGGAGTATTCCAGCCTGGATTAGCCAACTTGTGCCAGGCCTTATCCTATATGCTCTTGATAGATCGAGAATTCCGTTGTCTCCTTCATTCCACCTCTTCAAGCATTCAATTATATCTCCTCTGTCCGTGGATGGATGTAGACCGAAGAAGGTATATGGAAAATTTCCCTCATAGAAGTTTAGTTGAGGCGGAAAATAGTAGGATTCGGGCTTCCCTTCCTTTCCATATTTTTTCACATGCTCATCCTTTTGATGTAGATGGAATGGTAATGGCCCGGCATAATCAAAGAACTTTGTGAATGTTTTTAGTCCACCATATTTTCTCATGATATCCTTGCCCAATACATCATCTCCCATAACTTCTATTATCTCCTTGAGCAAGATCTTTCTGGTCTCTCCATCCGATCTAAAGACTGCATAGCTGAGACCCTCATCCTGGGGGGCGCCAGGATTATCGGCCCTAACTGTAGAGGCAATCCACCTCTCGCAAATTCCACCTCTATCAGCCCCCAGAACATATAGGTCACGTTTATCCAGTTTAAGCCTTCCACCGGGCTCTCCGATGCTCGTCGGTCGGGGAACCCACGTCGGTGCAAGCCATAAAATACCATCTCCAGATTCTAAAACCTGCCTGATAAGTTTGTCCATTGACAGATCATACACCTCCAGTAATGGGAGAGCGGCGCGGAATTTAAAAGTAGTGTCGAGGCCCCTCTCAAGGGGGAGTTGCGCCTTTACATCGGATCCTCTAGGATCCTAATTTGGGATGTGGACCGGGCGGGATTTGAACCCGCGACCTCCCGCGTGCAAGGCGGGCGATCTCCCAGCTGATCTACCGGCCCACCCTGGATTCATGTAACAGGGATCATTTTATCCTTTAACGTCTGGGGATGAGTCAGCTAAGTAATCCGAGGATCCCTAGGATTAGGAGGAGTATTAGGAGGAATGAGGCGGCCATAGTAAATAGTGGAATGTTTTCTGATGACGTTAAGATGTTGTATGAGAGGTATCCCCCTAAAAATATTAGGGCTGCCGAGGCGCCCTTCATCAAACCCGCAATTATCCTCCTCATCCTCTTGCTCATCTTCGAGTAGTATGGTTCATAGGGACCTAGATATAATGTTATACGTGGATATTTGGAGTGAATGATGTCTATGCCCTATAGTCCAAGTTCGCCGCTTATCCTTTTTAAGCCATTTAACGCTATCTCGAAAAACTTTTCCCTAGAAAGGCCCAGGTCCTCGCAGAACATTATCCTCTCCCTTCTGACGCTTCGCGCGAAGTCCTTTTGCTTGAACTTGCTTTCGAGCGTCCTCACGTTGACTTCTTCGAGCTTTTTATTTGGCATCACGAGTGCGGCTGCCACGACTAGTCCCGAGGCCGCGTCGGCGGCGATGAGGGCCTTCTCCATCTTGGTTTCAGGCTTTATCCCGGTGTATTCAAAGTTGTGCGCCTTTATTGCGCGCATGATCTCGGGTGAAACCGCGTTTTTTAGAATGTTTTCGGCTTCAAGGCCATGTCTCTCAGGGCTATCTTTGGTTCTTTCATAGTCGATGTCGTGGAGAAGCCCCGCGAGCTCCCACATTTCAACGTCTTCTCCGAGGTATTCCGCTAGGGCTTTCATTATCGCCGCAACCGAGATCATATGTAGAAATATCTTCTTATTGCTGAGGTTTTGCTCAATTAGTTGTCTAGCCCCCTTCACATCCATGCTTTATACACCTTTCCAATTCTTGATAAAGGCTTATTGACGGAAACTATTTACCCATATTTTTCTAGGGCCTCCCTTATTCTCCTACATGCTTCTCTCAACGGTTCATCGTCCAATACTGCCGATATCCTTAGATGGTTATTGTAGTGGCTTCCGAAGCATGCGCCGGGCGCCACCGCGACCCTCAATTCTTCCAGAAGCATCTTCGCGAATTTCCACGAATCGAAATTCTCCAGCTTTATTCTCGGGAATATGTACATCGATCCTCGAGGCGGCCTCACATCCATCAAGTCTGATCTAGTTAATTCTTCGTAAAGTATTCTCAACCTCCTCCCGATCAATTCGATGTTCCTCTTGGCGGCCTCCTCGTCGTTTAATGCTGCTAATGCTGCCCTTTGGACGAATTCCGGGATACAGGTCATCGCCGTATTCTGGACCGCCGCCACTTTCTCGACGACGCTCGGCTCTGAAATCACGTATCCAACCCTGAATCCGGTCATTCCCCAGGTTTTCGAGAAGGAGTTGAGCATGAGCGTTTTCTGGGCTGAAAGCTGCAGGATGCTCGCGGCTCCCCCACCATATGAAAAGTCCATGTAGACTTCATCGCTGACCACCCATGCCCCAACATCCTCAGCTATCTGCGATATTGCTTTTAGCGCCCTTAGATCAAGCACCTTCCCAGTCGGGTTGTTTGGATAATTTATAATGATGATTTTTGTTAGTTTGCTGACCTTTTCCTGGAGGGCGTCGACGGGGTCCCAGTCGTCATCGAAGTGGGTTCTTATCTTCAAGACCCTCCTTCCAAGTCTTTTTGCTTGATGGGCGTAGAGGGGCCACGCCGGCTCGATTACCACCACCTCGTCTCCGGGCTTGGAGAGGGCCTCGATGGATCCATAGGTCGCGAAGGTCCCACCCGCGGTTACCGCCACATTCTCCACCTTCAAATCCGCACCAAATTTCTCGGAGAGTTTCTCGGCTATGGCCCTCCTGAGTTCGGCTATACCGATCGCGGGGCCGTATTTGCTGTATCCCTCGCGCATGGCCCTGTAGGCGGCCTCGACCGCGCTCGGCGGGGCGGAGAAGTCAGGCTCGCCTAGTTCAAGTCTCATGACCGGTATTCCGGAGAGCTGCATCTCCCGCACCTTCGTGGCGAAGGCCCTCAACCTGAGCCCGTCCTCCTCCCGCTCCTCGAGTTTGTGAATCCTGGAATACTCCTCGATTAGAAGGCCTAGAAGCCTCCTCGCAAAGTCCTCGCTCAGATTGAGGCGGCGGCATTCCTCTAGGGCCTTAGTCAATGTCTCAGGCCTTAACAGTTCCCCATGTGAAATGGCCTCAGAGCAGAGCTTCAGTAATCGCTCGAGCATCAAGTCCCAGCCTCCTTGGCTCAGCTCGATTACACCGACGTTAACTCTTTAAATTCTTAAGTCTTTTCATGGCCGTGTCGGCCGGTGAACCGAGGTCTGATGGGCGATTCTACCACATCCAGGTTAAACCAGGTGAAATATCTGAATACGTCCTTCTCCCAGGGGATCCCGGGAGGGTTCCATTAATCGCGGAGTTCTGGGATGAGGGGTGGGAGGTTTCATCGCATAGGGAGTTCGTGGTTTGGTCGGGTAGGATTAAGGGCCGGATGATATCCGCGTGCTCTACGGGGATAGGATCATCCTCGGCATCGATAGCGATTGAGGAATTGGCCAGGGCCGGCGCACATACATTCATAAGGGTTGGGAGCACGGGGAGCATTTCCCCCGAGGTAGATGTGGGCGAATTGGTGATCTCCGCGGCGGCGGTTAGACTTGAGGGGGCGAGCCTAGACTATGCGCCGCCAGAATACCCGGCTTTCGCCAACTACGAGGTTCTCTTGGCCTTAATCGAGGCCGCTGAAATCCTCAATGTGAGGTATCATGTCGGCGTGACGGCCACGACTGATAGCTTTTACATCGGCCAGGGGAGGATGGGGTATCGCGGCTATTCTTCGAAGTATTCGAGGGAGGTGATATCCGAGCTCAGGGCGATGGGGGTAATCAACTTCGACATGGAAACATCTGCAATACTAACAATCTCATCGATTTATGGATTGAGGGCCGGATCCGTCTGCGCGGTCTTCGCAAATAGAATTAAGGATACATTCAAGGTATCTGGAGAGAGGGAGGCGGCAGCCGTCGCCGTCGAGGCTGTCAAGATACTTCAGGAATGGGATGAATTGAAGAGGGGGCACGGGAAGCCGCGGATCTATCCATCTCTGCTGAATTTATGGAAACGTTAATCACCCCTCTGATCCGCTCGGCCTCTTCCTCAACGTCACTTTCATCGTTACCAATCGCTCGCCCATAAATAGCCATGAGCTTAGAATCAGCACGAAGACGGTGTACCCGAGGATTACAGCCATCGATGAAAGCGCCATCACCAAATCTCCTTTAAAGCCGCCTTGAATCGCTAGGAACAGGTGGGTAAATGGATCGGCCAGAAGCATCAACTTGACTGATAGGGGCAGATTCTCGATTGAAGTGAACATGGAGATGAAGAGCGGGGGCATGAGTAGTGGGAATGTGATGGCGCTCACGAGTTGTTGGGCGCTTCTAACATCTCCCCCCAAAATCCCGACCAGCAACCCGATGCACGTGGTCATCACCATCGTCAGGAAGATCGTGGACAACAGGACTGGCATGAAGAGAGGTGATGGCTCTAGGAGCCCTCCAAAGCCAGTTTGTGTAAGTGGAATTTGACCGCCCGCTTGGGTCGGTATAGCGGCCCCAGCTAGCATGAGCACATAGATTCCCAGTCCCACTATGAATGAGATCGTGCTCAGGAGGACGATGAGGAAAGTCCCAAAGAGCTTGCTCAAGAGGATTGTCAATCTCTTCGCGGGAATCGTTAAAAGCAGCTCCAGGGTTTTCGACTCTTTTTCTAGCGCTATGCTGGTAGCAGCAACGGAGGCGGCTGAACTCGCTATGATCACGGCCACCGTTGGAAGACCTATGATGAGGGTCATGAAGGCTGATCCGATGAATTCAAGTGGAGCCGCTATCTCCCTCCCGAGATATATTATTGCGGATTTCTGGATGATCGGCCTCTCGAAAAAATCGAGATCCATAAACCCTCCATGGATCCCTTCAGCAAGCTTCCTAAAGACGTTGGTGAGCATCGAAGAAATCCTCTCGCCCATCGTGAGGTCTGAAATGGAGAAATGTTCAAATGAGTAAAACGCATCTATGAACCCCGGGACACCCCTCGTGAAGTTCCCCGAAAACCCCCTCGGAATGATCAAGAAGAACCTTATCCCAGATTTCTCCGCTTCTCGGATACATTCCTCTTTACTCTGACAATTCAATTTTACCAAGTAAATTCCCTCTTCCCTCATCAACTGAGGTAAATATGAGGTGGTGAGGTTTGTCTGGTCGAAGTCGGCTACGCCTATTGCGACTTCTCGGCCGACTTCCTGCATCGCGAAGCTCATGCCCACGCCGGTCAACCCTCCCATTACTGGGAAGATTATGAGCGGGACTATTACCATCCCTATGAGTATGCTCCTCTCCATAAGCAGTTCTTTTACCTCCTTCTTCAATAGCGGGAGCAGCATGCTATGTCCCACCCATTATTTTCGCGAAGACCTCCTCTAGATTTTCTGCTCTAAATTCCTCCCTTAATTCCTCGGGTCGCCCCTCCTTTATGATCCTCCCATCGTCTATGAATGCTATTCGATCGCAGAGGTATTCTACCTCGAGCATGTTGTGGCTTGAGATTATGGCCGATGCGCCGCTTGTTTTCACGTAGTCCCTTATCACCTTCCTTATGTGGAAGGCGTGTCTGACGTCTAGTCCGGAGGTCGGCTCATCTAAGATCGCCACATTCGGCTCCACCATGAGGGCGGCGGCGAGTAGGATCCTCCTCTTCATGCCCTTGCTGTAAGATCCCATGGGAGATCCCAGCGCCGATTTGAGTCCGGATATCTCCACGCCCCTATCCACGCGTTCACTACCTTTGCCATAGATCTCCGCAATCATTCTCAGGAATTCGTATCCTGTTAAGTGATTGTATACGCCGGCGTCCTCCGGTAGATACGATATGTTCCTCCTAACCTTCTCGGGCTCCCTCTTGACACTATATCCCATGACCGTGGCATCCCCGGAGTCGGGGACCAATATCGTGGAGAGGATCCTGAGAGTAGTCGTTTTGCCAGCCCCATTCGGGCCTATGATCCCAAATATCTCCGAAGATGAAACCCTAAAGGAAACGCCCTTAAGCACCCGTTTTTTACCGAACCACTTCTCCAGGGAATCGGCGGCGACGACGTCCAAACCTGGCACTCGGGGTTAGATCGTGAGAATCGCGTTTAAATATTTTTCACTCACCTTCCCATTGCTTTGCGCCAATCCGATTTGATTCCCATTCCTCCGGATAATTGAATTAGGTAGTTATATGCTGAGAGAGCGGCGATTGCACCTTGAGCTGCCGCTATAATAGCCTGCTTGTATGGGGTGTCGGTGGCGTCGCCGGCGGCAAATACCCCCTCCCTACTCGTCCTACATAATTTATCGATAATTATTTCCCCATTTTCATTGAGTTTGATGAAGTCCTTTAGCCAACCCGTATCCGCAACGTAGCCCATTTCGACGAAGACCCCATCCACCTCGAGTTCCGAGAACTCGCCGCTATCCAAATTCTTCAACACTATCGATTTCACAGAGATGGCGCCCTTTATCTCCGCGACCCCGGTCCTCTCCATCAACTCGGCTCCCAATCCTCTAAGCCTCTCCGAGAGTTCGCCTCCAGCGGTTTTACCCGGGAAAATTATGTATAATTTATTGCCATAGCTGTTGAGCAGGGTGGCGGCCTCGTATACGGCCTCCCCCCAACCCACTATCACGACTCTTTTTCCTCTATAGAGGGGGGCATCGCAGATGGCGCAGTAGCTCACCCCCCTGCCAACGAACTTGTCTTCGCCGGGGACCCCGAGCTTTCGAGGCCTCTTCCCTACGGCCAGGATCACGGCCTTAGAGGAGTATCTCCCCCCACTTTTCGTGTAGACGGCGAAGCCCCCATCGCTTTCATCGACTTTAACTACTTCGTCATAGATCGGTTCACAGCCCAGTTCCCTAACCTGTTCTAGGATGTTATTAGCCAGCTCGAATCCGGATAATGGGGGCAGCCCTGGAAAGTTCTCAATCCTCGGGCTCACCATCAATTGGCCACCGACGTCGATCGTTATTACCGCGGTCTTCAAGCCCTGTCTCGAGGCATAGAGGGCTGCGGTGAGACCCGCGGGGCCGCCGCCCACGATCAAGACATCAAAATCTCCTCCAGACATCTCAGTTAAATCGGTAACGATGGGATAAATAACTGTTGATGATCCAGATGCCGACCTTCCCATATCAGCCTCGTGAGGACCGTGTGGTTTTGGGGGATTAAATTGTTATAAGGATAGAGGACGATGTTTTCTCTAGGTGTGTTTGATGGGGGTCCCTGGCGACTTGATTGATAAGATGAAGCTGCTCAGGGGGCATGGATACATTCTTCCATCGGATTTAGAGATGATAGTTAGGGAACTGATGTACTTGAAGGGCGAGGTGGAGAAGATTAAGAGGGCCCTGGAAAAGCATGGTATAACCGTGGAGTGAGAGGCCTAGACCTCAATTATGGATTCGTAGATTTCCCAAGCCCTTCTCCTAATCTCATCCCCGGCGGAAGGTGATATGAGTGATCGAAATCCGATGTCCTCCACAACTAGCGAAGCTGCCGCGGAGCCCATTGCAGCGGCCAATTCGAGGTCTTTGGAGTTGAGGTATTCTGCCACGAAAGCTCCCCCAAACGCGTCACCGGCCCCCGTAGAATCCACTTCTGGGACCTCATAAGAGGGGACTTTGAGCTTTTTTCTCCCATCGTAAACTAGGGCCCCCTCCGCTCCGAGGGTTAGAATTGTGATCTTTGCCCCCGTGCCTTTCAATGATTTCAGCATCATGTTCGGGTCATCGCTCTTGGAAAGGATCTGAGCCTCTTCTTTTGAGATCCTTAAGATCCAGAGGTTTGGGAGCTTCAGGCTGACCGGTTTAAGAACGATGTCGCCCCCCTCTCCCGATTCCCTCATTAGTCCCTGAGGATCTAATGCGACCATCTCATGCCTCCCAAGAAGTCGCTCTATATCCATTGTGGTGATTTCCCAGGCAACCGGACCCAGGTATATGGCATCTCCCTCAATTTCCTCTAACGTGATTTCCCCAGCCCGCGAGAGTAGTTTAAGCTTCCTCCCACCACCAAGGTAATTCAGCTGAAACGACGTGGTCTTGGATTCCGGATCAACGTAGACCTCTGAGAGGTCTATCTTCATTGACTCTAGGAGGCCCAAGTATTCCCTGGGAAAATCGGCGCCGACCCTAGAAATTATCTTCACCTCTGATTTCAGGAGTTTTGCCGCAAGGGCGGCGTAGCAGGCGACCCCGCCCATGTTACAATGTATTCCGCGTTCTAGGACAACCTTGTCAATAGTCAAATGTCCAACAATAGCCATCATTCCTCGTATCCGAGGATTCCCGGGAAGAGCTGGTTAAAAAGGCAATTAGCCAATTCGTTGGGGGAGACCCTCCAATTTCTCATCCTCGATGGATAACCCCTATAAAGGACCTTTTTCCGGATTGGAGGGAGAATTCTAGGCCAGTGATCTATTCATGGGGGGTGTTTGGGTTGAAGAAGCTGGTGATGAAGTTCGGCGGATCTTGTGTCAGGGATGGCGACACCATAAAGTACTCCTCCCAAATCGTGAAGAGATACCTAGATCGGGGATCCAGGGTAATCGTAGTAGTCTCCGCGATGGCCGGCGTGACGGATGGATTGTTAGAGGCGCTAAAGGAGGCTGAAAAGGGCGCAGAGACCGAGATCAAGAAATTCGTTGGGGAATTGAGACGTAGACATCGAGAAGCCTGTGAGAAGGCCATAGATGAGCCCCGGATCAGGGAGGAAGTTTGGGTCTCTGAGGAAGAAGAGATACGGGAATTGGAGAAAATCCTATCAATAGTGGCCTACCTGAGGGAGGCCACGCCTAGGATAAGGGACTACGTCCTCTCATTTGGAGAGAGGTTATCGACGAGGATATTCTGCGGGGCCTTAATGAGTCAAGGGGTGGAGGCGCGTTATCTCAGGGGATGGGAGGCGGGAATAATAACCGATGATAATTTCGGATCAGCCCGGCCCTTGACGACTTTGACCTATAAAGAGGCCTCCAAGAGGTTAAGCGCGCTACTCGAGAAGGGGATAACACCGGTGGTCACGGGCTTTATAGCGGCGACGCCCGATGGCGTGATTACGACGCTTGGTAGAGGGGGCTCAGACTACTCCGCGACGATCCTGGGAGCCGCACTAAAGGTAGATGAGATAATTCTTTGGAAAGATGTCGACGGCGTAATGACGGCCGATCCGAAGCTCGTCCCGGACGCGAGGACGATCCCGATAATGTCCTACGATGAGGTGGTTGAGCTGGCGTACTTTGGAGCCGAGGTGGTCCACCCACTGGCCTTAGAGCCGGCGTCAAGAGAGAACATCCCGATACACGTGAAAAACCTGTTCAACCCCGATGCCAAGGGAACTTTGATCACGAAAACCGCTGGAGGGGACACGGTCAAGGCGTTAACCATGGTTAAGAACGTGGCGATACTCCTGGTGAGCGGCATCGGGATACTCGGGCCCCCCGCGACCGGCGCCAAGATGCTCGACCTATTCAACAGGATAGGCGTTCAAGTGATAATGCTCTCACAGGCCTCTTCCCAGGCTAATATATCCATCGCGATTCCCGGCGACACTTTGGAGAAGGTCCTGAAGGCCATAAAGATGGAGTTCCCGGAGGGCGAGCTAAAATTCGAGTACGAAAAGGGCGTGTGCGTCGTCGCGGTGATAGGCTCCGGGATGAGGGGGAAGCCCGGGGTGGCCGCCAAGATATTCAACGCCGTTGCCAACGAGGGCGTAAACATAAAGATGATAGCGCAGGGGTCCTCCGAGCTGAACATCTCTTTCGCCGTCAAAGAAGATGACGGGATAACCGCGCTGAGGGCCGTTCACAGGGCATTTAATCTAAATGCTTAACTCATATAAAGTAACCATAATTCCCAAAACGTGAGGGGTGGGAGATGGATAAGCTCAGAACCGCTCTTCTCGGCGCCACGGGCATGGTTGGCCAGAGATTCGTCAAATTGCTGGAAAACCATGAAATGTTTGAGTTAAGCGTTCTAGCCGCCTCATCTGCATCAGCTGGCAAGAAATACCGAGATGCCGCACACTGGTGTATTGAGGGAGGTGTTCCCGAGGAAATCGGGGAAATGCCCGTCGTCAGGGCTGATCTGGAGGATGTCAAGAAAGAGGGATCAATTGACCTCGTATTCTCTGCTTTACCATCCGAGGTGGCTAGGGCGGTTGAGGCCGAGTTCGCTAAGGCTGGATTCCCCGTCGTAAGCGATGCCAGCGCATATAGAATGGAGGAAGATGTCCCGATACTGATCCCTGAGGTTAATCCGGAGCACCTCGAGCTCGTGAAAAAGCAGGCTAAGCGCGGGTGGAAGTCCTTCATACTCACGAACCCAAACTGCACATCCAATGTCTTAATTCTGACGCTTAAGCCCCTCCAGGACAACTTCGGCATCAAGCGCGTAATGGTGTCGACGATGCAGTCATTGTCTGGCGCGGGCTGGCTCGGAGTCCCCTCAATGGCCATCCTCGACAACATCTTACCATACATCAAGAACGAGGAGGAGAAGGTTGAGAGAGAGGCTCTCAAGATCATGGGTAAATTCGATGGATCGAAGATAATCCCCGCGGACTTCAAGATCTCGGCCAGCTGTCACAGAGTTAACGTCTTAGAAGGCCATACGGAGGCGGTCTTCATAGAGCTGGGATCCAAGGCGGACATTAACCAGGTTATCAAGGCCATGAAGGATTTCCGGGGAAGACCGCAGGAACTAAATCTCCCAACCGCGCCGAAAAACCCCATAATAGTGAGGGCGGAGCCCGATCGCCCCCAGCCGCGTCTCGATAGATATGCTGGGAATGGTATGTCGGTCGTGGTGGGCAGAATACGGGTGGATCCGGTATTCGGGAATGGGATAAAATATGTCCTTGTCGGGCACAACACGATCAGGGGCGCGGCTGGCAACGCGGTGCTGAGCGCTGAGCTCGCCGTCAAAGAAGGCTATATCTAAAAGGGGCGAGGAATAAGGACCAATCCACATCAATTATCACATCATAAAATCTTTGGACACGCGTAGCCACATTTTTAAGGAGTCACATTTTTAAGGGCAACTGTAAGCCTTATTCTCCAGGCAAATGGCGAAGACCAAGATTGCTGTGACCATAGGCGCGGCCTCAAAGACCAAGGAAGTAGTCAGGGCTATGGCATTATCCGGGGCAACGATCTTCAGGATAAATTTCAGTCATGGATCGCCAGAGGAATGGGGCGAGGTGGTGGATATCGTTCGGGAGGTGGAAAAAGAACTCGGGAAATACTTCGCCCTAATAGGAGATCTGCGGGGCCCATCTGTTAGGTTGGGCGATTTAGAGGACCCGATTAATATAAAGGCCGGTGAAGAGATCAAGCTGGTCTTAGCTCCCGAATCATGTAAATCCGAAAAATTGATTCCGCTGCCCAACCCAGTTGCGTTCAAGGCGTTGAGAAAAGGCCATGTAATCCTCATGGACGATGGTCGGGCGGCGTTCAGGGTAGAATCCGTTTCCGCCTCAGAGATCGTTCTGAAGGCTCTCACGGATGCCCATATAACATCTAGAAAAACCATAGTGATCCAGGGAAGCGGATTAGATATGCCAGCAATAAGCGATCAAGAAGTTAAGGCGATCAAATTCGCCGTCGAGAATGGATTCGACTACATCGGGTTAAGCTACGTGCGGGGCGAGGAAGACATCTCTATGCTGCGGGGAATTTTCCTATCCCTCGGCGCCGAGCGGACCTCCATAATAGCCAAGATAGAGACCCCGATCGCCGTTAAGAGGTTGAGGGAGATAGTGGCCACCGCCGACGCCGTCCTAGTGGCTAGAGGAGATCTTGGAATGCACTTCCCACTAGAGGAGATTCCAGAACTACAACGGAAGATCACGAGCCTATGCGTTGAATATGGTAAACCCGTCATAGTTGCTACACAGCTCTTAGGATCCATGATAGAGAACCCTGTCCCCACGCGCAGCGAGCTCGTGGACGTTGTTTCAGCCCTTACGGAAGGAGTCGATGCGTTGATGTTGACCGGGGAGACGGCTGTGGGGAAGTATCCCGTCGAGGCCGTTAAATGGCTCTCGAAGATCATCGAGAGATATGAGCCGACCATAACTCTTCCGAAAAGGGGGATAAAGCCGGAAAACCACATAGCGGATAGGTTCGCCGCAGGAATAGTCTCGATGGCCGAATCCCTTAACGCGGTGATCGCCGTTTACACGAGGTCGGGTAAAACCGCCGAGAGGATAGCCAGCTTCAAGCCAACGTGCCGAGTCATCTCAGCGTCGCACGATGAGGTAACATTGAGGAAGCTCGCCCTCATAAGAGGGATTGAGACCTTAAAGGTATCAGCGCAAAGCTATGAGGAGGGATTAGAGGAGCTCGAGAGGAAGGTGAGGGAAGCTCATGATATCCCAGAGAACTCCATAGTGATCTTGACCTATGGGATGCGCGGCGAGCCCGTGCACATCGTGAAGATAGTCCAGTTAAGGAAAAGTGAGGATTAAATCCGAAGACCCTGGTGTCTCACCCTGACCAAGGGGAAGAGCTTCTTCAATACCTTCCTAGTAACCTCGAGGTCGTCGCGACAATGTCTCTTAATCGCGAGAGATGCCTCTTTGTCCCCCTTAACGGCCCTCATGTAGAGTTTTGGGATATCCAACCCCTCGATGTTCAAATTCTTCTTTATGTTGAGGAACTTGGCGACATGATATAAATCATTCCGAGCGAGCTTGAGATTATTCTTAACGAATTCGGCGAGATCTATGTGAATTATTGTATGGAGCCTCTCCACGCGTAATCCATGCTTTATGCTCCTCGCGGTGATGAATGGCAGATCGAAGATGCGGCCATTCCACGTAAACACCACCTGATAACCTGAAATCTTCTCTAGGAAATTGCCTAGGGCCCGGGGCTCCTCCCGGGGATTTCTAGAATAAAACCAGCTAAATTTTCCATCTAACTCCATTAACCCCCCTCCAACAAAGATCCCAACGTCCGCATCGAGGGACGTAGACTCGACATCAATTATGCAGATCCTCGATTTACCCTCACCCGACCTCACAGGGTCTAATAACCCCATGGCCCCTAATATTTCTGCTGACATTTCCTCTGAAAGTTGAAATTTTTCATAAAAGGTCTTTAATAACGCCTATACCTGAGTTGTGGAGGATGGTGTCAGGGCTGGAGGCGCTGGTGCGGGAGATCATTGATGACGAGTCGAGTGGCGCGGCTCAGCTCACGGTGAGGACAGCAAACCTCTTTCTGAAATTGATTGAGGGGGGAAAGCCCACCATGAGATCTGTTAGAAAGCTCGTGAAGCTCCTCTCCGAGGCCAGGCCAAGCATGCCATCGATAACCAACATGGCCTATAGGATCTCGCAGATGATAGATGAGCAGGTATCGAAGAAGGTTGATTTAAGAGAGGCAATAAAATTCGCCGTCAGCTCGGCGATAAAGGAGTATCAAAGTCAGATAAGCTCCGTCATCGGAAATGCTTCTGAAAAACTCCGCGAATACGCCGTAATTCTAACGCATAGCTACAGCTCGACCGTCGCCGCCGCACTCGAGCAATGCAGGGGGCTGCGCGTCTACGTCACCGAGTCGCGGCCCGGAATGGAGGGGAGGAGGCTCGCGGAGAGGTTGGCTCGCATGGGCCTTGAAGTGGTCTTGATAGTGGATTCTGCGGCATCTTACGTGCTCGATAGGGGCCATGTGGACGCCGTGGTCACGGGGTGCGACGCCATCCTAGACGACTGCTCGATAGTAAATAAGATTGGAACGAAGGTGATCGCGTTGGCCGCTTCGGAAATGGGTGTGCCCTTCATCGTGGTTACCGACCTATGGAAGGCCGCGGTCCACGGCATATCGCTGGAGGAGCGTGCTCCGGAGGAAGTTTACGAGGGCAAGCTCCCAAACCTCTCATCGCTGAACCCCTATTTCGAGATCGTGCCCTCAAAGCTCATCACGTCATTCATAACCGATGAAGGCGTCCTTAAGCCATCGAGGCTCGTTAAGAAAATCGAGGAGATGTGGGGACATATAGCAGCCCAGAATAAGACCTCCCTGAGGAGACTTAAGACGATATGAGAGGCCGCGTAGACCCTTCCGCGATGTAGTTAAAATTTATCAATTGATTCTAGGATCTCCTTTGAGGTGAGTATGGCCGAGAAGTTGAGTTATCCATTGATCGCCCTGAACTTCAAGGTGTACCTTGAGGCGATTGGAGGAAACGCTGTCAGGCTCTCAAAGGTCGCCGAGGAGGTTTCTAGGGAATATGACGTCTGCATCGTGGTCGCTCCTCCGCAGTTAGACCTCGCGCAGGTAGCGGGCGAGGTGAGGATCCCGGTCTTCTCCCAGCACGTCGACCCCTATAAGCCAGGCAGTTACACTGGGTCAATTATAGCTGAGGACGTGAAGGCTGCCGGCGCCATTGGATCTATAGTCAACCACTCTGAGCGCAGGCTTAGGCTCGCCGACATCGGCGCAGTCCTGGAGAGGCTGAGGGAGAATGGATTAATCGCCCTACTCTGTACAGACACCGTCGAAACCACCAAGGCCGGGGCGGCCCTAAGCCCGGACATCCTGGCCATAGAGCCCCCGGAGCTCATAGGAACCGGGATCCCCGTCTCCAAGGCCAAGCCCGAGGTGGTGACCGCCGCTGTTGAGGCAGTTAAGGAGATAAATCCTGGGGTTCATGTCCTCTGCGGAGCCGGGATCTCGACCGGCGACGATGTGGCGAGGGCCATAGAGCTTGGGACCGAGGGAGTCCTCCTGGCAAGCGCCTACGTCAAAGCAAGGGATCCGAAAAAGCTTTTATCTGAGATGGCCGAAGCCGCCTTAAAAGCCTGGGATAAGAGGTGACGCCTAACCTCCTCCCAAATTTTTGATAAGCGGAGTATCTATATATGTGGAAGCCTCTATGGCTTATGCGAGATGAGCGTTTCGGCGATGAAGAAATTCGAGAACTTCTCTAACTGGTTTGATGACCTACTCCTAAAGGCCAGGATCGTTGATAACAGGTTCCCGGTCAAGGGCTTCCTGATCTACATGGAGCATGGCGCCTACATCCTCGACGAGATAAAGAAGCTGCTCGAAGCTGAGCTGGAGAAGGCCGGCCACAAGAAGATGTATTTCCCACTTGTAACGAGTGAGGAGCTCTTCGGGAAGGAGGCCGAGCACATAAAGGGCTTTTCAAAGGAGGTCTTCGTCATTAATCAGGGACCCGGGGAACAGAAGCTGATAGTCAGGCCGACATCGGAGACCATCATGTATCCCATGTTCAAGCTCTGGATCAGGAGCCACGCCGATCTCCCGCTCAAGGTTTATCAAAGCGTCAACGTTTATCGTTGTGAGACAAAGGCTACTAGGGCGCTTTATCGGGTCCGGGAGATACCTTGGAATGAGGCGCACACGGTCCACGAGTCGCCGAGCGAGGCCGAGAAGCAGGTGAAGGAGGCCATGGAGATCTATCAAAGCGTCTTAAAATCCCTCGGGATAAGTTACCTGATACTCAAGAGGCCTGACTTCGACAAGTTCGCGGGCGCGGTCTACTCGATAGCATTCGACGCGTGGAACCCCGATGGAAAAGTCAATCAAGTCGCCACCATACATAATCTAGGGCGAAACTTTGCGAGAGCCTACGAGATAGAATTTGAGAAGAAGGATGGAAGCAGGGGCACGCCCCATCAGACGTGTTATGGATTCGGCTTCAGCAGAGTCCTGGCTGCGATAATAGCCCAGCATGGGGACGATCACGGCCTCGTCCTCCCGCCGACGGTGGCCCCAACCCAGATAGTTATAATTCCGATATTGTTCAAGGGTCAAGAAAAGCAGATGCACGAATACTCCGTGAAGATCAAGGATATGCTTTCCCCGAAGTGGAGGGTGGTCCTCGACGACCGTGAAGACATAACTCCAGGCGAAAAATTCTATCAGTGGGAACTCCTGGGAGCCCCGATCAGGATAGAGGTGGGCCCCAGGGAAGTGGTGGAGTCATCAGTGACGATAGCTAGGAGGGATACCCTGGAGAGGATTACCGTCCGGCTCAATGATTTAATTAACGAAGTCGCCAGGCTGATGGACGCCATCGCATCGGACCTCCTCGAAAAGAGCTGGAAGACTTTGAGGGCCCTGATCTCGGATGCGAAGAATGTCGAAGAAGTGAAGAAGGTCTTGAGAAATAGGGGGATTGCGAGGGTAGAGTGGTGTGGCAGAATCGAGTGCGCCGAGAAACTTAAGGAGGAGGCCAAGGGGGAGATAAGGGGAGAGAGATACGATATAGCCGAGGCCCCGGTGGGAAACTGCGCAATATGCGGTGAGAAAGCAAAGTCAGTTGTATACGTCGCAAGGGCCTATTAGCCCCAATGGCGGATCCCAGGGCGCTTTCCCGACATCGTGGCCCCCGGCGACTTCTATGAGTGCTTGAGGCCGTGTCACCGAGATATCTCTTCCAGGGTTCTACCCTTCGTCTCTTCTCCGAGGATGCCGGTGACCGCGGCCGCGGCGAAATGAGCCAGGGCGAAGACCAGGAAGGCGGGGGTTATCGATCCGCCCCCGATCTCGAAGAGGTAGCCGGTGACCGAGGGAGCGAGTATCCCCGCGATCCTGCCCACGCTCGCCGCGGCGCCGGATCCCGTGCCCCTGAGCTTCGTTGGGTAGAGCTCGGGCGTGTAGGTGTATAGTCCTGTCCAGGCGCCGAGGTTGAAGAAGGAGATGACGACGCTATAGAGGAGTATCAGGTCCAGCCTTATCGTGGAGGCGAGCAGCAGGCATCCTAGACCCGCGACGGCCAGGTACGTCGCCAGGACGAACTTTCTGCCCAGCCTGTCTATGATCATGGCCGCGCTGTAGTATCCCGGAACCTGGGCGAATGTCACTATCAGAACCCACTCAAGGCTCTTGACCACCTCGTATCCGAAGAGGCGGACATAGACGTCGGGAAGCCAGAGGAAGATCCCATGATAGGTGTATACGAGGACTGCCCATAGGACCCATAAAACGACGGTCCTCCTGAGATACACGCCCGAGAACAGCAGCCTCAGCGGGGCTTTCTCCTCCTTCTTGGGCTCTATCACGATCTTTTCCGCCTCTTCGACCAGCCCATATCTCGCCAGTATCCTCCTGATCTTTTCTATCCTCCCCTCCTTCTCCAGGAACCTCACGGACTCTGGGGCGTAGTATACTATCGCGGGGATCAGGAGGAGTGGGAGATACGAGATCGCGAAGACGCTTTTCCACCCTATATGCGGCATAATGATCCGGGCGAGGACTATCCCCAGGAGGACGCCCCAGACCCAGGCCGTCTCCACTATCCCGACGAATCTCCCCCTATATCTAGCCGGAGGATACTCGGACATGTATACGCCTGGAAGCGGCAGCGTGCCACCGAGCCCCACGCCCGCGATCACCCTGAATATTGACATGGACCAGAAGTCCCATGCGAGGCCGCAGAGGCCCGTGAATACGGAGCCGACGAGGATCATGATGACCATGGTATATTTTCTCCCTATTCTGTCGGCGACGATGCCGCTCGATATCGCCCCCAGGAACATCCCAAGGTATCCGAAGCTGAGCAGGTAGCCGGCCTCCGTCGGGCTCAGACCCCACTCGGCCCTGATGGCTGGCAGGAGGAGGCCTATGAGCATGACATTCATGGCCGTGAGCCCATAGACGAGGGAGGATAGGGTCAACAAGATGAAGTGGAATCTCTTGAGCGGCTGCCTCTCCAGGACTTCTATAATGCCCACTATTTTAACCCCCTAGAGCCCCACTTTGAGTTTAACTTCAACGTGGTGTAGTTGCTTATTTAGGTTGTGATGAAGTTGTCTAGGAACCTTAGCCTCTTGGCCGGGTGGGGATGCGTGCTGAAGAGCTCGAAGAATATGCTGGGCTTCTCCCTCTTGACGGCCTCGACGAGTTTATCGACGTCGCCATAGTCCCTGATCGCCACCTCCGGATCCGAGATGAAGAACATCTTCAACTGGTCGTAATTCTTCCTAACTGATCTCGGGATCCTCCCGGAGGCCGCCATGATCTTGACTAGGGCCCTCTGCAGATTCCTAGCACCATTCTCCACGGTGGTCGCTGAGCGCGCATCGGCATAATATTCCCTGAGCCTGCTCATATAGAAGATAAAGATGTTGAATAAATAGCTCAACATTATCAAGAGGATGCCTATTAGGAGCACCAGCCCCCCGCCGCCTCCACCCTCCCTCCGGGTTTCTGCTCCCCCGAACCAGCCCGAGACGTAGAGACTGTATCCGATGTAGTATATTATGGCGGGGATCAGGCTTATCATCATCATCACGATGACGTCCTTGTGCTTGAGGTGGCCTATCTCGTGGCCCACAACGGCTTCGACTTCCTCCGCGTTGAGGTTCTTGAGGAGTCCCCTGGTGACGGCGACCATATTCCCGGTCAATGGGCTCCCGTAGGCGAAGGCGTTCGGCACATCTATCTCAGCT
>JANXDQ010000012.1:19838-23263 GCA_025059415.1 Aigarchaeota archaeon
CAGCTAACATGAGCCTTGGAGGCTTATCCAAGCCGCTCCTCGCTGCGATCTTCGCGACCGCCTCGTGGAGCCACGGATATTCATCGCGCTTGAGCTCCCTAACTCTGTAGATGGCGTTTATCACGTATGGCCCTATGAGCCACTGGAAAAAGTGGAATGCGACGACGAATCCGAGGATCCCGTAGACGCCGTAAAAGGGCATCCCCAGATAGAGTAGGACGGCCGTCAGCACTAGGGTGGCAACCCCGGTCACGACCGCCCAGACCCCGATCATGGATAACCTGAGCTTTAATAGAGAAACGCGCGCCCTCTGGGAAACACGACCACCGGAGGCGCCTACCATACTCCTTCCCGAGCTCTAAGCTAGCAACACCACCTAATTAACCTAAAGGGATTTCAAAGAAAGAAAAGGGCGTATTGCATCCCAAGGATCCTCAGGCGGCTTTCCAGATGAAATATTTATCTTTTACATTTATGCATAGTTTAGTCGGTGGAAGAGGGAGGATAGGTAGTTATGAAGGCCGAGCATGTCGCGTTTTTTGAAGAGTATAGGCCGCCTATACCGGGAAACATCGTATTCGAGGCCTTGACTCCTCCGAGGGAAATAGTCCTCGCCGTCAATCCGAGGGTTTCGTTAGAGGTGATCGAAGGCGTCTTGAAGGCCGCGAAGGAGAGCGAGAACATCGTCATCTTAGAACTCGCCCTATCTGAGATGAACCTCAAAGGGGGCTACACGGGGATGACGCCGAAGGTTTTCGCGGAAAGAGTTAAGAAAGCCGCTGAGCGCGTGGGGTGGTATGGATACGTCTTACACGCGGACCACGTTGTCGTCAAGAAGGGGACGGGTGAGGAGATCAAGAACGTCAAGGAGGAGCTGAAAGCCAGAGCCGAAGCGGGATTCACGAGCTTCGCCATAGATACATCTTACCTATTTGATCTCACAAAGGATGATGTCCCGGGGCAGCTCAAGCCGATAATCGAGACCGGAATCGAGCTATTCAAATACCTGGATGAGTTGATCGGGAATAGAAACTACGGGCGTGAGGGAGAGGTTGGCGAGATAGGTAAGAGCGAACTCACAGAAGTTCCAGAAGCCCTCCACTATGTCGAAACAATGAACAAAAATGGAATAGATATTCATTGGCTCGCCATAAACAATGGATCGAAGCACGGGGTATCCGTTGATGCGGAGGGAAATATAATCCCGCAACTTGGAATCAACATAAAGAGAACCGTTGAAATCGTCCAAGCGCTTTGGGATCATGGATTCAAAACCAGAGTGGCCCAACATGGAGTAAGCGGGACGCCACTCCACCTAATCGCTGAGAAATTCCCGAAGGGGATGATTCATAAGGGAAATGTCGCGACATACTATATGCTCATGGTCTATGACATACTCAGGGTCTATGAGCCGGAGCTTTATCAGAGAATTTACAAATGGGTAATGGACAAATTTAAGAAAGAGGGCGTCCCAGAAGTAGAGATATTTGTGGAGAATTGTAAACATGCCTTGAAGGAGTTTTATCACGAATTCGATAAAATAAGCGATGAGACAAAAGAGGTGATTAGGGCCAGAGCGTACGCCGATACACTACTCCATATGAAAGCTTTCGGAATGGAAAAGACGGCGAAGAAAATCTACGATTACATCAAGGAAAAGAAAATGAGGTATTGGTGAATCCCCGAGCCGCCACGTATATTTATGGTTAATAAAAAACCCGATTTTTTGTAGGGGCGCCTCGCTAAAGGCTAGAAGTCTTCCTTGATGATAGTCTTCCTGCCATTCGCCTTGCATCTTTGAACAGCCTTATTGACGAGCTCTTTTACGGCGACATCTAATCCTTCGAGAGCGTCGGATGAAAGCCTTATCCCCTCAGGGAGCAATTCCCTAATCTTGGACTCGACTACTATGCGCTCACGCGCCATGGCTCTTCACTCGTAGTTACCCAGTAAACCCTGCTAATTTAGGTTTATGCCGAACATCGGATGGGGATTAACCGAGTATTAGAAAGATATATAAGTGAAGAATGTGAAGCCGAGCATAATCTCCAATATTATGAGGGCCAGCTTCTCCCCCCTGCAGGCACATCCCAGTTCTCCTTTTGGGAAAAGGGTTTAAGTTCAAAAGATAAATCATGAGTATTGGTTGATGTGTAGTGGTTAAGCCGCACATATTCAGGGCATATGATATTAGGGGAGTTTACGGCGAGGACATCGATGAAGAAGTAGCAGAGATGATAGGTTTTGGTTATGGGACTTTTCTAGGAGATAGGGGCAGGATCGTGGTCGGGAGAGATGTGAGGCTTAGCGGGGAGGCCCTCGCAAGAGCTGTTTCACGCGGTTTAGCTAGATCCGGGCACAACGTCTTGGATTTAGGGATCGTCACGACGCCAATGCTCTATTTCTCCACGGTATACTTCAATGCCGCTGGCGGAATTCAGGTCACGGCGAGTCATAATCCTCCGGAATGGAATGGGTTTAAACTAGTTAAACCTGATGGCGCCACTTTGTCCGCCGGCGCGGGAATGGAGGAGTTCAGGGAGATAATCATGGGTAAGCGCTTCAGGGAAGCTGAGAGGATGGGTAGGATCGAAGGAGCCGATGCGTTCACCCCCTACATTGAATTCGTCGTCTCCAAATTCCGCATGGAAAGAAAGCTCACGATCGCGGTGGATTACTCCAATGGCGCCACTGCGATTCCATTCCCAAAGATAGCCGAGAAACTCGGATTAGAAGTAAGGGCGATAAACGATATTCCGGACGGGAGGTTTCCGGGACATCCGCCCGAGCCTACTGAGGAGACCCTTAAAGACCTCCAGAAGCTCGTGGTGGAAGTTGGCGCAGATTTCGGGGCTGGATTCGATGGAGATGGCGATCGAGTCGTCTTCGTGGATGAAGGTGGCAGGATAATTCCAGGAGACATAACGCTGGCAATCTATGTTAAGAGCCTCGAAAAAAGGGGGAAAGTGGTATTTGACGTGGCCAGTAGCAGCGCGCTGAGGGAGGTGATAATCGAGATGGGGTGTGAGCCCGTTGAGATGAGGGTTGGCAGGGCCTTCCTCCTCAACGCCGTGAGGGAGCTAAAGGCCGTGATAGGTGGGGAGAAGAGCAACCACTTCTACTTCCCCGAGATATGGGGATTTGACGACGCGATCTATGCAACGCTTAGGATGGCGGAAATACTGACGAGAAGCGGAAAGAAGCTCTCAGAGCTCGTCGATGAAATCCCCCATTATCCATCGATCCCGATAAGAACTTATGAATGCCCCGACGAGGTAAAGTGGAGGGTCGCTGAGATAGTTGCCGATCACTATCGTTCACGGGACTTAAAGATAAACACGGTAGACGGTGTAAAGGCATATTTTGATGATGGGTGGGTACTGGTAAGGCCCTCGAATACGATGCCGCAGATCAAGATGACCGCA
>JANXDQ010000013.1 GCA_025059415.1 Aigarchaeota archaeon
AACGACGACAACGGTTTCAAACAATATATTGTTTGTAACTTTTAATACAGAGATTCAAGCAAACAACTATTATTCACTGGTTTTTTACGTTCAGGGATATGGAGGAAATGATTCAAATCGATATACTTTTGGAGATTGTCTTCCTAACAGCCTCAATCTGACATTTCATTACAGCAGCAATGGCGGCGCGAGCTGGGAAACGGGCCGAGTGAGACATGTATTCGCGGTCGGCGTCTGGGTTGAGCCCACGAGAAGTGTCACGGCCTCGGTCGCCGCATCCTCAGTCGGCACATCATACTCCGACTTAACGGTAACGCTTCCCTCAAGCTTCTTAACTGAAAACTATGTAGTCATCAGAATTTATTCGCCGAATTCTAACTCAAGCAACTACTACTCTATTTCTGTGAGAGACTATACATCAACGCTTCCAGATGAGTTGGGCTTCAGGGGCAGCGGGCTGATGGAAGTATATTATACCAGTTTGGGTTATAGTCAATCACAGTGGCGTTGTGTTGTGGCGAGGGCCGTAGGCCTAGAGGCCGTAAAGATATTTGAAACGACAATTAATCTGGTTAGACGCGTCCCAGCCGCGGCTCCCCAGCCGAAGATAGATATAGCGTTCTCCGGCGGGACTTTGACGGCCGTATTCAAATACGGCGCCGTCGAGGAATACGTTGAGAGGACATCGTCCGGGACATTCCTCGACAAGGTCATGCCGGCGGGGACATTGCTCTTCCAACTCTACGTGAGCAATGGATCCACGACCGTGACCGCAATAAACTACACGGAGCAGGTCTACTTCGACAAGAACCCCGTTACGCCGAGGGACTTCTACTTCTCCGAGCTATACCTGCTGAGGGTGGATCTACCCGCAAATGGGCAGGTGAGGCTAAACGACCACGCAGCCGGAGACCTATACTCCGCCACGGCCACCACCATAACGTTCACCGACTTCAGGATACCCGTCAGGAAGATCGAGGTCATAGCCGGCACGCCCACGCTATACTTCATCGGGGTGATCTAATGAGGTGGACTGACGCCGAGACCGGTCTACCACTCGAATTCGCCGAGAAAATCAAGGCCGTCATCAAGAAACTCGAGGAAGATGTGGACCTCAAGACCAGGCTAGAAAACATGGGCATAAGGCGCGAAAATGGAAGCTTGGAGTTAATTCCCGGATCGGAGCCGATCATAGAGCTAACCAGCTACGGGGTTCTTAAGCCAATCCAGCCAAACATTTTGCAAATCGGCGACTTCGAAAACTACTTAAGCGATGTGATAACCGCGAACATAACGGTCGCCTCAAGTATAACGGATAAGGAGGCGGTCTGTGGAGTAGACGACCTCTTCGAGGAGGTTAAGCTCCCCAAGCCCAAGAAATACAGGCGAAAAATTGGGAGAGGCGGAGAGGAGATAGGATTCATCGCCGGGGAAATGCCCAAGATATTCAGGCGTGGAGACGGCTATGACTTGAAAACGCTAATTGCCTTCTTGGCCTGGAAAGTCACGAGGCTGGAAGAAAAACTAGAGAAGGTGATGAAGGAAAAGTAAGAGACCGCTCAGCGGTTACTCAGCATACATTGTTTGTTTTATTTACGCTCCACTTCCAACCTTATTCCAGCATCATTTCCTCAAGGCTGTCAAAACCCCTATATACCTCTCCGAGGATGTTTTCATCCGAGGAACGTGCCCGGTTATGCTGGGCGATGGAAAATCCTAATTGCCCATTGCCGGGGTAACTCAGCCTGGTAGAGTGCGGGGCTCATAATCCTCGTATAGACTGGTCGGAGGGTGCATCCCCGTTGTCCCGGGTTCGAATCCCGGCCCCGGCACTCGTTACTCCCTATCTAGAGCATCTCAGCCTCATATCTAGGGTTCTCTGAGTGATTAAGTAGTGTAATTCCTTTTCGGGGACGGGCTGCTCGATTTATTCTCAACCCCATGCCGAAAAATCCTGGAAGCAATTTTAATCGCATTAGCGGCAGGGCCTTTCATGAAGTTGTGTAGATACTTTTATCGTGGCTTAAGACATCGTAGTTCTGATGCTGAATGAGGGGTCTACTTATAGCCTTTGAAGGCGTGGATGGGGCGGGGAAGACTACTCAGGCCAAGAGGCTTGTGAAGCGACTCTCAGAGAACGGCCTTCAGACGCGGTATACCTGCGAGCCAACCAGAAGTGGCCCTGGAAGAATTCTCCGGGCCATAGCCTACAAGGGAGGCGTTGACGCCAGGGTGGAGGCGCTGCTCTTCGCGGCGGATAGGCTCATTCACCTGCGACGCGTCATCGAGCCCCTCCTCGAACGCGGCGTCATCGTTGTCTCAGATAGGTACCTGCATTCATCACTGGCCTATCAATCTGTTACTACGGGGAACCTGATGTGGGTTGAGGAGATAAATCGATTTGCGAGGAGGCCTGATCTCGGATTACTCCTCGACGTGGATCCGGAGGTGGGTTTGAAGAGGCTTAGGAGGAAGAGGACGAGGTTTGAGGACGCCGACTTCTTGAAGAAGGTTCGGGAGAGATACCTGGAATACGTGGAGAGAGGTGAGCTCGTGAGGATAGATGCGGCAAGAGGCCCCGACGAGGTATTTTCCGAAATAGTTAAGGTGATTGAAGAAGCCTTGAGTAGGATGGGGTAAGAGTTTTATCCGATCCGCTTCGGGATTTTACCGGGAAGCCCTTGAAGCTGATTAAGGACCCGGTCCACGGGTATCTAAGCTTCCGCGATGAGGAGCTGGCCATAGTCGATACATATGCTGTCCAGAGGTTGAGGAGGATAACTCAGCTCCCCTTCGTCTATCTAGTTTATCCCGGGGCGAGGCACAGCCGCTTCGACCACTCACTTGGATGCATGTATTTGGCGGGCGAGTTCGCCGAGAAGCTCGGACTGGATGATTACCGGAGGAGGGTCTTGAGGATAGCAGGCCTCCTCCACGACGTCGGGCACGCCCCCTACTCGCATCTCTTCGAGACGCTCTTAAACGATGCCGGCCTAAGCCACGAGTCCATGACGTGCAGGATAATAAGGGAGGATGATGAGTTGGCGGGGGCTATTGAGGGCTGCGGTGTGGATCCAAGAGACGTGCTAGAGGTATTGGAGGGGAGGGCGGACGAGTCCTCGATCATAAGCGGCCCGATCGATGCCGATAAACTCGACTTCCTGATGAGGGACGCGTATTTCACGGGGGCGCCCTACGGCATAATAGACACCAAGAGGATAATCTTCAGGAGCAGGTTGATTGATGGGAAGCTCGTCCTCAACATCAATGCCGTCGGAGCCGTTGAGGAGATGGCCCTGGCCCGATACCAGAACTTCATGAACATCTACTTCCACCACACGGTCCGCGCTGCGCAAATCATCTTCCTAGCGGGTGCGAGGAAGCTTGAAGAGCTTTCCAACATCCCCTCCATGAGCGTCGAGGAATATCTCAGCTACGACGACTATGTTATCTGGTGTATGATGAAGAGGAGTAAGGAGGCGGCGTGGGCGGTTGAGCGGGTTGAGCGGAGGAAGATCCCGAAGGTCGCATATGAATTGAGGGTTGAAGAGGATGAGTTCCCGAGAGAGATTTTGAGGGATGTTAGAGTGGTCGGGGACAAGATAGCGTCCATGGCCGGAGTCCCAGATGACAATGTGTGGATTGACACGCCCTACATCACCCCGCTACCCTTCAAGGGCGATGAATACGTCCAATTCTACGAGGAAGAGGGCGGCGAGATCAAGGTCGCGGAGCACCGCTCCCCGCTCCTAGAATTCACCTCGAAAATCTATGGCATAATCAGGGTCTACACGGATCAAGAATACCTAGAGGACGTCAGGAGGGCGGCGAAAAAATATTTTGGATGAGTTTTAGCCGCGTCTTCGCCGGGCGACTTTCTCGTAGAGGATGTATCCGGCGTAGGCTATTGCTCCCAGCGGTATGCCGATTATTATCAGGAACACGAGGCCATATGCTATGTATATTAGAGCGGTTAGGGCGGCCACAAGGACCGGCGTGAAGTCTATTTCAGGATATGGTGATGGAGGCGGCGTGGGCGGAGATGGCCTCGTAACGGTGATCGATATCGAGGAATACTGCACCATTCTCTCCAAGTTCTTCATCTGGGCTTCAAGCCTCTCAATCTCTTCGCGGATCCTCCAAAGCTCCTTCTCGACCATCATCAACTCCTCAACATTCCTCGCCTTCTCCATCGTCTTCAGAAGCCACTCCTCCTCGGCCCTTAGATTCCTAAGCCTCGCCTCGAGGTCGACGTATTGTTCGGTAACATCCCTCGCATTCACCTCCTCGCTCACAACTTCTCCAACTCTCTTTATCTCGCTGAGAGCTTGGAAGAAGAATTTCTCTGGGACCTTTACGAGGATGCTGGCCGACGGATTTTCCTTCGAAAACATGTTTAACTGGGCAACATATCCACCATACGACTCGACGATCATGATTATCTTGTTCACGGCTTCTCCGGGGTCCTCGGACTCCATGTAGAGGCTCGCCGTTCGGACCAATAACCTCTCGGATGAAGTCTCATAGCCCCCTCTTTCCGGGGCAATGGCCGGAGCCGTCTCAGGGACAAGAGGCCCCGCCGCATCCCGATTTAGTGGGGCCGCCCTAAAATCCGCCGAGTAGGGGAGAAGCTCGGTCCCAATATTTTTCATGTAGTTTGTTAGGATTAATCCGGCTCCATAGGATGCCGTGATGAAGGCCACGACCAGAATTGCTATGATCTTTCTATCCAGCTTCATGTGATTAAGTGGGTTTTAGCCCGATATAATCACATATTGTAGAACGAGTTGTTCAACGCGATGAAACACTCACATGAATTGTTTGAGCCTTACCGAGAGGTCTTTGAGGTTCACTATCGCCGCCACTCCCACGGTTGGATTTAAACCCATGCTCCGCTGATAACTTGTCTGCTCCTGCCAGGTCCCAGCGTTGATCACCCTTATTCCCCTATAGGCTCCGGCGTAGGCGACGTGGACGTGGCCTACGTGCAGTATGCTTGGTATCTTATCGATCACGAGGAGGTCCTCCGCTAGGGGGAGGATTGGCGTGCTCTCGCCGTATATGGGGCAGAGGTGCCTGTGTCTCAACATGATTTCCATGGCCTCGCCGATCCTCTCATTGAGGTTGCTGTGGGATATCTCGGGAACCGATTGAATGATGTCGTCGAGCCCCTGTCCATGATAAACCAGCAGCAGGCGGCTTCCAACCCTGATCCAGGCGGGGTTCCCGAGGAAGAGTAATTCGCGGCCACATTTCTCGAGGATCGACCTATATTCTCCTGAGAGGGGGGGCTGGGGTAATGCGCGTTGAATCGGCTCGTGATTTCCGGGCACGATCGCCACCTTGATGTGGGGAGGTATCTCGGAGACGAGTCCCGCCAATTTCTCAAGCTGCTCTCTGAGCGATATTATCTCGAGTTCATTGTGTTGGTTTGGGTAGACGCCGACCCCATCAATCAGGTCTCCGGCGATTATCAGAATGCGCGTCTCCCTTACCTCGGGGTCGCCGCTCCTATTGATCCAGTCGAGGAATTTCTCGAATAAATCATCTCTAAACTTCTTGCTCCCGACGTGTAGGTCCGAGATCAAGCAGACGTTGAAATCTCCTAAAGCCCATTTTTCTTGGAGTCCTGTGGGTATGTCTGGGAGGAGGATCTCCCTCGCGATGAGCGATTCCCCGCGTTTACAGACCTTGACCGCGATGATGGAATCTGGTAAAACGCTCTCCGCCACCTCGATAAGTTTCTTGTCGTTTTTTGGCACTATTACCGTGGCCTGGGCCGTGGGGTCGTCGAGCGCGATGAATATGGCCCGCTCACCGTCCCTCTTCTCAAACAACATGGCCACGGTATATGCCTCCTGTCCGTCCCTCATCTTCAAGACCGACCTTAAATCCACCAACCCCACGAGCCTCTCCTCGAATATCCTCCTCGATTTCTCATATCTGCTTCTGAAATACGCGTTGAATTCGTCGATGGAGCCCTTTATGCGGTACTCGTTTAGGAAGCGTTCATCGACCTCTATTTCGGGCTCAGGCGGAGCCTCGGCGGCTGCTTCAAAGGTTGCCTCCACTCCCCGCGGGGGGCTTGGAATCACCATCACCCCCTCGATGTCCGCGGCGTCTATTACTGTAGAGCCCCTTTTTCGCTCCTGAACTTCCTTTATCGCCTTGTCTAGGGCCTTGATGGGGTCTTCGGCGGATCCCAGGAGTTCTAGGGCTCGCTTCGTGAGTGTGTAGCCCCTCCTCATGGCCTCTTCAACGAGCTTCTTAGCCAGCCTCCTCTCCAAAGCGCCGCCACCGATAACACGCACATTCCCCGATAAGGCTATTTTCCTCGGGGCCATATTTGCTAATACCCTTGAGAAAACTACTATGGATCGCGTGGCTCGCGGGGGCAAATATCCTCGATTACGGATTCTTCATCTTGTTTTTCGTGATGGACGGCGTGTAGTTGAGGATGGAGGAGAGCACTTCATCATTCTCAACGACCTCCTCGACCTCCCCGGGCGGAGTGAGCAACATTATTTTCCTGGTTCTGCCACGTCTCCCCATGTTGACTATATCGCTTTTCACGACGCCCAACATATCCAGCTCAGAGATCAACGTGCTGACCCGCCTATCCGTGAGGGGCTCGACGCCGATGAGCCCGCAGACCTCCCTATACGTTTGATAGATCACCCCGGAGATCGGGTCATTTACGCCGTTCTTCGCGAGCAGGAGCAGGGATGTTAAGAGGAGCTTGCTGTGGAGCGGCAGGGTGGATAGGGCTTCAAAGATCCTCCCACGCTCAATTATGCTCTGGGCGACCCTGACATGCCTCTCCTCGACCACGGCCTCGCCGCTCCTCTCAGCGACCTCGGCGGCGACCCTGAGCAGATCAATGGCCCTCCTCGCATCCCCGTGCTCCGCGGCGGCCAACGCGGCGCATAGATTGATCACGTTCTGCGGTACAGCGCCTTCACGAAATGCTAGCGTCGCCCTCTCACCGAGTATGTCGATGAGCTCCGTGGCCGTGTAGGGGTGGAACACGAGCTCCTCCTCGCTCAGGCTGCTGAGAACCCTCGGGTCGAGGTAGTCCTTGAAGTGGAGGTCGTTTGAGGTGCCGACTATGGATAGGCCGCCGCCCTCCATCCCCTCATTTATCCTGGTTAGATCATAGAGGAGGTCGTCGCCATAGGACTTCACGAGCGCGTCGACTTCATCGAAGCAGGCGACGAGTAGGAGCCCCTTCTCCCCGAGCCCCCTCCTCAGCCTATTATAGACCTCGGCCTTCGAGAGGCCCGTAAATGGGACCCGGACGCCTATGGCCTCGCAAA
This sequence comes from Aigarchaeota archaeon, assembly GCA_025059415.1. GTDB lineage: Archaea > Thermoproteota > Nitrososphaeria_A > Caldarchaeales > Wolframiiraptoraceae > Wolframiiraptor. The sequence continues at coordinate 7,317 of JANXDQ010000013.1, forward strand.
GCTCGCTCAGAACCTTGTACTCGGTCCCGGAGATCCTGCAGTTCACGTAGGCGAAGGCCAGTGGTAGATCTTCCTTCCCGGCGGCCTCCCCGAACCTCTTGAAGACATATCTGATTACGGCGGTCTTCCCCGTGCCCGTTTTCCCGTAGACGAAGACGTTGCTGGGCCTCGAGAGGCTCAGGGCCGGGGCCAAGATCTCCCCGAGCCTCCTGATGTGTTCATCCCTGTGCGGGAGCCTATCGGGGACGTAGTCGGAACGCATGACGTCCCTATTCTTGAATATTCTCGGCCTCTGCAGTGCCCTCTGGAGGACATCGCCGAGCGGATCCCGGTCACCCCATGATTTCCATTGAAGAAGCCCCTCCGTAGAAATGGGAATTTTATTTGATTTCAAGGAAGTAGCCCCTTTCCGTTAATAGGGGGGAGAAGTTAAAGAACTGGCCTCACAAGAGAAATAATGCTAATACTACACTTTCCTTTAAAAATCAATTAAAATGAATACGGCTGGCTGTGAATCTCTTTCCAGTGGAAATGGAGGGGTCGGGGTGGGTGGATCCCCACGCTGGAAACAGCTCGTCCCTTCACCATGTGTGAACAGCCCCTGTGAACATCCATTTTTTCTTCATTGAAAAATGACCATTTTCCGCCATAATTATCCCCAAATCTTCTTCACAGGAAATCTCGACCACCCCTACCTTTCCACTGTAAAAAGAGCCATTTCTAGGCGGCCCGATATCCCGATGATTCACTCGATGTTGAATCGGTGGAATTATGGGCGGTCAGGCGCTATGTGGGTCTGCGGCTTAGAAAAACCATCATTTTTCCGAGGAAAATGTCATTCATTTTGCAGAGATTTTCTAAAAATTTGAGTAAGCGTCGAGGAGGCCGCGTCGGCGAGTCCCCTTTCACAAAGAGCTCTTGAAATCCGTCAGAATATATGCCCCAACTTTCACGATATATCGCCGGACATTCTCCGCATAATATGCGATTTCATAAAATGATTCGCTGGAAAAATCCTCCTACTTTTCTCTCTCTTTTTCTGTGAAGATCTTTCTCAGCTGCGTTGCTTTCTCCAGGGTTTCCAGTAAGGTCTTCATGGCCTCGGCGAGCTTCTTGGATTCCTCGACGTCGACACTTCTCTTGAGGAGCAGGGTTACCTCCTCTATCTTTAATGTGAGGGTTTTAGCGGCCTCGGAGAGGGTGATGGCGGCGAGGGCTTCCTCGACATCCTCTTCCCCCCTCACTTTTACAACCCTCTTATCGCATTTTAAACACCAGAGTTGATCTTTTATCTCGAAGAGTGGGCTATTGCAGACTGGACAGTGTTCCGCGAGCATTTTAGCCCCGCTCCTCAAGGCGTCTGCCATTCTCCGCGTATAATCCTTGTCTTCCGAGGCCATGTTCATAGGGATGCTTCATTCAATTATAAATATAGCTTATTCCCAGAGGCTTAAAATGCTCCTCTTTACGAATTTGAATGCCGCGGGGATCGCCCGCCTCAGGATGAATCCCCTATTCCTGATGACATCCTCGATGACGCGCCTCGGGTGGAGATAGAACGTGAGATAAGCCCAGAGGAAGAGCTTCTTAATCATCTGAGGGGTCAGGTAGATGTTTTTCATGACGACGTCGACGGTTGTAAACTTCCTCCAGTTCCTAGTTAATAGGAGGTTTTTCTCCAAGGCTATTTCCCAGAGCCGCGTCCCCGGATAGGGGGTTGCTATTGTGAATTGGGCGAGATCCACCCCGACCCTATTCGCGAAGCTTATGGTCTCCCTGATCTCGTCCTCGGTCTCGTAGGGAAATCCCATAACGAATGATCCCAAAACGCGTAGTCCCGCCCGCTTGGCGGCCTTAACGGCCTCCATGGACTGCATCCTAGAGATGCCTTTTTCTATGAATTTCAGCGTCCGATCCGACCCCGACTCTATCCCAAAGTATACTGTGTGGGCTCCAGCGCGGCGCATACTACATCCTATCTGATAATTGAATGTATTCACCCTCGAGGACGCGCTCCACGAAATATCCAGCTTCTCCTCGACCACCCTCTTAGAAATCTCCTCAACGCGTTTTGGGTTAAGCGTGAACGTATCATCCAGGAATTCTACCTCCTTGACCCCGAACTCCTCGGATAAAATCTTGAGTTCATCGATTACCCTGTCCACGCTATGAGATCTCCATCCTTTCCCGAATTGGAGGGAGGAAGAGCAGAATACGCAGTTGTAGGGGCAGCCCCTCGACGTCATCACCGCGCCGAATCTCACCCCATTGACGACATATTTCTCCATGGGCAGGAGGTCGTATTCCGGGTGGGGAAGCGCGTCGAGGTCTCTTATCAATGGGCGGGGTGGATTATCCTTTATGAGGCCACCCTCCCTATAGGTCACTCCGAGGACATCCCTGAATGAATGCCCCTTCTCCAACTTCCCTAAGATCTCTCTAAGAGTTTCCTCGCCTTCCCCCCTCACCACGAGATCCACGTGTGGACACTCCCTCAGGATTTCATGGGCCATGAAGGTTGCATGTGGGCCTCCTAAAAGCACGAGCGCGCCCTCATTCACACCCTTCACGATCTTGGCAACCTCGTATACGTCGGGCATCATCGAGGTCGTGGCCGTTATCCCGACCACATCCGGGTCGAATCCGCTTATCCTCCGCTCCAATTCCCTGAGGCTTAGGCCCTCGGTCAAGGCGTCGATAATCCCCGGCTCCCAGCCCTCCTCGCGCGCCGTCGCCGCCAGGTACGCTAGACCCAGCGGTGGGCCGCCGCTGCCCAGAACCTCCTTTACGACCGAAGGCGTTGGAGGCGTTATGAATAATATCCTCAATTTTCCACAAGTTCTACTTAGTCAAGGCTATAATTGGTTTTACCGATTTTGTATATTGTTAATCGATGGTTTTAATCCTCCTCCTTAGGGCTGGGTCGCGGCTCATCAGCTCCTCGAGGACCTGCTCGAAGGTCTTATCACTCGGCACCTCGATCTCCCTGTAGACGCCGGTTCTCCCAACCTCCCTCCGCCTCTTCAAGACCCTAATCCTGTTTTGGAGGATCTTTGGATCCACCCCTAGTATCAGGGCGGCCTCCTCGATGTTCTTCTCGACGGGCATTTGGAGGTGGCCTCGCCTAGTCGGGACGATCAGGTAGAGCTCCTTGTTTATTCCGGGGACGCGTTTACCGCCCACCAGCTCATTCGATGAGAGCTGCCCGGCTAATCTATAGAATCCGAGTTCCTCATCCCTCATCCTCGACAATGGCAACGAGACCGATGTATAGTCGTCGATCTCCAGATATGCTTTGGGGACGTAGCTCGGGGTGGCCTGGACGAGTAGCCTCCTCGAGACCCTTATCCCCGCCTCGTTTAGGTAGAGCTCGAGCATCGCTGTGCTGGTAGGATGCGGTATGAATACGTCGACGTCGCTCTCCCTGTCCACGTCCCCCCTCGCTATGCTCCCGTAGACGACGGGGTCGAGGCCGTGATTGACGAGGGGTTTCATCAGGGCCATGGACTTGTCCCTGAGTTCCCTCAGGAGCCTCCACTGCTCCTCAGGATATTCTACCTCCATCCACTCTTAGCTCCTATAGGACTCCGATAAATCTTGGATGTTCATCGGAGTAGGTGCTCGAGCAGGATTTCTAGGCCTATTAATATCAGGATGGCGCCGCCGATGGCCTCGCTCTTCTCCCCCATCATCAGCCTCACCCTCGTCCCGAGATACCACCCGAAGGCGGTGAAGGTCGATGACGTGATGCCGACTAGCGGGGCCATGAGCAGTAGCTGGATCTTCAGGAAGGGGAGGCTGAATCCTATGATCAATGTATCTATGCTCGTCGCTATTGAGAGGCTTAGAAGCGACTTAATTCCCATGCCCGGATTTGGATCCGATTTATCGCGGTGGAAGGCATCGTAGAGCATGTGGACGCCCGTTGCCGAGAGGAGCCCAAACGCCACCCAGTGATCTAGCTCCGAGATCAGCTCCGCAACGCGGCTCCCCATCCCCCAACCCAGAGAGAGCATTACTATGTGGAAGGCTCCGAATGTCAGGGCTGTCTTCAGCGTTGAGGCGCGGTCAATCCTCCGATTTCCCATCCCCTTCCCTAGGGCTACCGAGAAACAATCTAAGGCGAGTCCGATGGCTATCGCGGCGGCGATGATGTTCACGGCCCTCCTAGGGGGGCGGAAATGCGTTGGGAAAAGGTTTTCCTAGAAGGCTTTATGAGTTGGGATGCTACCCGCCACCCCGGAAGCTAACACGAGAAGGAGATGCCGCGTAGTGATCATTAAACGCGTTGACGGCTTGAAGAGGTTTATCGAGGTCATCCCCGAGAGCGGCATCGACCTGATAAACGTGTTTAGGTTGATTGAGGTGGGCGACATCGTCTACTCGAGGACTACGAGGGAGGTGAAGAAGGAGAGGGCTGATGGAAAGATGGACAGCGAGCGGGTTCAAGTGGTTTTGGGCGTGGAGGTGGAGTCGAAGGCGATAGACCCCTTGATGAGGAGGATAAGGTTCACGGGGAGGATCATCTACGAGAGCAGGGAACTCGACCTCCTCGGGAAATACCACACGGTGACGCTGTACCCCGGGGTCGAGATAAGGATAGAGTCGAAGAAGGATTTCCAGAGGCTCAAGTCTTTCTCAGATGCCTTCGCGGGGCGGAGGGAGAAGCCGATGAGGGTGATCTGCGTGTCCCTCGACGACTACGAGATAGCGGCTGCGGAGTTCACCAACGGTGGGCTCAACGTGATCTACTCGAGGCACCTGCCCCAAGTCGATAAATCGATCTCATGGGGCGAGGCTGCGTACGATGAATCCTTTGATGAGGTAATTGAGGCCATAAAGAATAGGCTGATGGAGTATAAGGATGCCGATGTCGCGGTCTTCGGCCCAGAAGTCTTCGCCCAGAGATTCATGAAGTATCTCAGGAAGAAGTCGAAAATGGTTTACGAGAGGGTTAAGGCCATCTGCAGCACCTCGATCGGGGGAGAGGCGGGGATAAGTGAGCTATTGAGGTCGAGGAACGTCCCAGAGTTCATGTCGGAGCTCAAACCCTTCATAGACGCCATCGAGGCCGAGAAATTCATAGAGGCCATGTCAAAGAATCCCGAGAGGGTCGCGATAGGGCTCGATGAGGTGTTAATGGCCTGGGAGATGGGCGCCGTCGAGAAGGCCCTGGTATCCGAGGGCTATTTATGGGGCAACATGGGGGATGAGCGGCTGGAGAGGCTCCTGGCGGCGGCGGAGCGGGGTAAACTCGACTTGAGGATACTCCTCGACGGATTGGAGTCCTCCGAGAAGATTTCGAGGCTCGGCGGAGCCGTCGCGTTCCTCAGGTACCCCGTTCCGCTCAGGGAGATCAGGAAGTCTGTAGGCGATCAAGGGTGAGGACCTTCACGTTCTCAGCCGGCCTCGATATCTCGCCCACCCTCACGCCGATCAAGTAGACCTCGTCGCCCCTCTCCGCGAGGGCGTCGACCAGCCTCTGGGTCACGATGCCGTCGAAGACCACGTACTTCACGCGGTTTCTCTGTTCCTGGAGCTCTTGGGCGAGCTCGCTTACTGGCGTCCGCTTCAACTCATTGAGTTCCTCGTCCAAGAGCACGGCCATGAGTCTCCCCTCAACCTCCTTCGCGTACTCCCCGAGCTTCTCCGGGAGCGCCACAGCCGCCTCCCTAACCCTCTGCGGGGCTTTCAACTGCTTCGCGGTCTCCTCGAAGGGCACCGCGTGGTGGAGTGCGTCCACGATCTCCTTCCCAGTCAACTGCTCCACCTCTTTTCCATATGGCGCCCTCGCCACGAGGTCTATCTTCATTCCAGCGTTCTTGAGCTCGTTTAGGATCATGTCTCCCCCGCGGTCCCCGTCGAGGAACGCTATCACCCTCTTCTTCTTCGATGCGAGCGACTTGACGGATTCCGGGATCTTTATTCCCTCAATGGCGATCACGTTGGCGTATCCGTGTTTTAGGAGGTTTATCACGTCCGCCCTCCCCTCAACTATTATCAGCTCATCGCCCTCCTCGACGTCGGGGCCTGCTGGAATCTTCTCGGGGCCGAACTCTATCACCCTCGCTTTCAGGAGCGCCTCCTCGAGCTCCTTCATCATCTCATCTTCCTCGGGGATCTTGCTCTTCTCCCACTGGTAGAGGATCGCCCTGGCCCGCTCGATTATCTTCCTCCTCTTCTCGGCCCTCACATCATGTATCTTCTCGATCTTCGCGGCGGCGCTGTAGGGCCCAACCCTGTCGATGCTCTCTATCATGGCGGCGATCAGGGCCGTGGAGTACTTGTCTAGGGCGGATGGGGCCATTATCTTCCCATAGGTCTTGTTGCCCTGGACGTTGACGCTGATCTCGATCCTCCCTATTCTCCCACTTTTCTGGAGCTCCCTTAGATCGAGCTCGCTGCTGAAAAGCCCCTCAGTCTGCCCAAAGATCGCGCCAATTATATCATTCCGGTCAACTACACCGTTTACCTCGATCTTGGCCTCAATCAGGTACTTTATCGAGGGCGGCCCGATGCTCAAACCGTCTTCCTCCCGTGAGCGTCAACACGCTTACCATGACTCAATTCATAGCCCTAATAGATCCTATTTAAGTTTGATAGGATGATAAAAAAATGGGAGGGGAGAGTTTTGGGGGCTGTGCTCTTAGCCGAGGTCCATAACGGGATCTATTGACGGCGGGATCCTTCTCTCCACCTTGAGGATGGAGCCGACGGATGGCTTTATCTCTACGATTACCACGTCATTTGACTTCAGCTTCACGCTTTCGAGGCCGCCGTATATGTTGTCCAGGTGGATCACCACTTTCCAGATCTCCCCGAACTCCAATAGTGGATCGCCGTCTCCCTTAACCTCGTTCACGGTCACCTGGTCCCTGGAGGGATCAGTGGACCTGAGCAGCCGGTCGATGTGGGTGTACGGGTCGAGGTATGCTATGGTCAGGGTGTCGTTGCCCATGTCCACGGGCCTCTTCCCGACCGCGGTCTTGATGTATATCGTTATGTTTTTGACGTAGTAGTCGTTTCCAGACTTCTCTCCTCCGGCAATCACCGACCCAGCCGGCTCTATGCTCGACGTGGCCTCTTCCAAGCCCGCCTTCAAGACCTCGCCGCTCTTCTGGGTTGAGGCGAATCCTAGGTTCAGCACCGCGAAGGCGAAGGCCGCCGCCACTATAACGAAGGCTATCAGGATTATCGCGGTCTCCAGCCCTGTCAGCCCCCGCTTCCAAGTTTTCCGGGTATCTGATCGCCGCATCATCTTCAATAATACTAAGATAAGACTTATTCATAAATTTTGTCATACTTTAGGAATATTCAAAAAATATTTATCTTACACTTTATGTCTTATTTATGGTGTATTAGGGATGGACGATCACCTTATATCGGGCTGGGCGGGAGATGAGATTTTGGAGGCATTTAAAGCCAGTTCGACGGACATAGTCTCCCTGTTCTGGGATCTGAGCAAGTATTTCGGGGAAAGCGTCTGCGGGGTCGTGGCTTATTCCGTCGGCAGGGTCCTGGGCGAGAGGCTTTACAGGGTCGTCAAGAAGAATGGCGTTGGGAGTCTTCGAGCCGCCAACGAGCTGCTGGTCCGAGCGATTAAGGTGCTTAGGCTCGTGAAGGACGCCGCTGTCTTCACGTCGAGATCCGAGGGAGGAGACATCGAGATATTCTTCCGCATATCGAGCTCCGCCCAGATATGTGGGAGAAATGAGAGGCCGCTTCTCTACATAGTCCGCGGCTTCCTCTTCCAGTTCTACTCCATGTTCACATCAAAATATGTAACCATCACCTCGCTGGATCTCTCAGATGTCCTAAGAGACTGCTATGAATATGTGATCGGGATTTCGGAGGCCTCCCCCAACCCCACTCCGGGGCGAGCGGTGAAGGAGTATGGGAGACGAATATGGGTCGATTAGGAGGAAGTTTGAGGAATTGGAGGAGGAGGTTAGGAAGCTTAGGGAACCCCTTGAGACCACATTAATGGATGTCAGGGAACTGATCTCAAACCTCGAGAACCCATTCAACTACGCGACCAATATTGTCAGCATAGAAGAATTGAGGAGGCAGCGCGAGGAATCTGAAAAGGATTTGGAGCAATTGGTTGAAGGCACGGAGCAGAACCGCTGCGAGAGCGAGCTTTTTCAGAAGAGGCGGTCGAGCATTCTTCTGCCTGAGGATGCTGGGGGCAAATCGCTGGCCACAATCACCTGTGCATACCTACTCCTAAAGCTCTTTGGGAGGGAGCACGCCGTGACTTTCCTAAGCTCGAGCGCTGCCAGAAATTTTGCTCCGCCCCAAGTTTTGGAGTCCTTACTCGATGCAATCAAGCTCCTCCTAAGCATTGAGGGATTCAACATCTCCAAGGTCAAGGCCAGGAGGCTGGATGAGGAATCAACGATCGCCGCCGCTTACCTCCTTAACCTGTTATCATCTGGAGCAGATGAGAAGTTCTTCCTCATACTCGTGCTCCTCTTGAAGATTTTGGATCAAAGATTTGGAAAGAGGCTAGAGGGGGTATGAGGCATGCCGATCGGCTCCCTCCTCTCTGAGTCCATTCTCGGGATCGCCGCCATAATAATCGCCGCAGCGCTGGCCGGAACCTACATCGCCAACCTAGATCAGATGATGGACATCCAGAGAACTCAATTGATGTGGATCAGGGATGAGACATCTCATAGGTGCAAGATCCTCCTCGCCCACGCCGACCACGATTCTAACGTTGTAAAGTTGTGGGTGAAGAATATAGGGGTACGCGCCGTCTCCCCGTCTCTCGTCGAGAAATCCGAGCTGATGATCTTGAGCGAGAACGGGGCCCACTACCTCCTCTTCGGGAACTCATCTGAATATTGGGATTACACGCTGCTAAATGACTCCGATCTAGATGGTAAATGGGATCCCGGGGAGACGATTCTCCTAACCACGTATCTCGATTCGCCGCTTGGGAGAGGCGACCACAGGGCCTCCTTCATACTCTACAACGGCGTCGAGTGCTCATATCAATTCTCGACCTAGGAGGCGGCCCGGTTGTCGAGCCTCGGGGCGCTTGCCACCTCCGCGTTCTTCGCCGCAATTGCCCTGGTCTCAATAGGCTTCCTGATAGCGTTGATTTTGATGGGCTGCGCCCTCATCCGCGACTCCCTCATCGCGGCCTCGGAGGACATCAAGCGGCTAAGCGGGTTCCTCGAGATAAGGAATTTGACGATTTTACCCGATAACAGGAGTATAGAAGTTGTTTTGCTGAATCGGGGCCATGAACCGATAAAGATCGAGGAATTCGATAAAATGGATGTCATCGCGGTATACAGGTCGCACAGCGGCGCCCTCAAGGCCATCTGGCTGCCATATGACCCGGAGATGAATTCCAGCTATGGATGGCGACCACTAAACATAACTTGTGATGGCCTCGGGGAATTATTGAACCCGGCCTCCCCCGACATGTCGAGCGGCCTCTGGGATCCCGGGGAGAGCTTGGCGATAAGGGCCTGGCTCTCAGATGAGGTCGACGGCTCGGTGAAACTGATCGTGGTGGCTCCGAGTGGGGTGAGTTCCGCGTGAGCGCGGTAGGCGGGATGCTGAAGTCCATGAACAGCGAGCTGGATCGGAAGATAGGCGAGATACGCATGCCCTTCCTCTGCATCATCGAGGGGCCGAATGATAGTGGGAAAAGCGTCTTGGCACAGCAATACACCTATGGGGCACTGAACTCGGGATGCAGGGTCCTCTACATAACGACGGAGGCGGGGGTCAAGTCCCTCATAAGAAACATGGAGCAGATCTCCCTCGACATCAAGCACTTCTTCCTAACCGGGAAGCTGATGATTTTTGAGCTCCACGTGAAGAGCCTCAAGTGGAACCACGAGCTCTCCTCGAGGTTCCTAGAACTACTGCTGAAGACCATTAGGAAGAGATTTGAGCGCGATGTCTACGTAATCGACTCGTTGACATATCTCGTCACCCATGCCGAGGAAAGGGATATCCTGAACTTCTTCACGGAGGTGAGGAACATAGTGGACGACGAGGCCAAGTCGATAATAATCACGATCCACCCCTACGCGTTCAACCAAGACCTCTTGATCAGGATGAGGTCGATATGCGATGTCCACTTCACATTGACGATAAAAGAGATCGGGGAGAGGATCGTTAAGATACTCCAGGTTCCCAAGCTAAAGGGCGCGGTTAAGCCGTCTTCGATAATCCTGAGCTTCGACGTCGACCCGGCGTTCGGGATAAAGGTCCTCCCGTTCTCCCAGGCGAGGGCGTGAGAAAATGAGCCTCCTAACGGGGCAGCTCGAACATTCCTTGAGGAACGTCTTCGCCCAGAACCCGCATCTAGTGAGATACCTCGATGAGTGGATCAGATCTGGGAGGGAGTCTCCGAGGTACATGGAGCAGCTCTCGCGGGAACTCAGATACGAGAGGCGCGTGAACATAGTCTACCCCGTTGGAGACCCGATCTTCATCCACATCTATTCTAGGGGGCCAGGTCTAAGACCCATGTACGTCATCGTCCAGCCGGCCGGCGGAATAAAGCTCGGAAAGCTCCCGGAGATCGTCGACGAGCTATTGATAGATCTAATAGATGAATCCATTGAGGCCGAGGATGTTGAGGGACGCGAGAAGGCGTTAAGGGAGTTTCTGCGGAAGGTCGTCGAGATCAGGCCGGGGATCCCGCTGGGCGAATACGTGGCCGTGGATAAGAGGTCGAAGAAGATCGCCGTCGGCCACGAGACCTACAAGGCCCTAGAATACAAATTGGTAATGGATAAGGTTAGGTTTGGCATAATCGAGCCCTTCATCAGGGATCCATACATCGAGGATGTGAGCTGCGATGGCCTGGGCCCGATATTCGTTGAACACAAGGTATTCGGGAGCTGCGAGTCGAACATCAGGTTCGACTCCGAGGATGAGCTCAACGAGTTTGTGAGGAGGCTTTCTGAACGATCTGGTAGACCCGTGACCTTCAGAAACCCCATAGTCGACGCAACCCTCCCGGATGGATCTAGGATAAACATAGTCTACGGGTCGGAGATAAGCATGAGGGGAAGCAACTTCACGATCAGGAAGTTCACGGATAAACCCCTCAGCATAACCCAGCTGATAAAATTCGGGACAATAGACTCGATGATCGCGGCATATCTCTGGATGCTCCTAGAACACAACATGAGCATCTGGTTCTGCGGAGAGGTCGCGAGCGGGAAGACGACGCTCCTCAGGGCTGTTTGCACGTTCATCAACCCGCACTACAAGATCATCAGCATCGAGGACACGCCCGAGGTAATAGTCCCACACGATAACTGGGTGAGGGAGGTGACGAGAGAGAGCGAGGAGGCGGCGACCATAGGGTTATTTGACCTACTAAAGGCGGCTCTGAGGCAGAGGCCAAACTACATACTCGTCGGCGAAATACGTGGAAGGGAGGCGAGCGTCGCCTTCCAGGCCATGCAGACCGGAACCCCCGTCCTCGCCACCTTCCACGCCGGAAGCGTGGAGAAGCTCATCCAGAGGTTGACGGGTTCACCGATAGAGATCCCCAAGACCTACATGGACGTCTTGAACTGCGTCATCATCCAGAGCGTGGTAAGGGTTCCGAGGACCGGTTCATTTGAGAGACGCGTCCTCAGCGTGAACGAGGTCGTCGGCTACGACCCGCTCGAGGAGAGATTCAGCTACATAGAGCTCTTCACTTGGAAGCCCGGGGAAGACGCGCACGAGTTCAGGGGCGAGGGAAACAGCCACCTCCTCGAGAACAGGATCGCCGTCATGAAAGGGCTGAGCAGGAGCGAGTTGAGGAGGGTGTACCGCGAGCTCGAGCTTAGGGCCAGGCTCCTCTCGAGGCTCGTCGAGTTCGGAGTGTTCGACTACTTCAGGGTGTGGAGGGTGATAACCCAGGCATACGTCGTCGGGGTTGAGCAAATCATGGACCTCGTAGAGTCGGGTGAGAGGCCTTGGGAGCGGTCTTGAAAAAACGGCTTGGACCAATCTTCAGCGGAAACGGGCTCGGGGAACTACGGCAGACAATAATACTGTATTTCTACGCTCTCTCAACGGCTTCCGCGAATCCACGCGACGTCGTGAAGATGGCCTCCTCATCCGCCCTCGCCCTCGGAGAATTATCCAGCCTCTTCGACAAGGCGTCTAGGGCCATAGAGAGATGGGGATACCGACTGCACCGGGCCATTCTATACATCTCGAAGAAGGTCGGGGATAGGGAGATCTTCGCTTTCCTCAAGAGGTTAGCGGAAGCCCTCAACCTCAACATGGATCTAAGAGACTTCGTGAGGATAGAATTCGAGAAGATGATGTCGGGCCTCGTGGACGAATTCGAGAGGAGGCTTGAACGCCTGAAGAAGCTCATAGACGCCTATTCCGCGATCCTGACATCAAGCATATTCCTAAGCGTCTCCATGCTCCTGGTCTCATCCATATTCGGGATGGACGTCGAGCAGTTCCTAGCATTAACGTCCCTCGGAATATTCTCAATACTATCACTCATGGCATTCCTGCTCTCAAGGTCGCTTCCCCCAGACCCGGTGCTCCACGGAGATGAGCGATGTCCCCGAAAACTCAAACTCCTCAGAAAACTCAACATAATCATGATCCCCCTCTCGATATCCGCGTCAATAATCCTCGCAATCTCTAGTTGGGGCGGGGGAGAAGCCATCAAATCCATGACGCTCCCATTGTTCTCCTCCGGCATCCCGCTACTAATAATAGGGAGATTGGGGGCGAAGTGGGTCAAATCCGCCGAAGAAGTCGATAGGAACCTGCCATCATTCGTGAAGTCGCTGGGAGACGCGGTCGAGGTCTCCGGCTCGTTAAAGGGAGCGTGTAAACTCGTATCCCTCAACGACTACGGGCCCGTGAATAGGCTCGTGAAAAGGCTCCAGAAGAGGTTGGAGATGGGCTTCGATCAGAAGCTGGCTCTCAAGGTCCTCGGAGCGGAGTCCCTCAGCAGCCTCACCTACTCCATGGGGAAGATACTGGCGGACTCGATCCACCACGGGGCCAGGGCATCGATGACGGCGAAGGCCATCCACGACTACGTCTTGAAGAGGCTTGAGAATAGGAAGAAGCGCGTCCAAGTCGCCGGCATGCTCTGGGGAATAGCCTTCCCGCTCCAGGCGGCCTTCGCCGCGATCTCCGCCCTAATCAGCGTCCTCGTAAAGACGTTGTCCGCATTCATAGAATTGATTTATTCCTGGTTCCCCCTCATCGCCCCGATCCCCGAGCAACTCGTCAACGCCTTCTTCCTCTCAGCCATCTACGGGATGGCCGCGGCAAGTTCCGTGGCATATTACCGCGTCAAGGGAGACTCCGCGTTCTCCCTCACGAGCACACTCGGCCTCCTCCTAGCCATAAGCGGGGCCGTTTACGCGATGTCGGCAATCGCCTCCGACAAGATATTCGAGATGGCCACCGGGCTGAGCCGGGAGATCTCCTCGATCGTGGGTGAGCTCTGAGATGGCCCTCGATCTCCTAACATGGCTCATCATATCCGCCTCAATACTCGCCGCATACGGAATAGCCCTAAAATTTTCAGATAGGCCTAGGCCGCCCCAAATAATGGAAGCCCATCAAATAGAGACCCCGCTACAATTCCTCCAAAACCCTGAGCCGAGCGCCCCACAGCCACCAGCCGAGAACGCAGGCCAACCCCCAGCCGGAGAACAGGAAAAACAGCCTGGAGAAGCGGCGTCATCGATCTCCACGGAGCTCGGGGGCGGCGTAGATGAAGGTGGATCCCAATCAGAACTCATCTCCGAGAAAGAGTTCATGGAGCTCGAGAAAGAGATCGAGGACCTAAAGACCCTCCTAGAAATAAGCAACGAACTAAGGGGGGAAATTGAAAAACTTGTAAAAGTGCTCAAAGGCTGGAAAACGGGCAAAACAGTTAATTAGATCCAAGATAAACCAGAAAATAGGTCCCGCGGTAGCTCAGCCTGGTAGAGCGTCCGGCTGTAGCCAGCGCCTATATCCAGGGCGCGGCCCACACCGGCCAGGCGGACAGAAACCGGATGGTCGGGTGTTCAAATCACCCCCGCGGGATATATTTTGTTTCTTTATCCGGGTCTCTTCTTTCTGTGTTGTATAGAGTAGGTGTGGAGTTTACGTAGTCTTTTTGGTTGCTAAATAGTTATATTGGACTCCCGGGTTTTCGGTGTTGATGAGGGATTCCTCCGCGTTTTTGAGGCGGATTCAACTTACCGGCGGCTCAACGTACATAGTCTCCCTTCCGAAGATTTGGGCCGAGTCCATGGGGTTGAAGCCCGGTGATTACGTCCGGGTAATTCCCCAGCCTGACAGGAGCCTCCTCCTCGTCCCTGGGCGCGAGTGGGCCGAGAAGCAGCTCGAAGCCGTCTTGAAGGTCTCACCCGAGTCATCCCCCGAGGAGGTCACACGCGAGTTGATCGCCTGCTATCTCGCGGGATACAACGTGATCAGGATAATGTTCGCCGGCAGAGTGGACGAGTACAAGAGTTATTTGAAGAAGATTATGAGGACGAAGCTGATAGGCCTCGAATCCGTCGAGGAGTCCACGGACTACATGGTCCTCCGGTGCCTATTGGGATACGTGGAGTTCCCGATAAGCGATACCCTGAACAGGATGTATCTCATGGCCCTATCCATGTGTAGGGACGC
>JANXDQ010000014.1 GCA_025059415.1 Aigarchaeota archaeon
ATTCTCGGAATCGGCTAAATAATTACTACTTTCCGAACCCCTCAGTGAGTGGGTCAAAATCTTTAAAATAAAAATATTAATGTTGCTTTTGACGAGTTTTTGTATGAAAATTCTTGAGGTCGGAGGCTTCAAATACCTGCAGCTTTCTTGGGCCGATATAGAATCCCTTGTGGAGAGGCTCGCCGACAAAATAATCTCGGATTATAGTCCAGATTTATTAGTGGGCGTTCTCCGCGGGGGAGTCACGGTGGCTCATCTCCTCTCAGATGTTCTCGGATTCAATAAAATCTATCCGGTTGGTTGTAGTAGCTATGTCGACGTGGCCAAGAGATTCAGTGTGAAGGTCTATAATCCATTGGCCTTAAGGGATTTGTCCGGTAAGCGGGTACTATTGGTAGACGACGTTGCGGATGAAGGCCTCACTTTAAAGGAGGTGATTGATCAGGAAATATCCCCCAAGAACCCGCTCGAGGTCAGGGTCGCGACCCTCCACATGAAGCCCTGGTGCAAGTTTAAGCCGGATTACTACGTCGAGGTAACGGATGCCTGGATAGTCTATCCCTGGGAGAGGTGGGAGGTGGTTAGGCAGGTCGCAGAGGGGTTCATCAGGAACCTGGGGATGGAGAGGGGAATGGATCGGCTGGCTGATTTAATGGAGGCTGATATTGCGAAGGTTCAGAAAGTCCTCGCCTCCGCCAGAAATCTTTCCCCCACAAGATAGTTTAATTTATCGTTTTGATTTTCTATCTCGGGGCGCCGTGAAGATCTACGCTGAGACCTATGGGTGCGCTGCCAATGTCGCGGATTCGGAGATAGCCCTAGGCCTCCTCAGAGAAAAAGGCCACGAAATCGTTTCAAACCCGCGGGATGCCGACGCCATCGTAATCTTCACCTGCGTCGTCAAGAAGCCGACCAGCGACAGGATGCTCTACAGGATCTCTAGTCTAGCTGGATATGGTAAACGGCTGATAGTCGCGGGTTGTATCGTTCCAGGCGAACCCGAGAACGTTGTCAGGATAGCGCCGGACGCAGTTATGCTCCACCCGAGGGCGATAACTAGGATAAGGGACGCGGTCGAGCTTGGGAAGAGTTTCCCGGAGGAATGCGACGAGGTAAAGCTGTGCATGCCCAGGCTGAGAAGGAGCCCGTTGATAGCAATTATTCCGGTTTCCGAGGGATGTTCATGGAATCTCTGCAGCTTTTGCATAGTCACGAGAACTCGCGGCTCCTTCAAGAGCTATTCCATGGAGCTCATAGAATGCGAGGTGAGGCGTCATCTCGAGGAGGGGGCAAGGGAGATTTGGCTGACGAGCCAGGATATGGGGAGCTATGGGATCGAGTCGGGTAAAAGTAGGGTCGCGGAGCTTGTTAAGAGAATTGCGGAAATCGATGGGACATTCTTCATAAGGGTCGGCATGATGAATCCGCTCTACATTTACCCGGTTCTCCGAGACCTCGTAGAGGCATATAAAGCGCCGAGGGTCTTCAAGTTCCTCCACCTCCCTCTCCAATCCGGGTCAAACAAAGTACTCAGGGACATGCGGAGGGGATACGATGTCCGGGTCTTTAAGAAGATAGTCGAGTCCACGAGATCCGAGATCCCCAACCTAACGCTCTCAACGGACATAATCGTGGGATACCCCACGGAGGACGAGTCCGACTTCGAGGAAACCGTGAAACTCGTCGAAGACGTGAAGCCCGACGTGATAAATATCTCGCGCTTCTTTCCAAGACCCGGGACCTCCGCTGAGAGACTCAGGCCCCTCGATCCAAAGATTGTAAAGAAGAGGAGTAAGCTGTTGAGCGAGGTCGCTAGGGAGATCGCGCTTAGAAATAATGAGAAGTGGATAGGCTGGAGGGGGGTCGCCTTAGTCGATGAGGTCGGGGAGCGGGGTGAGGCCATCGCGAAGAATGCGAGTTACAGATCGATCGTGTTACGCGGATCGGGGAGGGAATTATTTGGAAAATTGGTCGAGGTAGAGGTCGAGGATGCGAGGCCCTACTGCCTTCTCGCAGAGGCTAAGAGGATCTTAGAACCCGTAGAGATCGCCGAGCTCACATCTGCTTAATTAGGCAGCGGATTTATTGATTACGCGGACTTGGACGTAGCTGAATATGACGTAATCGTTGTCCACTATGGCGAGGTGACGCTTAAACGCGGTAAGCGCGGCCTCTACGAGAGGATCCTCATGAATAATCTTAGGAAGGGTGTGGGCTTGCCTGTCAAGAGGCTTCAGGGAAGATACGTCATCGAATTAACTCATGAGACCGAGTTGGATGACGTGCTTTCCAGGGTTGGGAAAGTCTTTGGGGTGGTTTGGTACGCCCCTGCAATAAAGGCCAATTCCATAGAGGAGTTGAAAGGACGGCTGGCGGAGATCTTAAAAGATCGGGGCACCCGGAGGATAAAGATCGAGACGCGGAGAAGCGATAAAAGCTTCCCCATGACATCGCTTGAGATATCAAAGAGGATCGGGGAATACCTCGCCTCGAGCCTCGGACTAAAGATAGACTTGAAAAGCCCTGAGGAAAGGATCTTAGTTGAGATCACTAGTGAGGGTATTTACGCATCGCTCCAAAAGCTTAGGGGTCCTGGAGGTCTCCCGGTCGGCAGCTCCGGCAAGGTCCTCGGCCTCTTCTCCGGCGGGCCCTTATCCCTGATCGCTTGTTGGTACATGATGAAGAGGGGGTGCGTGGTTGATGTCCTACACGTATCCGGCGGAGAATTTTTCCAAAGTAAGGAGTACGACCTCTTCAGGAAGCTCCTCGAATATTCCCTGGAGTTCAAGCTCTACCTAATCCCATCCACGGCTTTCAGAGAGTTATCGATTAGGATTCCTGAGAAATTGAGGGAACAAGCATTCAAACTCTATTTACTCATGTTGGGCGAGGCCGTGGCGCGTCGGGGTCGTCATCTCGGGCTCGTTTGGGGATATAATGCGGCGTTAAATCCCAGTGGGCTGGAGGAATTTTGCGCCATCACGCAATTTCGGTCACTCCCCTCTTATGCTCCACTAATCTCCCTTAGTGGACAGGAAGTTTTTGAAAGAGCGAGATATCTGGGAATAGATCTCGCCCCAACTCGGAGAGATCGTTTTCTTCCAAATATGGATGATCTTGAAAAGCTTTCGGGAAGATACGGGTTGAAAACCATCGTCGATTCCTCGTTGAAGTTCTTGGAGGTATTCAAGTTGAGGAGGGGCGAGGAGCCTCGGAGAATCTGGCCCAAATGATCATAAAGTTATGGGCTCATCCGGCTTCGGCAAGATAACCTGGCACTTTATCTCCCCAAGCTTAAGTAGTCTCTGGAATTCATAGGGGTTCTCCGTATGTATCGGCAGTATCTTCCGTGGATTTATCTCGTTAATTATCTCGATCAAGCTCTCGCGATCAGCATGTCCCGAGGAGTGGACGTTCCTCAAATCGAGCCTCAGTAAGTGGACCCATCGTTCAAATTTACTCCACTCTATCTCCTGCTCCTCATCATGAGGCTCGCTGGTGGATACTATTATCCTCGATCCGGGCTTGGGCCGTATCTGGGCGAGTTCTAGGACGTAGTCCAGCCCGCTCATTATGAAGAGGTATTTTTCCTGCTGCTTGGCGATCTCATCGGGTTTCACGAGTTCTCCGCCCCTCTTACCATCAACCCTATCGAGGTACACTTTCTTCAACCAGCCGCGGTAGTTTGCCGATTCGAGATCGTAGCCATCTCCGGTAAGTGATCTTCTCTCGAAATATACTCCAACATCTCCAAGATTTGGAATAGTTATCTTGGTCCTCGAGTCCGAGAGCCTGTCTAAGAGATTTATTATCCTCGGGCATATGACCGGCTTCTTTCCAAGTTCCCTAGCGGCCTCGACGAGGTCCCTAATCCTATCGATGTCGGTTGGCGATGTGACGACGCATACCAGCTTGTCCGCCTTCTCCAATACATAGTGCCTTATCTCCCTTGAGACCTCGTGTTCTGGAACTCTAATGGAGGAATCTATTCTAGTCCCCTCTATAAGCAGGTAGTTAACGCCCCTGACCTTTTCCGTGAATTTCTCGGTGAGCTCGCTGAGTAATCCGTGTTTCCTCAAGTCCCCGGTATACGTGAGTGAAGCCTCCTCTACTAGGAATCCGAAGGAGGCCGGTATCGAGTGGTCGACCGGGTATGGTGTTATCTTAAATGGAGCCTCCGGGATCCCCGTGCCCTCTTCGAACACGCAGGCCCTCCTATCAAATCTCCCTATCCCCTTATCCCCTCTATCCCTCATGGAGAAGACCTCGCCCTCTATGTCTAGGCTCGACGACTCCAACATCGCCTCCATTATCGTCTTCATCGAGTTGCTGACCGCGAGCGCTATCTCATTTGAGAGGAATCCGGCGGCGCCATAATGGTCAGCGTGAGCGTGGGAGATGACGCATGTTTGGACATCGATTTCCCTGGCGTGGGTTAGGAGGCGGCTCACGCGCTCATCGATCTCCACCAGGTCTTCCCGATAGAGTCCCCGAACCCTTGGGAGGATCTCTGAGTAGAGGTAGTAGTAGAGTTTATTAGCGATCGTTAGGGCTCGATGCCCCAAGATGTATTCTCTTTTCTTCTTCATGTTCACGCCGAAGTCGAGGAGGATTCCGCCGCCCTCCCCAGTCAGGGCTATCTTACTCCCACCTATACTGTTTATCCCATCGAGGATGTTGAGCCGCAGCGTGGGCATCTAGTTCAGAGAAAGCATCTCCGGGATTATAGCATTATGGTTATTGGCGGCTGTCGCTCGATGATGATGTTCCCCACCCTCCTCTCCCAGCTCTCGCTTGGGGGCACCCTTACGAATTCGCTCTTCTCCTTGAGTTCCCTGAGATTTGAGGCGCCAACATATCCCATGCCGCCCTTAAGACCACCGATGATCATTTTCACGATCTCCCTCACGCTCCCCCTGTAGGGGACGTAGCCAGAAATCCCCTCGGGCACGAGTTTGGAATACCTGTCCAGCCTGCTGATGACCTCGGCGCTCCCCATTCCCCGATACCTCTTCAACTTCATCCCATCCTTCTCGACGACTTCTCCCGGAGCCTCCTCTGTGCCGGCGAGCATCCTCCCAAGCATGACGCAGTCCGCGCCGGCGGCGATCGCCTTCACCACGTCGGCCACCCTCCTTATGCCGCCATCAGCGATAACTGGTACACCGTACTTCGAGGCGGCGTCTGCGACCCATGCTATAGCGTTGAGCTGGGGAACTCCCACGCCGCAGATCTCCCTCGTTAAACATATGGATCCGGCTCCGATCCCGACCCTCAGGCCATCCACTCCGGCGGCGATGAGGTCTTCAGCCGCCTCCGCCGTAACTATGTTTCCCGCGACTACGTCGGCTCCGCCAATCCTCTTGTACGTCCTAAGGCTCCTGATCACGTTTTCGCTGTGTCCATGTGCGACGTCTATCACCACGACGTCGACCTCGGCCTTCACCAGGGCCTCAAACCTCCCATCGTCGAGGATTCCCACGGCCGCTCCCACTAAGAGGCCGCGCTCCTTAATCCTCCTGACTTGCGCCGCCTGCTCCTCGATGCCCATGTTCCTGTGAATTATCCCTATGCCGCCGAGCTCCGCCAGGGCTATGGCCATCTCGGACTCGGTCACCGTGTCCATGGGGGAACTAGCAACCGGGATCTTTAATTCAACACTCCTAGTAATCCTAGTAGAAGTATCCAAGTCCTCTCTCGGGATCACGGAGGAATACCTGGGCTTCAGGAGGACATCGTCGAACGATACGCCCTCAACCGCCGCCTCCAGTTTCCCCGAAAAGAAGCCCATATATCACATATTAATGAGCCCCTTTTTATCCATTAATGCAAAGGATGGAGTCAGTTCGGGTATCACTCATCATCCATGAGTCAGAAATACCCGCTCTCATCACTTTCAATAGCTTCTTGGGAACGCCCTGATTAAAGTGTTGTCTTCGCTAGAACTTGTAACCGATCTTTCTCAGGAACTCCCTCCTCTTCTGGACATCGGCCTCCACCTCGATTCCCTTGGGTTTATATCCGTCGACTACGCCGATTACCCCCCTTCCCTGCGAGGTTTCCGCCACGATTACTTGGAGCGGGTTGGCGGTCGCCGCCAGGATCGTGCAGACCTCCGGGACGGATTTCAACCTCTCCATGATGTTGATTGGATAGATGTTCCTCATGAATACTATGAATGTGTGCCCACATCCTATTTTGTAGAGCGTCTCGGCGGCGAGCTTCCTCAATTCCTCATCTGTTCCCTCGTATCTGATCAGGCATGGCCCACTGGCCTCAGCAAATGCCAGGCCAAACTTAGCCCCCGGAACGGTGTTGACTATGGCCTCATAGATGTCCTCAACGCTCTTGATGAAGTGCGTTATCCCGAAAACCGCGTTGCAGCCCTCCGGGATCCTCACCTCAACGACCTCAAACCTGACCTCAGCGCCCATGTCTCTGAAAAGAACTTCTCGGCGAATAAATCTTCTCATCGCTTAAATGGAAATATTTCGAAAAGGATCTCCCTACGCCGAATCAATCCTCAGGCTCGGATGAAAAGTCCGTGGAGGGCGTTGAGGCCTAATACTCCCGAGTTATCAGGAAGTTCGCCAGGAGCTCAAGCCTCTTCCTCGCCCCAGTTTCGGGCAGATGATCTCTAAGGATTTTTAGGGCCTCCTCGGCGAGCTGCTTGGAGACGTTTTTCGCATATTCTATGCTCCCGGATTTTTTCAGGAGTTCTATGGCCTCTCTGATCAGCGCCTTATCGGCCGTCTTCTTGTTCAGTATTTCGAGGAGCCTTCTGGCGTCTTTTTCCGGTAGATTTTTCAGGGCGTGGATGACCACGAGCGTCCTCTTACCTTCAGTTATATCCCCACCTATTTCCTTGCCATATTTCACCTCGTCCCCAACGAGGTTTAATACGTCATCCTGTATCTGGAAGGCGACGGCTACGAGCTCCGCGAATTTCTGTATATTCCTAGAAATTTCCTCGGGTGCATCGGCCATGATCGCCGCGATCTTGGCCGAGAACCCGGCCAGAGCCCCCGTCTTGAACAGCGTCATCTGGAGGTATTGTTTTTCATCTATCCCCGAGACTAGCCCCCGATGCCACGTGATGTCCATGGCCTGGCCGAAGCTGAGCTTGAGCATCGTCTTCACGTATTCCTCTAAAATCGCGAGCTTCTTATCCCTATAAATCTCCATTTTATCGAGTACTAATAGTGGGAGATAGTACATGGTGTTTCCCATGTTTATCGCTATGTCCTCGCCGTAGATCCTGTGGATGCACGGCTTACCCCTCCTGAACTCGCTTCCATCCTCCACATCGTCGACTGCGAGAGTCCCGTTATGAATCACCTCGGGTATTATTGTGAGTGGCGCAATTTCCTCAGCATTTCCCCCAAGCACCTCATACACCATGAGCATCAGGGCCGGCCTCCACCTCTTGCCACCCCGATCCATTAGATCCCAGAGCGGCTCAAATATCCCCTTGTTTATGGACTCGGGCTCATAGCGGTACTCGGCCTTCCCCAGCATTTCCTCTAGTTTGCTCTCATCCACCGCTCTCGGAATATATTTCTCAAGAGCCTCGTTGACTATCTTGGAGTAACTTGAGAGGATCTCGGAGACTTCTTCCACTATCTGCCACCGAGAGAACGGGGTTGCGGCTGTAAATTAAGATTAATTTCCCCAGCGGGTCCCCCTAAAATTTTAGAAGGTTCTCCCTCAGATATTTCTCAACCGCCTCGTTCACCTTCTTGACGTGTTCATCCAGGATGGTTTTAGTCCTCAAGTACTCGAGGTACTTCATGTTCACCTTAGCATATTTTCTCACGTACCCCTCCCGCTCCATGGCCTTCTCCATGAACTTCAAATAATCCTCGAGATCCTCATCGGGTACATCCTCGTATCGATCCTTTTGAAAGACTATGTCCAAGGGGAGCCTGGGTCTGAGCGGCGGGCTCTCCCCCCTCTCGCCTACGCAGAGGAGGATGAGTGGGGTCACGCCTCTTGGCAACTTAAAGAGCTCGGCGAATTCCTTTGGGGATATTAATGGGTAGTCGAGGATCGTGGAGCCGTATCCGAGCGCCTCCGCCGCTATGATCATGTTCTCGATCAGGAGGGCCGAATCGAGGATGGCGAGGACCGATTCAACAGGGTGTTTATCGGTTTTGAGGACGTGGTTGTGGCCCAGGAGATCCAGCACGCGGCTGACCCGATACAAATCAACGCAGACCAGGAAGACCGCAGCCGCGTCTCTTACCAATTCCTCGAAGCCCTCGCATAAATCCGCCACAGCCTTCCTCAGCCCCTCATCCCGCACCTGGATCACCGTGTAGGGTTGCAGCTGGGTAGTGGTGGGCGCCCTAACCCCTGCCCCCACGATCATCTCGGCGATCTCATCACGCATCGTAGAGGGCCTAAAGATCCTTATACTCCTCCTCTCCATCAACAGCTTTAGGATGCTCCTCCGCCCCCGCAAAGCGATCCCATTAAACTATCCCTAAACCCAGATTTTAAAGAACTACGCAACACTCAAAAATACCTCCAATAGAAGTATATTCTCGGGTAATCTGCCCGGGTGGCCGAGCGGCTAGGCGGCGGGCTGCAGACCCGCTCCACAGGGGTTCAAATCCCCTCCCGGGCTCACCCTTCAATAATTTGAGGAGTAATGCCCTTGAACGGGCTTGAATCGGTGGTGTAGTAAATTTTTTCTCAAGCCGTGTTACTGACCTATCAAGTCATGAGAGTGAGGTCTCCTGCAACCTCGGCCAACTTGGGATCGGGCTTCGATGTCTTCGGGATGGCCCTGAGGGAGCCCTATGACTTGATTGAGGCCGAGAGGCTGCCTGAGAGGGCGGTCGAGTTGGAGATCGTCGGGGGCTACCAGGTGCCCCTGAAGCCCGAGGAGAATACGGGTGGATACGTGGCCCTAGAAATGATCCGGGACTTCGATATCGGGGGAGGCGTCAAGTTCAGGATCTGGAAGAACATAAAGCCTGGAAGCGGGCTGGGGAGCTCGGCGGCGACGGCGGCCGCGGCGGCCTACGCAGTAAACAAGCTCTATGGACTTGGCCTATCAGCCACGGAGCTGGTGGAATACGCGGCCCGGGGGGAGCTCGTATCGGCCGGCGCCGCCCACGTCGACAACGTGGCCTCAGCCATCTATGGCGGCTTCATCATAATTTCCTCGAGGAACCCATTGAAGATATATTCTATAAGGCCTCCAAGCGGTCTCGGCGCGGTCGTGGTCTTGCCGAATGTCGAAAAGGGGTCTACTAGGAGGGCCAGGGAGGTTCTCCCAAGCTCCATCCCCCTCCACCACCTCGTCCACAATGTTGGAGCGGCCTCAACTTTGGCCGCGGGGATGGCCCTCGGAGACCCAGAGATGATCAAGTGGGGGATGAGGGATGTGGTCGTCGAGCCGGCGAGGAGCAGCGCTGGAATAATCCCCGAATACGATGGGGTGAAGGCCCTTGGAGAGCGGTTTGGGGCCGGTGTAGCCGTTAGCGGCGCGGGACCGGCGATAATAGCTTTAATAGAGAGGGAGAAGAGGAGTGAATTAGCCGTGGCGCTTAAGGAGTTTTATCGATCGAGGGGGTATGAATGCGTGGTCTACGTGACCGAGCCGGGGCCCGGCGTATCCGAGTTTTAGGGTGATCTAGTTGCAGAGATTCTGGTACAAGTGCATCGACTGCGGGGAGGTATATGATGGATCGGAGCGGATATATTTCTGCCCACGCTGCGGCGGGCTACTTGACATCGAATACGAATACGATCCAGACGCATCGTTGACGCCGTGGTCGAAGAGCTTCCGCGAGAGGCCGCTCGGGGTCTGGAGATACAGGGAGCTGCTGCCGATCACAGGCCTCGAGAAGGTCGTGACGATGAACGAGGGCGGGACCAGGCTGATACGCTGCAAAAACCTCGAGAGAGAGCTGGGGATCAGGGAGATCTACGTCAAATATGAGGGGGATAACCCGACCGGGTCCTTCAAGGACAGGGGGATGACCGTCGGGGTGACGAAGGCGCTAGAAGTCAGGGCAAAGACCACGATATGCGCCTCAACTGGGAACACGAGTAGCAGCCTCGCGGCGTACTCGGCGAGGGCGGGGCTCGACTGCGTAGTCCTAGTCCCATCTCAGAAGATTGCTCTAGGCAAGCTCAGCCAGGCCCTCATTCACGGCGCAAGAGTTCTAGCGGTTAAGGGCAGCTTCGACGACTCTCTCAGGCTCGTCGAAGAAATTAGTAGGGATCCGAGATTCTACCTCCTGAACTCGATCAACCCATTCAGGCTCGAGGGCCAGAAAACAGCGGCGTACGAGATCTATGAACAGCTTGGAGATGTCCCGGACAAGCTGATAATCCCAGTTGGAAATGCTGGGAACATCGTCGCATATTGGAAAGGTTTCAGGGAGCTGAAGATGCTTAAGCTAGTAGACCGCCTCCCCAACATGATCGGCGTCCAAGCCCTCGGCGCCTCACCGATCTACAAGGCATTCATCAAGGGATCTGACAGATTGGAGCCCATGGATTCCGTGGAGACGGTCGCCACCGCGATCAGGATTGGGAATCCCGTGAATTGGAAGAGAGCTTTGAGAGCGGCAAGGGAGACAGGTGGAATGATCGGGATAGCGAGTGATGAGGAGATCTTAAGAGCGCAGAAGACGCTCGCGGCGAGGGAGGGAATATTTGTCGAGCCCGCCGGAGCGGCCCCGATCGCCCTCCTGGCGAAGGCGGCACGTGAGGGACTAATCGAACGCGACTCCAAGGTGGTTTGCATAGCGACAGGCCATGGGCTAAAAGATCCAAACGTCGTATTAATGAATGTTGAGAAACCGCTCGAGGTTGAAGCAGACATAGAGTCTGTCTTAAAAGTTCTCGGCATGACCTCTATAGAGAAAACCTGAAAGGTCATTTATGCCTCAGTTATTGGAGGGTGCACGGGGATGCTGTTGGCGGAGGCTTCTGAGAAGATACGCGCCGGCCTGAGGGAACGTGCCCTAATCATAGTCGTCGGGTTGATGGGGGTTGCCTATGAGGGGAGAGCGGCCTCGACACTCGGCCCCGGGGAGAGATTGCTCATCATAAAACAAGATGGCAGCATACTCGTGCATAGGCCCCTTGGATATGAGCCGGTTAATTGGCAGCCTCCAGGATCCAAAATCGATGTGTATTTGGTGGATGACTACATGGTGGTTGAGGCGAGGCGGATTAGCCCCCAAGAAATACTGCGCATAATATTCCACGAGATCTACGAGGTCTATTTATTTAAGCTGAGTGATTCTGCGGAACTCGCTATGTACGCCACGGAAGAGGATATGAAGAGAGCGATCCTCGCCGATCCATCGATAATCGAGGAAGGATTCAGGCCGATAGAAGATGAGCGGAAGGTCGGAGAATCGGGCTTCATAGATATTTTCGGAGTGGATGGCGAGGGAAACCTGGTCGTTGTGGAGATTAAGCGTAGGAACGCGACGGCGGCCGACGTCAAGCAGCTCATAAACTACGTTGACGGGATCGAGAGAGAACTCGGCAAGAGGCCTAGGGCGATTATCGCGGCGCCGGGAATCCAGAAATCAGCTGTCAAAGACCTAAAGGTCTACGGCGTAGAGTTTAAGTGCTTGACCCCCAAGAAATGCCGTGAAGTATTGAGGAAGAAGGGTGGTTTGGAGCGTTTCATCGACTAGAATAACGTAACTTTCCGCTCGAGTATGAGTTTCTCAACTCCAATTAACTTCCTAAGCTCGTCCTTGGCTATCTCCGCGGCCTCATATGCGAATGCCTTCTCATCGATGTTGTCTGTAGCTATGTATTGGATCGAGATTACGAGCGGCTTATCTATGGGTCTCCCAATCTGGCTCAGGAGCCTGATATATACCTCGTCAACCTTCCCCGATTCCCGATAAATCCTCTCAGCGATCTGCCTCGCCATCACGTTATAGAGTTTTCCAACATGCGCCCTCGCATTCTTCCCAGCGGTTGCTTCCAGCGACATCTGCCTATTCGGCGTGATCAATCCATTAACCCTGTTTCCCCTGCCAGTATTGCCGTCATCCCCGCTCTCCGCAGAGGTTCCAGTCACGGTCAGGTATACTATTCCCTCCTCAGGCCTATCGGCCACATTGACCTGCACCTCTATTTTCTCGTATTCCTCTCCGGCCAAAATTCTCTCCGCCACCTTGAATCCCTCCTCCTTTATCTCATCCTTCACCGAAAAGTAGTGGTCTAGGTCGGGCGTTAGTGGGGCAATTATGCTGTCGGCGATGGTGATGGTGTACGCCTTTCCCACCCTAAGACCCATGACCTTGCAATCCTCCCCGCTCTCAGGCACTCTTCCCTTAAAACTCCTAGAGTTGATGCTCCTTTCAATTTCGTGAACTATTTTTTCGAGAGGGCTTAGCGGCGCATATCCAACGCCGTAGGATGTATCGTTAGCCCTTGGAACGGCGTCGGAACTATTAACGATGCTCCTCAAATCAAGGCTCCCCATCCTCATCTTGGTATCAATTACCACGTGCTCCTCCGGATCTAGAAACCTGAAGTTTTCCCTGATGAAGTTCTTGACCTCTCCCTCGATTAACTCCTGATAAGGTACCTTCACTTTCCCGGAAGGGGTTGAAACCTCTATCGTCGCCCTACCCGCGATGATTATGTGGATCGGTTCCTCTATAACGCCTCCACCAAACCAGACCTTTGACCGCCCCCCGACCAGCAATCCCTTGTCGAGGTTATGGTGGAGTATTTGGCCAAAGTTCTCGAGATAATACCTCGAGAGGCATATACTCGCGGCCTCACATGCCGAGTCGATTATGTAGTCGGGGTGCCCGAGGCCCTTTCTCTCAACAAGTTCAACGTGTTGATATTTAACCGGAAGTCTACTTATCCTCTCCACAACGATACTCGACTTCTGCATTTTAGATCCAGGTGCGATAACTTAACATTACTATTTAAAGAAAACCCTCAGTATCACGGGATAAGTAGGGGGCTATACCTCGCTGAGCATCGGTTGGAGTTGGATATACATTATGTTATTTCCCCTTATCAGAATCCGTGGATAAGTCGCTTTCCTGCCGTTGCCTTCGTACTCGACGGCCTTCTCGATGACGATGTTCATGTAGCTATCGCATTCCGCCATCTTTCCCTCATACACCAGATCATTCTTCAGCTTAACCCTAACCACTTTATCCACGTACTTCATGATGGTCATCAACGGCCTCTTACCCATGTTTAATCCAATGGACTGCTCTGACTTCAAAGCCATTCCCACTTAAAACAAAATCGATGAGATTTTAAGCTTTTCCTTCACCGCACCCAGCACTAATATGGATTATGACATCCTAGGTTAGACCAATCTTTTCCTGAAGTGTTAGGGGTATCTTCAGCTCTGAAAAACATAGTCCACAGACAAAGAGCTCATCGGAAATTCTCCTTGCAAGTTTTAATGGCGCACCGCACAATGGGCACGTTATCTCGTCTTCTTCAGCCTTGAATAGGGGCTTCTTACAGCCGGAGCACTTCTTGGATCCCAAGGGATTGATCGTCCCACAGCTTGGACATATCATTTCGGTTCCCCTAGTAACAACCTCTACCTCCACAGCCTCCTTCGGGCCCATCTCTTCCTCGGCCCCTTTCTCCTCGACCTTTTCTTCCACAATTTCCTCAGTTGACTTCACGATTTCTTCAATCTCGCGTTCAATCTCCTCGACTATGCCTCCTCCGGTACTAGGAGGTTGCATTCTCTTCCTTGGTTTCATGGCCCGGCCACGCGTCGTTGATTGTCTAGCAATTATTCCCGGCTCCGCTATTGCTTCAATGGATCTAGCTGCCCTGACGAAGGTTATGAGCCCTATAACGGTTATCGCGGATCCAATTATCGCTAAGTAAAGAAGATATGAGATTCCCATGAAGGTGTTGTCAAAAAACGCCTTAATAGGTACTCCGGCGGGTAACGTGATGTAGTATATTGTTGATCCTAGGACGAGTGCGACGCCGAGGAAGCTTATCAGGCATCCGAGGAGCAGGGAAGCCATTCTCGCGCCCCTTCACCTCTAAACCCCTTTTCGTGACGTTAAAAAGGTTTCCCCGTAGAGGCTTTTGATGATATCCAAGTATTCCTCGGGCAATTCCCCGATCTTCCACCTTCGCCTAAAAAACCTTACGAGGCTCTCGATATCTCTCTTCAAGTGGTTCTTCGCCATAGGGTGGCTTGAGCTAATCCATTGAGGCCAGTCTATAATCAGGGCCTCCTCTTCTGGTGTAATCAACACGTTGTATACGCTTAAGTCGCCGTGGACTACTCCGACATCATAGGCTTTTTTCACATTTTCGAGGACATCGCCCAGGACTCTCAGCGGATCTGTTAGGTATTGGGCTGATGCTATCTCTATCCCCTGGAAGAATTCGGTGACTATGACATGTCTATTCCTCGCGATGGGTTTTGGGACCTTGACGCCTCTTGGATAAAGCATTCTGAGAGCTCTATATTCCTGCTCCGCCGATTTAATTGACGCCTCTATGTAGCTCCGCGCGGATATGAGTGCCGTTCTATGCCTTTCATATTTCTTGAAACTCGTTCTGCCTATCCTGAAAAACTTAACCGCTAATCTCCGTCCATCCGGAGACATGGCATCATATACATCAGCTTCCTTTCCTATCCCAAGAGGCTTTCCAAGACTCTCAATTACATTTCGGCCAACCAAGAACTTAAGGGCGAGTAGATCTAACCCGTTATAGTTCATGCAGAATCCACGCTCTATTCCTAGGGGAGCCCATATAAGCCTGTATTCGTGGAGTTTCCTTAACAACTTCTCAGCTCTCGGCCCAATTCCGCTGGAGCTAATTATCACCTCTTTTGGGACAACCTCATACCTGGACATCTTTTCCTCTATTACCTCAAGTATTTTGAAGTGTTTTTCATCCAACTTCTTGAAAACATCCCTGACATATCCCATTAGTGATGGCAAACATCGGTCACCTTCAGTGATGTCGACGGTTTTCGCGATTTCCTCCCACTTCTCATTCCTCAGTCAATTTTGGAGATCGTAATTCTAATCTTTTTTCCCTCAACGGTCCAGTCCCTTGAGTAACCTTCAACCCCCTCCTCGGGCTCCCTGATCATGATGTCTAGTTTCTTGGCCCTGACCTCCTCCATTATGAAATCCTTTGACTCGTTTAAGAGCTCTAGATCCTCCTCGTCCTCAAGGATTATCGCGGCGTTGATATAGTCGGATACAACTAGGTCCATTTCCTTACGCATAACCTGTATTCTCCTAATGATTTCACGTGCGAGGGATTGCGCGATTATGTCCTTTGTCTCGGAGAAGTCGATGTATATATCGGCGAATTTACCCTGGACGCCGCTTAGGTTCTGAGGCAGCTCCTCCTCAAATAATAATTCATCCATGGTTAATTCGATCATTTTTCCACTGCCTAAGAGGAGCTTAAATGATCCCTGGGATTCGATCGTCGATTTCACGAGTTCGCCGCTGACCTCCTTAAGCCTCGTAACTACTTCTCCGAGATCTTTCCCCAGCCTTGGTCCAAGAATCTTCAAGACCGGCTTGACGTTGATCTTTATTCCATCAGGCTTTTCCCCAACGTTGAGTATCTTAAGATCGAGCGCATTTATTTGGGATTTGATGAATGCGCTGAGGTTTTCTAGGGCCTTCTTAATCCTCGGGCTTCTGGGAGAAAGTATCACGGATTTAACGGGCCACCTCAGCTTTCTGCCATGTTTCTGCCTCAGCGCTATGGCCTCGGAGATTATGGACCTCACCACCTCCATTTCATCCTCGAGCTCCTGGTCCACGAGGTCGTCATCGCGTCTAGGCCACCTGCATAGGTGGACGCTTTCTGGATCCTCTTTGAGCTTAAGGTATTGATAGAGTTTTTCGGCGAGGTATGG
This sequence comes from Aigarchaeota archaeon, assembly GCA_025059415.1. Classification (GTDB taxonomy): domain Archaea; phylum Thermoproteota; class Nitrososphaeria_A; order Caldarchaeales; family Wolframiiraptoraceae; genus Wolframiiraptor. The sequence continues at coordinate 15,890 of JANXDQ010000014.1, forward strand.
TGTGATCGGGCTCATGAGGAGTATGAGTTTCTTCAGGACGTAGTAGAGTGTCGCGTAGACGGCGAGTTTATCCCAGGTCTCCTCCTCCACCCAAACCCTCCTCCTAACCGCCCTCACATATAGTCTGCTCAAATCATCTACGATGAAGTCTCTTAGAGACCTCGCGGCGGAATGGATCTCAAATGACTTCAAGCTCCTCGTGATATGACCCGTAAGCGTATTTATCCTCGATATTATCCAGCGATCTTCTGATCGAAGGTGCCTCCTCAAAGACTCGACGCCCAACCTTTCGGGGTCAAATTTGTCGAGTTCGAAGTATGTGAGTGCGAAAGAAAAGACGTTCCAAAGGATGTTTAAGTCCTGGACTACTTGGTTGAGCTCCGACTCGACGAAGTTCATGTTTTCCCATGGAGCCGACTTGGAGGTCAGGTAAAGTCTGAGGGGGTCGGCGCCATACTCCTTTATCATGTCCGCTGCCCATATCACGTTCCCCCTACTCTTACTCATCTTCCTGCCCTCGGCGTCCATGACGTGGCCCTGATTCAGGACGCTCTTATAGGGGGGCTCACCATAGAGTAACGTTGAGGTGAACATGAGCGTGTAGAACCATCCACGTGTCTGATCTATTGCTTCAGTGATGAAGTCATATGGGAATAGTTTCCTGAAAAGTTCCTGATTTCTTAAACCATCTATGCTCGCGGTATGCGCCATCCCCGAGTCAAGCCAGGTATCCATCACAAATGGCTCCCGCTTCATCCATCCTCCACACTTCCTGCACTTGAACATCACTTGATCAACCCATGGTCTCAGCAACTTGATCTCAGGCGGCTTTACGTCTGCTTCTTCTAACTCCTTTTTACTCGAGACTATCTTGATCTCATTGCATCTTTCGCATCTCCAGACGGGTAGTGGTGTTCCCCAGACCTTGGTCCTAGTTATGCACCAGTCCTCGGCATTTTCCAGCCAGTCCCCGAATCTATGCTCTCCCGCCCACGAGGGTTTCCAGAAGACATCCTTATTCCCATCAACCATCAATTTCTTTATCCTCTTCACGCTTAGGAACCACTGTCCACTCGAGAGGTATATTAGCGGCGAATCGCACCTCCAGCAATGCGGGTAATTGTGGATCACCTTATCCGATTTTATGAGCGCTCCCTTCTCCCTGAGATAGTTTATCACGAGCTCGCTGACCTCCTTGAAGTATTTTCCGGCGAATTCCCCTCCATCCTCCATGAAGACGCCGTTAGCCCCAACCGGGTTGAAGATCGGCAACCCCACCTCCTTGCCGACCTCGAAGTCCTCGGGGCCATGTGCTGGGGCCATGTGGACGCATCCTGTCCCCTCCTCCATTGTGACGAATTCTGCGGCTATCACCGTATGCGCTGGGGGGCCGTGATTAAGATGGACTGGAACCTTTTCGATTAATGGGTGCCGATACCTCAGCCCAACTATCGCGGATCCCTTAAACCTATCCAGGACATCATAATTAGTTACGTCGAGCGCTCCTAGGACCAGGGCCATGAGCTTACTCGCCAGAATCCAGACCTCATCTCCCACCTTTACCTTAACATATTCCTCATAGGGGTGCACGGCGACTGCTTCGTTTGCCACCAGGGTCCAGGGCGTCGTCGTCCAGATGACGATATAGAGGTTCTCCGAATCCTCGATTTTGAACTTGACGTAGATCGAGGGATCCTCTACCTCCTTGTATCCCTGAGCGACCTCGTGGCTGCTGAGCGGCGTCTCGCAGTTGGGGCAGAAGGGGACCACCCTAAAGCTCTCCACAAGATCTCCCTTTTCATGCGCTTGTTTGATGAGCCACCAGACGTGTTCTATGTAGTTCTCTCTCCTGGTTTCGTAGGCGTTATCGTAGTCGAGCCAGACGGCGAGCCTTTCAGAAACATCTCTCCAGTGGGCAATGTAGTGGTCAACTAGTTTCTGCGCCTCCTCAACGAACTTCTCCATTCCGATTCTCTCGATGTCTTTCTTAGTCTTTAGGCCCAGCTTCTTCTCGACCTCGAGCTCCGTTGGAAGTCCCAGGCAATCCCATCCACCCCTCCTCCAGACATGGAGACCATTCATCCCATGAAATCTCAGGGTAATGTCCTTGTAGATTCTGCCCCTGGCGTGACCGACATGCATGTATCCATTCGCCGTTGGGGGCCCCTCGAGGAAGGCGAAGATAGGCCCCCCCTCATTCATCCTAAAAACCTTCTCCAGGATCTTATTCTCCCTCCACCACCTCGAGACCTCTTCTTCAACCCTTATCGGGTCATATCGCCCGGTCAGCGCCATTTCAAGAACACCCCATAACACGCGTTAATATTTTTACATAACCGAGTTAGGTGGAGGAGCTTCTGTCCCCGGGGAGCTAGGTAATTTGGCGGGCCATCGCCACCCTTTCCCGGGTGAATGATACAATTCGAAAAATTTAAGTCTAAAGCCACCCTCTCTGAACTTTTCAGTCTATCTATCCTTACAATTCCTCAAAACATTCGACGACATCCTTATGCTCTCCATATCGAACCACGTAGACCCCATAATCCCCAACCATACATAGTTCTTCTGAGCCACTTGGAATTTTTTTCGAAGAAGAATATCTGGTTGGAGCGGTTGTCGAGCACTTTAACGCTCACTATTTCTTGATTCGCGTGGACTATCACGGCGTTGTTGCGGTAGTAGGCATAGAGTGGTGTAGGGGGCGGCGGGGACGGCGCCCTCTGGATATAATATGTGTAGAAGTGGACCGCGATTCCCGCGATTATGAGGAGGGCGATGCCTATCATGAGCACACCAATCTTTGAGAAATCCCTAAACGAGCTCACCGCAGGCCCCAATAAACCCAATAAGGCCTCTTTAAAATAATCTTTCCCTAAAGCTCTCAACGAATTCTCCGGGCATTCTAGTGTTTAAAGTGGTTAGACGACCATCAAGCCGGAATCATCACGTGTTTTAGGAGTATAACCCCCGAGTTGGCTGGGTAGGCTTGGATTCGGGAACCCTTAATTAGACCGGCTCCCATTTTTTCTCGTGATGTTCTTCTCCGAGCTCGTCGAATTTTATGAGCGGATTGAGGCAATCACTGGGAGAATAGAGATGACTAACCTGCTGGTCCAGCTCCTCAAGATAACTCCACCCGAGATAATCGATAAAGTGGTGTACCTAACGCTTGGAGAGGTTTATCCACCATTCATCGGCCTCGAGCTTGGAGTGGCCGACAAGATGGCCCTGAAGGCCGTGAAGCTGGCCTCGGGGATGAGTGAACGTGATGTGGAGCGGGCCTACAAGGAGCTCGGTGACGTCGGGCTCGTGGGGGAGCGGATGCTGGCGGAGAAGAGCCAGGTCACATTATTCATGCAACAGCTAATGGTCGAAGATGTCTATTCGGCGCTGGAGAAGATAGCGAGGGTGAGCGGGGAGGGATCCATGGAGACGAAGATCCAGATACTCAGCGGCCTACTAGCATCCGCTCAACCAAAGGAGGCCAAGTACATCCTCAGGATAGTCATGGGCAAGATGAGGCTTGGGGTAGCGGACATGACCATACTCGATGCCTTGGCAATACTCTTCGGAGGGGGAAAGGAGGCACGAGACTTATTCGAGAGAGCATATAATCTCAGCTCCGACATAGGTTACGTCGCCAAGGTCGCTGCACAAATAGGGCTCGACGGGATCAAGAAGTTTAAGATAACTCTAGGCAAGCCGATCAGGCCCATGCTCGCCGAGAGGCTGTCCTCCGCTGAAGAGATCCTCGAGAAAATTGGGGGAAAATGCATCGCGGAATACAAATATGATGGGGAGAGAATGCAGATTCATAAGGATGGGGACGAAGTTTTAATTTTTTCCAGAAGACTTGAGAACATCACTTCACAGTACCCGGATGTCTTGGAGCTCGTGAGGAAACATGTCAAGGCCGGCGAGGCGATTCTCGAATGCGAGTGCGTAGCCGTCGACCCCGAGACAGGCGACATGCTCCCATTTCAGGAACTAATGCATAGAAAGAGGAAGCACGACGTCCATAAAGCGGTTGAACAATATCCGGTCATCGTCCACTTTTTTGACGCGCTCTACGTCGATGGCAGGGATCTGACGCTGGAGCCCCTCGAGGTCAGGAGGAAAACACTTGAATCGATAATTGAGGAGGGGGAGCGCGTCAAGCTCAGCAAGGGAATAATAACGGATGATCCAAATGAGATAGAGAAATTTCTCCACGAGGCCGTTGAGGAGGGATGCGAGGGATTGGTCGTTAAAGCCCTCGGTGAGGAAGCGATTTACCGCGCGGGGGCTAGGGGGTGGCTTTGGATCAAGCTCAAGAGATCCTATAAGAGCGAGATGGTGGATACGGTCGACCTAGTTGTTGTCGGGGCTTTCCACGGCAGGGGCAAGCGGAGTGGGACATATGGAGCATTATTGATGGCAGCATATGATAAGCAGAGAGACGTATTCCAATCGGTCTGCAAGGTCGGTAGTGGATTCACCGATGAGGATCTCAGAAAGCTCCCCGAATTATTGGGGCCATACAAGATCTCGCATAGACATGCGAGGGTCGAGACGGGGATGGAGGCTGACATCTGGTTTGAGCCGAAGACAGTCCTCGAGATAATCGGGGACGAGATAACGATAAGCCCGATACACCGCGCCGCCTGGGGGATGATAAGGGAGGGATACGGCCTGGCAATCAGATTCCCAAGATTCACAGGAAGGTATCGCTTCGACAAGGCCCCAGAAGATGCTACGACGATCGATGAGTTAATAGAGATGTATAGGAGGCAGTTGAAGAAGTTGATGCCGAGCCCAGCCGAGGGCCAGGGGGCGACCTAAGATGGGTGAGGAATCGGATAAAGCCAGAGAACTCGCGGAGGTGAAGGAATACATCGAGAGAAGGCTGGAGGAGCTGAAATCCGAGATCTCGCTACTCGAGAAGCTGAAGAAATTCATCGATGACGAGTTGGCGAGAGTCAGCTTTAAAAAAGCTGTTGAAGTTAAGCCTGTTGAAAGAATTGAGAAAACTCCTCCACAAGAATCGGCTGGGGCAAGGGTTCTCAGATCTAAGACCGGTGAAATCTTGGCAAGAGTCATTACTTCACCTAATGAGTTGAGGTTTATAATTGATGAGGGCGTGAACCTCACCCGCGACTCGAAGCCCTTCCAATCATTTCTCGTAAAGAAGGTTTTTGAGGCTATGAATAAGTCGGATCTCGAACGCATCGACCGCGGCCTTATCCCACCGGGCCACGAATTAACTTACGAAGTCATCTATGATGGTGACAGGATCAAGGAGATCCTCGTGAGGAACTTTAGGGAGGAGTATAGGCTCAGGGAGATAATCAACGCGGTTAGGTGGACTTTGGAGACCGTTGCCGCCTCCGGACGGTGATCAACCTATTCACCCATAACGGTTACCACGACCTTCCTATTTCTAGGCCTAGTATCAAGTTCTATGAATACTATCTGCTGCCAAGTCCCCAAGACCAGCGATCCACCTCGAACCGGGACACTCAGGCTCGGCCCAAGCATCGTGGCCCTCACGTGGCTGTGACCATTATAGTCCCCCCACCTCAAATGGTGCTCGTATTCGGCGTTCCTGGGGGCCATCCTCTCCAAGGCCATTAAAAGGTCCCTTTTCAGGCCGGGCTCATACTCCATGGTCGAAACCGCGGCGGTAGACCCTATCGCGAAGATGTGGACGA
>JANXDQ010000015.1 GCA_025059415.1 Aigarchaeota archaeon
TTAAGATAAATCTGTCGCAGATACTCGATAAGACCTGATGATCTTTCTCCTCGCACCCTCATAGATTTCCTGATGGAGTTAACGTTGTACCCCGTTAGTTCATTAAACTTGGATAATGTTAGATTTATTTCTTTAACATCTTTAAGGAATATGATATAAGGCCATGTTTTACCATCGACATCCCTAGGTCTTTCCCTAATCAAGCAGCCGAAAGTAGGCTATCACGGCCCTCAAAATGCTACCTCATGGGTCATGGGTTACGACCCCATCCTAATGCGCGGATCCCTAACTAGAAGGATATCGAGGTCAGTTTCATTTATTTAGCCCCATCCTCTCCGCCGCTTAACATCGAGGAGTTTGCTAAAGTTTTAACAGCTGTGGTAAGGTTTCACATGGCGTTCGTTGAGGATTGAATCGCGCCAGTGGTTCGCGTACATCTGTGGAGGGTTTCTCAAATGGAGAGCCGGAAAAGAATTTTCTCTTTAAGCAAAGGATCTCTAATATCCATTTCATTAACACCCAAACCATCCACAATACTTCTTTTAATATTCTTAAAAAAGGCCAGGCATGAGAAACACCTTTCATCTTAATTACCTGAAACAATAATAAGGTCATTAATATTCTTTAACTTGTGGAAGAAGAATTAACACTTACATGTAAAAGATCTCTGGCTTAAAAGAATGTTGTTCTAGATACATTAGAACTGAGAGGCGTATTATCTTATGGAAAGTAAAGAACGTTGATTGATGATTCTGTGATCTACAATAGAAAAAACTTTTCGCAAAGACTCACGGAGAAGAATGACCTTAACTTCTTTATGCGGCATCCCATTTTAATATGTGATAACTCATGAAGGATTATGAATCTCATAGTATCTCTTATTTAGGATAAACTAGATTAAAGAGTAGCTCTCTAAGTACTAGCTTCGCCATGTCTGCTCTCAAATATGTTGTCAAATTTCTTCATGTTTCTAGGAATAATGCTGCTGTAGATTATTATATTATTAGTCACTTCTCTTAACTTGTTGACATTTTCATAGATATCTGCTTTTCAGATTCTTCAAGAAGAGCTTTAGCCTCATGATGCTCTTTGCTTATGTTTCATAATCCTTTCCCTGCTAGTTTAAGCTTAATGGTTTTATGACAAGCCCCCGTAAGTCTGGATCTATTTCCTATCCAAAGTTTAGAGATGCTGGATAAGGGATTTTAGCGAGAGGACTTCCGTCGGCTTAAGTCAATTCATTTAGCCTTTAAGATTCTATACATGCCGAAGCCGGCGGTCCTATTTATTCCGACTTGCGTTTCCTCACCAATTTTCAGAAGGACATTAACCGCCCTTGCATTTTCTTCGGAGAATGTGTCTTCAGGTAGGCTGACTCTAACTTTCCCCGTAAACCCGACATAGAATCTTTTCCTCCTATCCACAACTCTATGCGTCTTTACATCTGAGACCCCGGATATCGCGATGCCCCCTTCTTCGAGCCAGCGGCTAAACTTCTTACATCTCAAAGTAACACCGGCATACTGATCCCACTGCCTCTTAAGATTTCTAAACATCAAGATCGGATCCGGGAGTGGGAAGAACCTGTAGTGGGATTTGGGCCTGCCCATGAGCTTCATGATCCTCGCCAAAAATCCGACGATATGTAATGGAACATATGGAGAAGGCCTCCTAAAACAAGTCGGAGTAATGAATTCGATCTCATATCTTTTAAGTGGCTCAGAGTCCCTAACAAGTCTATCCAAATCAATCCTCTTACACGAGATCTCAAGCAAATAATACATATTATTGACGAGTTTGAGTTCTCCAATTCTACTAAATGACCTCAAGATTGCGTCGCTCAGCCTCGTGGAATAGGATGTGATCCTGAAGAAGTAGGCTCCATTATCCATCTCTACGAGCGTCGACATTGAGAAGGGGGCTAGGCCGCCATATTCGTGGAGACGTGTGGCCATGACTGGGTCAAATGACTTTAAGACCCTATAAAATAGGCCCCTGAGATAGAACCCAGAGAAATATCCCAGTATTGGCTTTGAATCACATGTTAGCAAGAACCCGATAACGTCAACTGGCAAGGCTATAATCCCAAACCATAAACAGGATGGCTAGAATAAAACTTTAACACGCATAATCCCAGCCAATCAAAGAAAGCACTTTTAGCGATAAAAAGCCTCTAGCTGGACATGGGGATCCGTTAGCCGGGCGGATATTGGACTTTCAATTAGCTTTTTAAGAAATTACTGGGTTAGGGTACCGAACAACCTTCAAGACGTCATCATTTCAGAATCTATCAACATGGAAAAGCCAAGAGCTCAACAACTTGATGAAGAAATTTTAGTGCCAAATCGCCGTCCATTTTCATAAATTGAAATGGATAAAGGGAGTCTCTGGAGGAATGAAGAATATCCTCATCCCTTCTGGACGCACATTAATAAAACCGACCAGTAACGCCTCGCTTCCCGGAAAACTCCTCCGCAAAAGATCTGAAGTGATCTTGAGTTTATTTTCAATTTTTCTAAGATCATCATAACGCTTTTCACCTCTCGTGGTTATCTCAAATACCAATTTAGGATAAACATTTAGTATACGATGTTCATCTTCTGAATAATTGATTCTAAAAGATAGCAAATCAACCTCACTTTCATAGGAAGATTCTTCTTCGCCGTCCCCTCCCTTAAATCTTAAAACAACCCTTGGCAAGCATACGGATCCAAACTCAACAAAAAATCTGAATAATATATATTCTAGTACTCCATGCTCTAAAATTAGAAATCTAAATAAGTCATGCAACATTACTGATGTACTATTTTTCTTCTCAATAAACCTACAACATTCATTTATGAAATCATGTAATAATTCACGTAGAAGAAGTCCTTTTCCTCGTAGTTTAGAAATCGAACCACACATTTTTTCGGTCAATTGACTAATTAACTCATTCATTTCTAGTTCATTATCTTTCCTATAGACGTCATACATTTTTATTAAAGGTCGTATGAAATCTTCATCTTTCATCAACTTTTCAGTTTCTATACCAGATATTTCTGGAAGAATCATAAACCAGTACGTATTGAAGATGTCAAACGAAACTTCATGTTTTACCATTTCTGAAAAGATCACGTATATTGACTTATTATCGATTTTGAAATCTTTTACATCGGCAGTTACTTTATCAGAATCTATCCTAGAAAGCAATACAAAGAACTTGGTTGCCGAAATTATAGAAAGGTAACCTCTCATCTCCCATAAAAATTTACTAACATTATCTATGACTTCAAAGAAAAGGTTGGAGAAATTGTTTATGAACGGGCTTGCTATTCTTTCTTGTATCAATTCTTTGAGCGAAGCTTGATTATATGTTTTTGAATCAAAAATTATCTCCTTAATAGTTCTAACTATATTTGTTGGTTTATATTTGCTGATAAGCCATTCGTCAAGTTCTTTAACGAACTCTTCTATTACATCATCTAAGGGCCTTGGCAATCTTTTATTCTTCAAGTCGACATCTACGATCTCCCCGATTTTTTCCTTGAAATATTCTCCGAGATTCGGCTTTTCATCTTCACGAAAATCGTTCACTAATAATTTCACCCAAGCCTCGCGAATCATTTCCTCTAATCGATCTCGCCAGAACTTTAGCAATCTATTTTCCCAATTTTCCATCATAGATCTATAATCTTTTCCTATTTCGATCTGAGGTATTCTATTAGCTGTTTTGTGGTGAGTTTTCTCCCTTTCTTGAATGGGTTTCCTATCGCCAGCTCTTGATCTCGATTCAGCTCGATGAGGTAGAAGTATTCCACGTTCTTGCCGCGGTCGAGTGCTATGTTTAGCAGGCCCATGCCCACATTCTTCCTCCCGCCGATGCTCAGGCCGAACTCGAGTAGGTATTCCAGAGTCAAGGAAAACAGGGCAGAGTCGTCTTCTCCGGGAATCAGGTTGTCGATGAGTATCGGGAGCCTGATCTCCGCGCCGGGGTTGATGGCCTCGGTGAAATACAGCATTTTGCCTTTCACGGTCATGAGTTTTCTGTCGATCCCGATTCCAGCTCTATAAACCGTCTTAGCCTCCTCGATTACCACGTCTCCGAACCTGACTTTACCGGCCAAAACCTTGTTCCCATAGAGTTTTCCAATGGGGCAGTGGAGCGCAATGTAGGATTCGGCCATGTCGCGTAGAATGCCTACATCCCGACCATCTCTGGCGGCAGCTATCTCTTCTTCACTATAGCCGAGCCGCCTCAAAACCTTAACCAACTCATCGAGTTGGGAGGAAAATTCCATGAGTAATTTCTCGAACCCCTCTCCATCGCCTCTATAACTTATTCCTCGGCCATCTTCCCTGTAAAACTCGACCGCCCGCTTAGCGACTCTGTCGAAATCCATTCTCTTCGCAAGCTGCTCGCTGATGCTCCTGAAGGCGCCCTTCCACGTCGACGAGGGAATTATGAGCTCTCCTCCGGGAAGCCTCATGAATGTCCTCCTCGCATCCCCTCCACCGGCGCCGACGTGCAGCGGCGACTCCAACCTCAGCGGCAGTAGGCCTATTATCTTGATTTCAAGCGGGTTTAGGTGCACCTCAACTCACCTCCCGACCATCGGGTTAAACGCTAAAGGCTCTAGGACGTTGACCCCGGTTATCGGCATGGATCCGCCGGATGGGGGCTGCAGCACCTCGACGCGCCCGACATAGGATATGGCGGCTAATCCCTTCTCCCAGTTTTCTCCCTTCCTTATGCTAGAGACGAGAATTGATCCGGGAGCCAGGGACTGTTCCAGGACTGGTCTCCTGACGTTCCTCGCAATGTCCCATCCTAATGAGAGTGGGACGCATCTGCCATATGCCCTTCTGACCACGAGTTTTCCAGAGACGTCTAATCCGAGCCTCCTCAAGGCATCCAGATCTATCTCCTCCGGGTATGGGTAATACTGGTTGCCCAAAGTTGAGATCACGTTTGAGATCGAGTATAGGGCGATGATCGAGTTATCGCGATATGTTTGATGTATTTTTTCGATGAGGTCGTCTAGAGGCGCCTCTCTTATTTCGGTTATCCTGGCCCGCCCAAACCCTCTGGAAGATCCCCTGCCGATGTAAAGCCTCATCCCGCGTTCAATTCCATCGAGGACGTCTTCCGGCACTCCCATCTTAAACCAGAACTCATGTCCCGCGGCCACGGATTCATATTCGTAAAGCAGCTGCCTCTGGGCGGTGGCCCTCTCTCTACTTATGCCGACGCAGACTATGTGTTCGTGAAATAGGCTGATTTCCCTGAACGTGTCCCCCACGGGGATGACCGGCTTGGGGTGGACTTCTTCCAAGGCGACGTGGCCTCTGCTACAAGATCTCTTAAACTCGGGCTCCAGACCAGCCTCCAGGATCTTTATCGTTTCCGCGGCGTAGATTTTCCTCTCAAAACCCTCTTCGGATCCATCTCCGTGCATCACCTTGCATTTGTAAGCAAAGAGGTGGCATGGATAGGATTTTTTATCGTCCATCATCGGATAGGCCGGGGAGGCTATCACCCTCGGATTGTGCGACTCGGCCTCCAAGAATTTCTCATCGATCAAGCCATGGTTATAAAGCATCGAGAGCAACGCGCCCCGCAGCATGCTTCCAGGTATGACGTTTAATGGAGACACGTATCCCCGTTCCGTCCTCCTCGAGGTCAACACCGCGGGAGACTCTAACCTCAACTTCGCCTCAAGGAATCTCACTCCACAGCCACCTCCCCAGATCTTTAAGCAGGTTGAGCCATTTCTCGTCATCCAGCTTCTCCCTGATTTCCTCCGGTTCCTCTATCCTCAAATCCATGAGGGATCCCCTGCCGATTCTCCCGATCCTGAGTTCCGCAAAGGCTAATAGCAATAATTTGATCAAGTCACGCTCTAAATCGTCCGGAACCTCGACCTCGCCGCTGAATACGACGTTCGGTAACAGGCACTCCTCGGTGAATAGGGCCCCCTCGGCAACCTGATGCGATGAATCATCTATCCTGATTCTGGTCAATATAGATGTTTTGGCGTTTTCCGAGTAGAAGTCGCTGACCCTTATTTTGGACGGCGCATTCATCCCGGGAAGTCCAAACAATTTACATACATCGCAGGGATTTGCTCCACAGGTTTCAAGCATATCCTCCGGATTTGTTCCTTCGCAACTTCTAAAGTCATAGGCTTTTGCTATCCTGCTGGCAGCAGATCTTAGCGCCCCCTTGACGCTCGTAGCCGGAATGCATATTAAGTATCTTATGTTTCCGCCGTCTCTCAATGGCCTTCTGAATACGGCTATGTCGGCGCCGGTGGGCCATGGGAAGCCCCATCCGACAGACGCTAAACCCACATTTTTCAGATGAACCTTGATCCTCATATGATCCCGCCCCCAATGATCTTCAAAAACCTCTCGACATCGGAGAACGGGATCCTCTTCTTCTCATCCTTTAGCGAGATTATGTCGAGCATTACTTGATATTTCCAGGCCTCGCCGCCCTCTCCCTCACACCTGGCCAACTGTCTTCGAGCATACAGCTCCACCAACGAGGATAGCAGATCCTTCATCAACACTTTATCATGACTTGTCGGCAACTTTTCTAACGCCGTGTTAGCGGCCCTGATGCACTCGCCTATTGCTGATAATATCTTCTTTGCCTCTGCCTGTCCCTTTTCCACCTCTACCTTCATGTCCGGCCGCTCCACACCATCAAGCAGATTCGACATCCTCGATAATAGGTAACTCTTCTTCGCGACTTCTTCGTAGGAAAATTCTTTTAATCCAACTAACGCGCGCCTGAATAGGGATTCTAGGGATCCGCCATCACCGCTTATTGGTATCGGCTGTACCGATGTGAATTCGTCTCGCAGCGTGTTAAGCCTGATTTTTGCGGAGACCGCCGTTAAGCTTCCACCCGCCTCGACTATATCAAAGCAGATTCCGCTAATCTCCGGATTGTTTCTAAAAGCGCTCTTGACCTCCTCCACCAGTTTTCCGGCAGCGCTTATCAGGGGCCAGATGCTGGCCCTGCAGTGGCTGACAGCGACGCCTATGGCTAGTCCTCTAACATTGCCCAGGTTTAGGTTAAACTCCTTTCCGAGCACCCATGACATCGTCATGGAGAGCCATGAGGGGCAGAGGATGAGCGCATCATCTCCTCCCATGTAGAGGAGGCCGAAAATCGTGGAAAGCACCGCTTTCTGGGCCTCCTGCTCGCCCGCGGCCTCTTCAACTCCCAGGTAAACCGCGTCCAATGCCCTTTGAAACGCCTTCTTCAAGGCAAGATCTATTCTCATACTTCTCTCATAGGAATCCGAGATCGAGAGGGACGTGACCATGAATGGTGCCATCAGGTTTCCATCCAGCTTGACCACCGCGATGTCCCTCCACTCAATGCCAGAAACTCCCTTGGACTTCTTCTCCAGCTCCTTCCAATCGTGCCCCGCGATCAGCTCCACGATGTACTTCGATATAAGGTCCCAAGACGTGTTGAAGACGGCTTCGGGTTTAACGAGCTTTCCATAGATCTCGTGTTCAATCTCGTATCTGCGTTTAAAATGTACCTGCGTCCCGAACTCGTATAACTCGTCGCATCGCTCGCATTTATTATCTTTGACCGCCGGCCTTTCATAACATATGTTGCATAGGGTTTTTGCCTCCATCAAGCTCCAGTCGACCTCACGTGAAATTCTCTCGACTGAAAATTTTCTTAACCGCATTTCTTTCTCCAATCTTCGAGAAGTAGAGGTGTAGTCTGGGGAGAAGTTTGTCCAGGCATATCTGATTGATGGATATCCATGTGAGAACTTCTTCTTGAGGAGTTCAAGCCGCTCGGAGACTTGGTTTAGCAGCTTATTGGGAATTAAAAACTCGATTATGCCTCCTGCGGCGTATAGCGTGGCCTCGACTGGGTAATGGATCTCCATTTCTGAGAGCGATCTATTGATGAGTATTGGGATCTGGGCCATGATAATGGAGTCGACGACTATGCTGGCCCCCTCAACGCATCTGAGCTCCGAGAACCTCGTTATAAAGCTCTGAATTCCGCCGAGGTCTATTAAACACATGAGGATCTCTCGACTTATATTTTCACCGCCTTCGGCGGCGTGGGGTAAGGTTACCGGTTTCGTGAACCGCTCGAGCCTATTTCTCAAGTTCTCCAGAAATTTTCTCGTAAGCCTTTCAATCGACCCGGGGTATCTCTCCTCGACTTTAGCCCAGAACTCCCATGCCTCCTCCCCAGTGCCGTACACCTTCTCAGGTGGGAAATTCATTTCCGAAGAGAGTTCTCCCAATTCCCTTCCAATCAATTCCATTGAAAGCGACAGCAACCTGTCCGTCGCGGAGGCTAGTTCGTCTGCCTCCCTCAAAATGCGTCCCTCAGCGGATTCGGCGCGGGAATGATGTCTCTCAACATAATCGACTATTTCTCCACATTCTGGAACGATGCCCTCCAACAGCTTCCTGGCGACCTTTACAGAGGCGTTCACGTGCCTTCTATAGTTAAATGGTTTTCCGAGGTCGTGGATCATCGCGGCTAACCTTAATTTGGCCGTATGCTCCCTATCAAGTCCTCTTTCGACGGCCAGCGCCCACGCGATTGCGGATGTCAGCATCAAGTGCGCCAATAAGCTACTTGTGTTTAGGCCGGGCCGCGTATCCGCCGGAAATAGGAGCCAGCAGCGCTCAACCTCGTCTGACAAGCGTCTATCGTTGAGGACGCTGAATGGTTTCAGCAGGCCTGCCTTGATCGGATATTCATAGAGGGACTTGACGAAGCTCAATGGATCCTGCATCGGGTCCGGCTCCTCACCGAGGATCCCCAACTTATCTAACAGGTAGATCTTGAGCGGCGTGGGCATTACCCCCGGAATGACCTCCCTGATGAATGGGATTCTAAGATAGAATGCTATGAGGTCTCCGATGAGTTCAAGCCTCTTGACTGGAGTTAGTTTCACGCCCCATTCATTGCAGAGGTTAAGGGATTCGGAGATGAATTCCCTCATCTTCTCGAGGACCATCGAGTAGCTTGCGACGCCTTTTTCATCCACCCTTAAGACGTCAGTTAGCTCTTCGCCTACCCTACATGGAACTATGAAGCCCCTAGTTATCGGATATCCGGGGTAGCTGAATCCGATGTCACCGAAGCTGCCCAAGTTGCTCAACCGCCCCCACCTCGTTGATTAAGGTCAATTCCCCAGTAAACTTATTCAACGCCTCTTGGACTAGCTGTCCGAGTAATTCGTCGAGCCCGATTCCCTGAAGAGTTTCTCCCGGGCGGACCTCCGCACCCCCATATCTCAGGGGGGCCGAATACCTCGAAAGCCTCAATTCTTCAACCTTGTACCTTATCCTCCCAAATTTCCTACCATCAACGCTCTTATTGTATTTGAGCCTCCCAAGCAGGGCGGGCTCCGACAACGAGCCCCTCCTAATGGCCATTCCGAAAAGCAGGAGTCCGAGCTCCTCTGGTTTGAGGTTCTTGAAGTGCAATGACCCGTGAAACCTCGAATCGGGCTTGACGGCCTCGAGCCTCATATTGTATGGCAGCTCAACGATCTCAAGGTTGCCCACGTCCCCCTCATCGAGTACGAAGTCGCTGAAGTCTATCAGCGATTTTAGGCCCGCCGTGCCAAATAGATCACAGAGTAGGCAAACCACGTTATCGCTGGTTAGGTTGCAGGGCGGCCCTCTTTCTTCATAAACCGCCGGAACCCAAATTCTCTGATGTCTCCAACCGAGTCTACCAGGGAGCTCGAGCTTCTCTATCGCTGGGCCAGCCCTGATGAAACAAGCTCTGACAACTCCACCCTTAGCCTTGAAACTTAGCTCAAGTCTTGACCGAATATTTCCCTTAATAGTTCCACCAGGTATCGCGAGCCTCCCAGCCGTCCTACTGAAGGCGATGACCGCCGGCTCAATTTTCACGTAGTTGGAAAGGTCTTGTGCACTCATCCTCCTTCCACTAAGTCTCTTAATGCCATTTTCATCTATAATTACCAGCGGTCTCCCAGGGCCCTGACCTACATGGAGGTGAGATTCGGTGATTATGGTAACTTGCATTATACCAGTTAAGTCACTATAGCCACCTCTATCCCTAGGCCGACCTCTAAGAACCTTGACCACGTATTTTTGCATTCCACCACACCTTCTCAAATCTGTCTAGTAGCTGCCAAGCTTTCTCCCCCTCAGCTATCAACAATCCATCCTCAATCCTCACAATATCTGAGACATCAACTTCCATGTCTACTCCGGCTTCAAGTGGTCGAAGCCTTAAATTCTTTGATTCCCCAAAATCTATAATCTTCATCTCCGGGTCGATAACTTTGACCCTGCCGAATCCCCTGGTTTTAAAACCTCCCACCTTTACTCCGCCTTCGTGAAGAAGTCTAGTTACCGCTGATAATAATCCAATTGCATAATTTGGAAGATTTCTACATCTTATCTCAAATCTAAATCTCGTCCCGGGCTCAACAAATTCCACATCATATAATGCTCCTCCGAATACTGCGCCGGTTCTTCGGTTTATCGCTATACCCGTCCTTTTACTAATTCTAAAATTAAGTAAGTTTCCCACGTTATCCATCGGATATGCATCTCCAAAAACGATTCTGCTCATATATCCCGGTGCCCCAAATATCTTGCATAGAATACATGAATTCTCAAAGAATTTTCTCATGGCCTCGGCAGAATCTCCAGTCCTGATTAATTGCTCTATCATATCTCTCAGTTTAACACCATGTTCAATCTCCTTATCAACGCAGGTATCCTTTGCCAAACCACTGCAAGCAGTTAAACCCTTAACTTGCACAAGCGCCATCGCAGTGCTTCTAAAAGATCCCTTTAGACTTGATCCGGGAATGTATGGTACCTCGAATCCCTTTAAGTGTACTTTTATGACCGCTAAATCCACGATAGATGTTAGTAATTGTTGCCCGCCGACGCCGATTCTCAATGGCTCCACGTTCTCGAGGTATCCGCTTAGCGTGATCTCCCTCATCAAGATCCTTCCGCTGGTCCAGGGGATTTCAGCCAAATTTCCCCACCTCTCCCTCATCCTCTAATGTGAGCTTTCCACCTTCGATTTTGTAGACCCTCCAACTCATCTTCCTTAACCTGATTAGTCCGTGTCCGGCGCTCTTTCTGGCGCCGATGCTTATTCCAGGATCCATCAATATGTCGAAGAGGGATCTCAGCAAACTCGCCCTCTCATCTGAAGGGTCTGCTTCCCTGAAGACCCTTATGTTGATGATGTCCATTTTGAAATCCCATTCCACATTTGGCACCACCAATTCCTCCGTGTAAAGGAGCCCTCCCCAAGCTCCTCCAAACTCCCTGTTGATCGCCACACCGGTTTTCGTGAAGGTCCTGGCTTTTCCCGGATCCAAGGGCCTCGCATCGAAGATTTTCACATGACTTGCGAGCCGCGTACTTCCGAATAATCCACATATCACGCAAACGTTTCCATTCTCCATTTCTTCTTCCATTTTTTCGAAGTCCCACGGATCGTGGGCCTCGTGACCTTTTGACGCCAGTATGGATTCGGCGAGCTGCCTCAGGGCCCCCTTTAAACTCGAGCCCGGGATGACCGGGACATCACTCACCCTATAGACTGCGATGTCAACTGGCGCTTCAAGGAGGTTCTCGCCGCCGGTCCCGATCCTTAGCGGCGTCTCATTAACCAAAACACCGTTGATCCGCGTGAAGAGCTTGATCGTGTTAAGGTCTCTGTAGTCCCTTGTTACGGGCATTGTGTTAGCGCCCCCGTAAGTGCTCCAATACCTCTTTTAGTGTTAGTTTAGGAATATCCTCCACCCTTAGGTTTAATCTCCTTCGTTCAGCTGCCTCATAGACCCATTTAGCTATGCCTAGCAATTGTCTGGCATGTTCTTTCTCAAGTCCGCTAGTAAATAATTTTGTCATGGCATCATTTATTAATCTGGCAGTATTATGCCCCCTTCTCAATCTCTCTGCTTGTCTCTCAGCAAAGAGAGCGGTTACCAGAAGGGAAAGCTTCTTATCCTCCACGAAATCAAGGGACGAGATTATGTTTTCGATTTGAGCCCGCTCAACGTGGTCAAACTTAGCTTGAATGCCAATTCTAGCGCCGAGGTTTAGGATTTCTTCTAATCTTAAGCTCATGTGTTAACGTTTCTTTAACGGGTTTATATTTCTTTTCCCTAAAAGTGAATCGGGGGCTGAGGATTCCGCTATAATATTTTAAGAGTAATGAATTTCGAGAAGTTTTTAGCAGAATTTTGTGAACAAATGCGGAGGTAGAGTGTTTTTAATTATTTTAAATCGGCAGGTCTGTGTAATCTTAAACCTTTAGATTTTCAGAAGTGCGTGGGCGCATTTTCGGCATGGGGGTGAGTTTTCCCCTCAGTCTGCTCAGTAGGTAGTCTGAGAACTCGATTACCCGCTCTGTGCGCGCTTTGGCTCCCGAGACCGATGCCGCGGCGTCTTCAATGAGCCTGCTCCAGTAAACGTTAACACCCCTCCTGGCGCTGCTCGTCCTGTTGTCGAGGAGGAGGATAAACCATTGGAGCGCGATCGTCTTTAACAATGTCTGCCTTTGCAACGAGTTTAACGTGTAAGTGCTCGGTCTGAGTCTAAGTTTCCTAATCTCCGAGATCTCGGATATCGTTAAACTCAACTCATCGTCGAGCTCGCCAACGTCCATCAATACGAGTTTCAGATTTTCCAGTGGTTTTTCTACGTCGTCTGCGAACTCGACTTCCGCCCCGGGAGTTGTCGCCTGGTCCAGGGTCGCATATCCCGCCTTAAGCATGCTCCGCCATTCGTAGTATTCCATGTGTAGGAAACACGTGCAACTTATGATCTTTTTCTCCTCGGCTCCGATGCAGCCTCTTTCCTGCAATTTCCCGAGGACGTCGTAAGCCATCTGCGCCGAAGCCTCATTGTGATGTATTTTCGGCCTATCTTTCGAAGTGTAGTCTTTTGAGAGCTTCCCCGAGTCGTGCAAGACGAGGGCGAGGAGGAGCGCCTTCCATCCAAGCCCCTTTCTCCCGAGAACCATTGAAAGGTCCTCCTTAATTCGGGTTGCCTCGAGTATGCACAGCGCCGTGTGGGCCACCCAGCACCCCTTTCCGCGCCCACCCTCGCGATACGATGGATACATTTTACTGGTGCATGTTTGAGAGCATGGCGGGTCTCTCCCGAGGAGCTCTCGCAGGATCAGGCACTCCCATACATTTTCTTCCAGGGCTTAACCACCCCTAGCTCCGATCTGATACCGTCCAACTCCAACTCTTCGTAGAATTCTGGATTTAGGAGGAAAACTCTCCTGCCCTCCAGGATATCTAGTAGGAGCCTCGTGTCCACACTACTGGCCGGTCTTCTTGATGGTATCAACTTGACCTCGTCCATCCATTCTTCGGTCACAAGTTTCATGATAACATAGTAAGTGCCTCCAGCTTTGTGGAGGAGGGCGGGCATCGTGAACCTCCCTATATCCACGTCTCTTATCCCCAGCCTTACGAGGTTTTTCTCAAATTCCTCGATGCCGATCCTCGACTCTCCTCCTCTAACAAGGGTCTCGTATTCCTCGGGGGAGCGCGGCTTGTAGGCTTGGAGTTCCAAACCAGGCCTCAATAATTGGTTTGGGGGGTTATGTGCTGCCCACTGGTCAATGACTGCTTCGGAGATCCAGTACTTCTCTATCCACCCTATTACGACGCGGGCGCTTTCATCGCCCCTCATAAGGAGATCTACTTTTTCCCGGTCGAATACCTGGTCTATTAGGATTTGAGCGGCCTCCAGGTCGCTGGGGCTCTCGGCCAGCAGGTCGCTGGACTCGGATACAACCCTCCTAGTTTTCTCCACGATGGGCTCCGGATAGACCTTTAGGGCATCTTCGGACCTCGTGTAGATAATCGCCATCCCATTCCTCCTCCTTCCACATCTCCCAATTCTCTGGATTAGGGAGTCTATCGGCGAAATCTCCGTGATGAGCAGCGTCGAGTCCATGTCTAGGCCGGCTTCCACGACCTGAGTCGCCACCAAGATGAACTCGTCTCCCCTCTTCGATTCCAGGAGCCACTCAACCTCCTTTCTGACTCCCTGCCTGAGCCTCGAGTGCAGGAGGACGGGCTTCAAGGCCATCTCCTTCTCCAGATGCGATCTCAATAGGGAGGTGTAGATGGCGGCGGCCTTCTCGACCGTGTTAGCTATTATTAGGACCGACCCCTCTCCGGGATAATGTTCGCGGATGATTTTGACCAGTTGATCTTGGGAACTGGGCAGCTCATCATTCACCAATTCGAGCGAGATTCTCCCACGTGCAGGCCTACTCGAAGACCTTATCTCCGTGATCTCCTCTGGCCGTGCGTCCTTTACGCCCTCTAAGACCTGCTTTACGAGGTTTTCCATGAAGGCGGTGGGAAGCGTGGCCGTCATCAAGATTATCTGCGCGCCCCACGCGAGCAGGGCCTTTATGTGGCATGGGATCAGGCTCATGGCGTACCAGTATTCGTCCTGCAGTAGCTGGACTTCATCCATTATCAACAGCGAGTTCATGATTTTGCTGACCTGGCCTAATATGTGCGGGGCCCTGAGGTCTACTCCATAAAATCTATGGAGCATCGTGTCGTAGGTGGTTACCACGATGTCTCCATCTAGATACGGTCTCACTCCTATTAGCTGTCCATATTCGTAAGCTACCACGGCGTTCCCGATTTCTATGGCTCCCACTGCCTCGGCATATCTCCATCGCATCGCGTTTACAAGGGACCTTGTGGGGAGAATGTGTATCAGCGAGAGCCACCTTCTCGCGCCCGACACCAAATCGCCAAGGAACGGAGTTGCCGCGGCCTCGGTCTTTCCGCCTCCGGTTGGAGCCCTGACAATTATGAGCTGCTTTCCCTCATCGGCTGCTCTCCAAACGTCTTCGAAGAAGGGGTATCGCTGAAGTTTCCTACCCCTGGACTCGACGATCCGCGCGACTATCTGCCAGTAATCGCCGATCCTTGCTTCTCTCCCAGCCTTCATGGCCTAGTTGAGAGCTTAGCGAGCTCTTCGCAGACCTCCCTTGACAGGCCGAGCCTGTATTCGGATGACTTGGAGAAATTCTTCATGGAGACCTCGTAGCTCCTCACGAAGGAGTATAGATCTGAGAGCCTCCTCGTCTGGAAGAACATGAATATGCTTTCCAGGGCCGTTATGGCATCGCCCGACTCCGGCCCCCTGCTCCTAGCCGCCCTAAGGAGCCATCTGACCCTCTCTCGGAATTTCACAATCACGTTATCCCGCATTAGATCCGCCAGAGCATCCACGACAGGGGTTAGGAGAACCTCTTCATAACCACGCACCTGCAGGTTTCCACTTTTAGCCCTAGTAGCATTAAACTTCACCGACAACGACTTCCAGGAGGCGTTTGACTCGCTTATCCCCTTAATCGCGCTGTCGGTAAACAGGCAGAGCATGGCCTGGGACAGGGTTCTAAGGGGGAGCACATCCATAGAGAGGCCCAGTTCCAGGCTAAGCGGGATATCTCGGCCCCGCGCGGTGATTCCTTCTTCTATCGGAAGGTTCGCAAGCGTATCGGCTTCCGATCTAATTAGGTGGAGTGCCTGGTTCAGAGCTCCTCCGCCGACTTCTCCCTCGAACCCTAGGAAAATTATTAGGGCCCATTCCCTCAATCTAGCCGTAAGTGCCCCGCAGTAGAGCCCTAATGCTGCGAATGCGGAGCAATATTCGCAGACGCGGTAATATCTGTTATCCGAATACCTATTATTAGTCGTTAGATCCTGTGGCAGATATTTTCCGGCGGTTGGCATCAGGGAGAGTTTCAGTTTTGATTTAACCCCTTTGCCCGTTTTCCCCTCGTTTTTCGCGTGGGCCGGCGACCTCAAACTTTCAAGATATTTTCTAACGCCAGCCTTGTTTCGCAGCACCTTCACGAACTCTAAAACGTCATTTCCGCTGAGTAATCCTACTCGGCCGTCAGCACGTGTCTTCGCCTCACTTCTTGGGATCACCATGAGTTCCCTCTTGAAACTATTCGATTTTTCTATTACATAGTTCGCGATGACTTGGGCTAAATGATCTATGCCAACTCCTCTGATCGTTATCGCATAATTTAGCCCCGTCCCAAATACCTTTAGAATTTCCTCCGGTTCTTCAATTGTCCTGATCATCGGGTAAGCTATGCCATAGGTTATGAGAGTGTCGGTGTAAAGGGAGTGGCCAGGGGTGTAGATGACCAACTCATCGCCATCACACATGATATTCACCTCTTCACGACAAGATTATTGATCCCATACTCGTCTCGCAAAATTGGGTTGGGCGTGGGAATTCCACCTCGATCTCCGTCGGCTCGAGGACCATAACTCTTCCGGTGCCCGTGCGCCTCACCTCGTGTCTAATGGGTATGACGTATTGCTCCGGCAGACGTCTCTCGTTGCACATCTTCATGAGTGTGAAGTCGCCGTGCCTAACCCTCGCATCTCCGAGCGGAAATGGAAACGACGTCTTTATCTCGGACGCAGCACCCAATTCTATGGGCTCGATCCAGACATCTGAGACCGCTATCAGGGACTCCGTGTCTCCAAGTCTCTGTAATAGTCGAATCGTCCCCTCATCTATCATAAAGTTTTCCCCGAGGATCCAGGCGCATAGGATCTCGCGCCCCATGGCGTAGCCCCTGTAAAAAGCGTCCATGAGATCTTTCTCAAGAAATAGCTTCCCCCCAACAATATCTCCTCTCGCGAGAATTTCATAAAGCCGCGTTCTCTTCCTAATTTCGTCGGCTATCCTAAATCTGCGTAGCACTATCGAGGAGTAAACTATTATGTCCATTAATTTGGCTCTAGCTGTGAATTTTTCCCCGCGTTCGATGTCTTTCTTGAGGTTTTCATACGCCGTAAGGCCGGAACCATGAGAGGTCCCTATACAGTATGCCAGGGCGCCCACCAGGACTGATGGTTGCGGTATTGGAAGACAAGACATCACCTGGAATGTTTCTGGATGCTTTATTGAAAAAATGGGGAGGCGTATGCGGGCGAAGACCGCCTTCATCTTAGCCAATCCCTGATTACCTCCGCGCTCTTCGTCAACGCGTCCATCGGCGAGGCGAACTGTTCAACTACCTTTGAGAGAACTTCGCTCCTCACCAGCCTGCTAGGTTTCTCCCCAGATATGTATACTTTGAGCTCCTTCGTGAGGCCGGAGCCCAGAGCCGCTTCCAGGATCTTGGCGCTCTCCTCAGCATAATCGTAGTAGAAGCCGTGAACCAGGTTTGGTATGGGCTGCCTGCTTATCGCTATGATTATCTCAGAGAGCTTGACCACGGGCATCGCCCTGGAGGCCGCAGCGCCAAATCTCCCAGAGAGCAGGTTGATCAACGCCGTCGCCGCGGCGTTGACCCTCATCTTCCTCTCCTCGAGCGGGAGCCACTTATTTTTGTTATCGGGATCGGCCAGCGGCCTGCCCGTGTACGCAAGATCACCGCTAATCAGGAAACCGTAGATCCCGCTGGCATGCTCCCGCTTGAAGACCATCATAGCCTGCTCTTCAGCAGGTATTTTGCCTGATTCCTCGATCACCACGCGGTTGTGGGTTACGGCTTCGTATTCCGTTTTTGCGTCCTCGACCGGCAACATGAAGGAGAACTTCATCAAGCTGTCTCGCCTAACTTGGACATCTGGCTGAAGGAACCCGTGGACATCCTCTATCGCGCACCCCCCGACGAACTCGACCTCGTCTTTCTTGGTTTTGTCCGGAGATCGGTACATGACGTGTCTAGCGCAGTATGGGCAGATCTTCTCGTATCCGGAGGATTTCAGGATGTCCACCATGTTTACCGCGTGCCAATGCTTGAGCATGTTCCCCGAGATGACCGGCTCTTCCGAAATATCATACCCATCTCCCGTTCTTCGTATGATGAACATCTTTGATAGGGCCATGTAGTTGCCGACGGCTCCCTCAGCATTCGCCGAGTGAACGTTTACTATCGCTCTCCCAGTTATACGGAGATAAACCATCCAGCTCACCTCTTCGACTTTATGCCCTCATACGCCAGTGCCAACGACGCGATGAGGCTTCCAATGAGCCTCGGGTTATCCTTCGCTAACTCGATTATCCTCGATAGACAATTCTTGCCGATGCGGAAGACTCTCTCCACCTCCCTAATCTCCCCGACGACCTCGTATTCGCCTTTAGAGATCCCTTCCTTCAATCTATCCAGCACCCGGTCCTGGAGCCTAACACTTTCATAAACGACCCTCACGAAGTCCTCGAAGTCCCTCGGCCTTGCCAGTTTATCGAAGAGCCCGTAATCCGACTCCACATTTTTGAAAGCGCCTAAATACCTCACATAGGTCTCGACGCATTCATCTTTTAGAACGGCCTCTATATTCCCGGACAATTACCCGGACGCACCTCCTCAATGGAAATATTTCCGCGTGGGGGATAAAAATCTTACTTTGATTCTTGTAATTTATCCAAATCCGTGGACAAAAAGGAAAATTTACATAGTTCCATAGACATGTTTGGGAGGGTGGGGAGTTTGCCTAAGTGCCTAATAGCGACTTTCGGCTGGACAGAACACTACGTCCTTTCCTCGATACTCAAGCATGGGATAGAGCAGGGCGACGCTGTGATCCTACTCGTCCCCGCCAAGCGGGATGAAAAATCCGAATCAATTCTAAGGGATTTTGGATCTTTCCTGAGCAAATATGGCGAGGGGATACGGCTGGAGGTCAGGAGGATACCAGTTGAAAGCTTTGACAATGCCGTGGCCGCGATCTCCGAGATATTAAAGGAGGCCTTGTCGAAGAAGCCCGATAAGGTGATCATCAACCTAAGCGGCGGGATGCGGGTCCTGATACTCGCGACCTATGTGGCCGTCCTTCTGTCATGTCCAAGAGACGTGCTGATTGAGCTCGAGACCGAGGACAGGGAGAAAGGCTACATTATACCAAATCTATCCCTATGGGGCCTAATAGAACTCAAGGGCGTCGAGAAGGAGATCCTAATGAGGCTCGGCGAGGGAGCAAAGAGTGTTCCAAAGTTGCTTGAGGAGTTAAGAATCCCGAGATCGACTCTTCACAAATACTTGAAGACCCTAGAAAAGCGGGGCCTGATCTCGCTCAAGAGGGATGGTAAGACGTTAATTGCAAGCGCGGCGGCCCTCGGAAAACTGATGCTGCTGGGGGCGAGATAATCGGAAAATTATGAATGCAGGATTTAGTCGCTGCGGAAATCTGACCAAAATCCAATTCTATGTCCTCGACAAATGATTAACAAAATTACTTGTTAATTCTTTAGATTTTCCGGATCAATTTGTGGACACGTGGGATGGCGCCCTATAAGCATTCGGAAAGATAATCCTTAATTATCTCGTATTTGGCAGGATCGTATCTTATCTTGATTTCTCCGTCTTCTCTCTTAACGAGGACAGCATCGTATGTTAATCCAGCGTGTGCGAAGAAATTTCTCTTCGCGTCCTGAGCTCCCCCGGGCGGATGTTCGAGTAATTCTCCATAGGATTTTTCCTCACCATCCTTCAGCGCGACGGACAGCATCTCTATGTTATTGATCTCTTTTTGTAGGAATATCGAGTTTAATTGGAGTCCGAGCGACTCGTAGATGTTTTTAAATTTCTCCCGAAATTCGGCGAGGTTGACGGCCTCTTTTTCGTTTAGATCGTTAAGGTTCTCTTTTATCGACTTGAATAGCGCGAGCGTCAGTAGGGTGTTGATTATCGGCCCTCTACACAGTGGGACCCTTGTGACACTTAGGGTGTCACCCTCAACCACTACTTTCCTCATCGATTCAATCTCCCCAAGTATTTTGATCAGTATCTGGAAGGCTTCATCGGCGTCGCACTCATTTAAGTTGATTATCCCTTTGCCGTAAAAGCAAAGCGGCGTATTATACTTAAACGCGTTGTATGCCAGCATACATAATCTTGCTAACGCCTTAACTTTATTGTAGTCCTTTCCAAATTTCCTATAAAGTTCTCGTGTCAGCTCTCCTCTCTCGGCATCTTTTAATTTCGGGGAGAGATAGTCTCCTATACTCACCAGGTCGCATCCTCTGCGCCTCATCGTGGTTTTTAGAGGGTACTCGAAGAATACTTTCACGTCAATTTCCGAAAAGTGTATGGGCAATTTTGTTGGGGCTGATTCGCGGCCTTTAACTTGTGCATACGGGGTTATTGTTGACGTCCTTACTCGCGGAGTGTATTTTCTATCAAAGATTTTTTCCAGTTTCTTGTGGACTAATAGGTGTCTCGCGGCTTCTAGCAGTGCGACTATGTAGAAATTCTGGCCCGTGGAGATGTCGATGAAGATTTCGGAGTCCCTGATCCCGAGTAGATCGAGGAAAAGGTAGACTATGATGTTGTCCAGGGTGTTTGCGAATTCTACTTTATATCTCTGATTTTCTCCGAAGTAGACTCCCGCGGATTGGATGATTTTTACTTTGAAGTCCTCTTTGACCGAGAGTTTTTCCCGGATTTTCTCGCGGGCTGCTTCCTCCAAGGATTGCGGATCCTCGATGTATTTGGCCGCCTCATCGACGTCGTTGGCTATCTGCGTTACGAGACTTTCTGGGACATAGAGGATCATGTCCGCGTTTTTTGCGATTGTTTTCTTGATTGCCTCGGACGCGAGCTTCGCCCGGATCTCCTCGGAATCGACCGTGAAGATGACGTCTTCGTAGTGAAATTTCCCGATGATCTGCATCACGCATCCCGGAAAGGTCTCGACCCCCAATTGGATCCACCCGGAATCGCGGCGCATCGTTGTTGATTAGGCCATGTCCAGCACCATATTAAGGGTTTATTGGATAATGTGGCCTTCACGATTCGCTTTAATCCTTTTTTTGATTGCCGTCAGCATCTTGCATGGCATGACCTCGGCGGAGTCATCTGGATCGCGTCGAAAATAGATGGTTTGGGGGGATGGGC
>JANXDQ010000016.1 GCA_025059415.1 Aigarchaeota archaeon
GATACTTGATCGGATACCGGAAGGTCGTGGGTTCGAATCCCACCGGGCCCACTAAATCGCGTTTCACGGCATCTGGGCTTGGCAGATTGTAGCTCCAGCTTTTACGACGTCGTTGGGGTCTATCATTGATGGTAGGGGCCACATCATCAAAACCTCATAGCTGAGTTTCATCGGTTTCTCCGCTTCTCCCACCCCGCCTAGCAACAATTCGAGTAGGCTGGGCGTTGGCGGCTTTATCCACCTCGCTGGAGCATATTCAGGGAGGCCTGCCAGCCTTCTAGCCAAATTTATGGCGTCTTCTAGGGATCCGACTTCATCTACTAGTCCGAGTTCGAGAGCCTGTGTCCCGAGAAATGGCCTCGCGGTTAAGACGTATTCCCAGTCCCTTATCTTGTCGCCCCTCGTCTCCCGCACCCTGTCCGCGAAGACCTTCGCTACTGTGTCGACTATGGACTGCATTATCTCCTTTTCTTCATCCGTCATGCTCCTCCAAGAGCTCCCGATGTCCTTTAACCTACCACTCTTAA
Organism: Aigarchaeota archaeon; assembly: GCA_025059415.1. Classification (GTDB taxonomy): domain Archaea; phylum Thermoproteota; class Nitrososphaeria_A; order Caldarchaeales; family Wolframiiraptoraceae; genus Wolframiiraptor. The sequence continues at coordinate 528 of JANXDQ010000016.1, forward strand.
ACGTGTCCACGCCTATGCCCAGCTTCTCCATCAATTCCTCGAAATTCATCACCACCGAGACGGCGCCCACAGACCCCGTGACAGCGTGCGGCGACGCGACGACCCTGTCGCTTGGAAGTGAGATGTAGTATCCGCCAGATGCCCCATACTCGGCGATGTATGCCACCACCACTCGATCCTCCGCGAGCCTCTCTATCATGATGTAAATTTCCTCGGAGGCCGCGGCGCTTCCACCTGGGCTATTTATCACGAGGACGACTGCCTTGGCTGAAGGGTCTGCCTCAACCATTTTAATCAAGTTCTCAACTTTGCTGGGGGTCAAAGTTTCGCCTGAAAAAATTGCTAAAGGCGACTCCGTGTAGGAAATAGTTCCGGAGAGCTCTATCAACGCGACGTATTCCACCCCCTTTACTTCCATCGTCGAAGTAGACCAAATCGCGGCTACGATGCCCGCTCCTATGAGGAGCCCGATTAGGAGCCAGATCCACCATTTAACGGCCATGTCTCAGAAACTGATCCGCCCAGCTGATTATAAGTTTATTTCCGGAGCTTCGGTTGAATGATTTCTCTTGGGATCGTGAAAAGTCTCCCACCCAAGTGGAGGGGTAGACCTATCTTCTCGATGTTCCACCCATCTTTGGAAAAGACCTCCTTCGAGGCATATGCATCTAAGACTTCCCCGATGAATATCGTGCATTCTCCAGAATCTACGTAGTTATGTAGTTTACACTCGAGATAGGCCGCGCATTCTTTTATTATCGGCGGCTTAACCCTCCTCGCCGGCTCGGGAGTGAGATTCGCCAACCTGAACTTGTTGACGTTTCTACCACTTCTAGTGCCGCAAATCCAGATCGCCTCCAAATATTCCCGTCCCAATATATTTACAGTAAACTCCCCAGATTCCTTAATCAACTCATTTGTGTATGATTCCCGACCTATTGCGATGGCTATCATCGGAGGCTCCTCGCTCACCGGCATATTCCACGCGCAAGCCATGACGTTGGGCCTACCACTCCTCGACACAGATGCGACCAAGACCGTTATACATGGATGCAGAAGCTTATAGAAGCCATCTAGAACACTAACATACATTTCAATACACCCACCTAACAAGGAAAAAGGCTAGGACTTAGCCATTGCCCCACACCGGGTAATACCACGAGCCCATCGTAGCGAATTCTTAATTACATCGTTATATCCCATATCTCTCCGAGGCAAATGGGAGGATTTTATACCCTACCGGAACTCCCCTATAACTACGGTGATTTGGCGCCGTATATTTCCGAGGAACAGCTGAGGATCCACCATCAAAAACATCACCAAGCCTATGTAACCGGTGCAAACGACCTCCTGAAGAGGCTCGATGAAGCGAGAAAAACAGATGAAAAGATTGATGTCAAGTCCCTTCTCAAGGCTTTATCATTCAACATAGGCGGCCACGTCCTCCACTCGCTCTACTGGAGAAACCTGGCGCCCGCGGGGAAGGGCGGTGGAAAGCCTGGAGGGAGGCTCGGAGACCTCTTGGAAAAGGAGTTCGGCGGCTTCGATAGATTCAAGTGGGAATTCACGCAGGCGGCTTTGACCGTGGAGGGATCGGGGTGGGCCGCCCTAACATATTGCGGGCTGACGGATAGACCGCTGATAATGCAGATTGAGAAGCATAATCTCAACATCTATCCTATGTTCCGCATCCTGATGGTCGTGGACTCATTCGAACACGCATACTACATAGACTACAAGAATGATCGAGCAAAGTATCTAGAATCCCTCTGGAACATAATAAACTGGGATGAGGTAGGGAGGCGGCTAGAAGAACTGCTGAGATAACTCAAAGGCACCCCCCTATTTTTATCACCCACGACCCCTAGAGCAAGATATTAATTAATCCCATAGAAACTCCATTATGGTAGCTCCGGTAGTATAGCCCGGACAAGTATACAGGCTTCCATGGAGCCGTACAATGGCCTTTCGAGCCAGGGACCCGGGTTCAAATCCCGGCCGGAGCATACAACTACTATTTCCTTACTCTATTTTATCGAGGACGTATTGATCGCTCGGAAGCCGAGGTGTAAGAATTATCTCGCCCTGAAAATCTTCTTCGGCATAGAAATAGAATATCGAGCATCCTTGGTGGATCCCTTATAATTCGGGATAAGCATTAAATCTAAGTTTACTTCGTGATAGTCTGGGGGCCCGTAGCTCAGCCTGGTGGAGCGGCGGGCTCATAGGGGAGAATTATGATACCTCCCTTAGAAACCCGTAGGTCGTGGGTTCGAATCCCACCGGGCCCATAACTCACTTCCAAAAACATTTGTAGAGGTTGATTCTCTTGAGATCAGGAAAGGGGAGAAAATATTGGAAATGTTTTGACTCGTGGTTTATCTGCCTTTCTTGCTGTATAGCTGGAATGGCAATGTGAAGATTTTCACGGCTCCGGTCGCGTCTCTCTGATCGAATCCTGCGGCCTTCAAACTCCTTATCTCCGGTGCGAAGAGCGCGTCCGAGGATTCCCTCTCAATTATCTGGAACGCGTTCTTCATCAGCTTGATCGTCACTTTTCCATTCACCCATCTCTGCGTCGAGTCTATGAATGCGTCCAGGTCCTTTCGGAGTGGGTGAATCCAGAGCCCGTGGTAAACCATGTCGGCCCAGAGCTGGTCTATTTGACGCTTCAGCCTGAGCTGTTCCTTAGTTAGTGTTAGGTGCTCTAGATCCGCGTGCGCGGCCAGCAGCACGGTCGCTGCGGGCGCCTCATAGATCTCCCTCGACTTAAACCCAATCATCCCATCCTCGAGAATATCTATCTTCCCGATTCCATATTCCCCAACGATGTAGTTAAGCTTCACAATCATCTCGACCGGGTCCTTCATGCCATCTACTTCGACCGGGATTCCCCCCTCGAATTTTATTGTGATTTCTTTCGGCTTATCCGGAACCTCATTCAGGGGCTTAACCCAATAATATTCCTCATCTGGACATTGGGTCTTCAAATCCTCGAATTGGCCGCTTCCGATGGAGTGCGACCAGAGGTTTACGTCCCCGCCTATCTTGCCCTTGGGCTTCTTGATCTCTATCCCATATTTCCTCAACATCTCCTCTTCTTGAGTCCTAGTTAAGTTCAGTTCCCTGACTGGCGCGATCACGTTGAGGTGTGGTCCGACGTACTTGAATGCTACCTCTAATCTGAATTGGTCGTTTCCCTTCCCAGTCGCGCCGTGGGCAACGTAGTCTATGCCCTCCTTGACGGCGATCTCCGCGGCCTTTAGGCCTATCAGGATCCTACTCATCGAGGTCCCTACGGGGTATCCCTCATAGCTTCCATTGGCCTTGATGCACCGGTGGACATATTCCTTGACGAACTCCTTCTTCGCGTCGATGAACCTCAGGTCTATGCCGAGTTTGTCGGCCCTTTCTTTCGCCATTTTTACCTCGTCATCTCCCTGCCCCACGTCGACGAGAACCCCGACGACTTCCTTGAAGCCATAATGCTCCCTTAGGAGGATCGCTATTAGCGTGGAGTCTAATCCGCCGGAGTAGGCTAATACGACTTTTCCTCCATTCATAATCTCGGTGAAAACAACTAAATAAGTGCCTAATAAATGTTAATTCTTAGATTATCTTATAAGCATAAAAATGGTTTCTTCGAATTTTTCCCTCGATCTCAATAGTTTTTTAAGGTTTATCTCAAACCCCTCGGCGGTCTTTTCAAGGCTTTCCCGCCTCTCCTCGAGCACTCTCGCGATCTCATTCGGAGTTGAAGCCCCCGCGGTCTTCCGGGCTTTAGTGGCTTCTTTTGGATTTATCGCCTTCCTGAGGTCTTCTTCGGGGAGATTTACCCTTTTTCCAAGAACTTTTTCGGATACGTCCTCTAATGTCTTATAGTCTAGGTCCTTTAACGACTTTTCTTCATCATGAAGTTGTCTGACGAGGGCTCCCACGAGTTTATGGGCGTCTCTCAGCGAGAGTTTCGCGTGAATCATGAGGGCCTCTGCGAGCTCTATGGCAGGCGCATAGCTCTCCTCAACGCGTTCCAGAATCCTTTCTTCCCTGAATCTTATTCCCTGAACAACTTTTGTGAGTATCTTGGCGGAATCTCTGGCCTCCTTTAAGGCCTCCCATATGAGAGTTTTCGCCTCTTGTAGGTCTCGATTATAGCCGGTGGGCGTGCCCTTCATTATGGTCAAAAGGCTCGTTAGTAATCCGATGATCTTCCCCGACTTCGCTCTCAACAACTCGAGGATGCATGGGTTCTTCTTATGCGGCATCACGCTTGAGGGGGATGCGAGCTCATCTGGGAGCTCCACGTACCCGAACTCGCTCGACGACCAAATTATCAGGTCCTCGGCGACCCTGCTGAGGTTTGTCATCATTATTGCGGCGACCGCTACTGCTTCTAATGCAAAGTCCCTAGAGCTCACGGCATCAACGGAGTTTTCGACGAGTCCATCAAATCCTAGGAGTTCTGCGACTCTATTCCTGTTTAGTGGCAGTGTTGAGCCCGCGATCGCGCATGCCCCTAATGGGGACTTATTGACCCTGTGATAGCAGGCCTCCAACCTTTCTAAATCTCTCAGCAAGTGATCTAAGTGGGCCAATAGATAATGGGAAATGTATCCTACTTGGGCATGCTGTAGATGTGTGTAGTGGATGATCATGGCCTCCTTTTCCTCCTCGGCCCTCGAGAGAAGCGCCCTTCCAAGCGATAAAGCCTCCCGCCAGATCTCCAAAAGATATCTTCGAACCCTGAGCCTGATGTCTAGGGCGACTTGATCATTTCTCGATCTTCCGCTGTGAACCTTCCCCCCAACTTCTCTACCAACGCGGGATATGATATATGACTCTATTAGCTCGTGAACGTCCTCGAATCCGCCGCGTAACTCGATTTTTCCCTCAGCCGCCTCCCCCTTTAACTCCTCGAGGGCTCGGAGTATTTGCCGAGCCTCATCCCCGGATATTATCCCCTGCTCATAGAGCATTATCACATGCGCCTGAGTTCCCTCTATGTCCTCCAAGAGTATTTCCTCATCATCCCTGAGGGAGGAGAGGTAGCTCACCGCCTCTTCATCCATTTCCTTTCCAAGTCGAGATCGATATAACCCACCTTCTCCACTTGAACTCATTTAGGGTAAGATTTCTAAAGGCTTCTAAATAACTTATGTTGTCACTCTACGGCCTCTACGCCCTCCCGTTTATATATGTGGAGAACAATGGAGGTAACAACGCTCTTAACCCCGGGGATCCTAAGTACACGATCTTTAAGAAAGTTCCTGAAGTCACTTATGTCCTTAGTGACGACGATCGCCACCACGTCGAATTCACCTGTGACCTCATAAACGTCCACGACTTCGGGGAGTTTCGTCAATTCCCTGCCGACTTTCTCCAACTGGTTTGACTCAACGAATACATGCATTATTGCTGTAACCACGCCTTTATTACTCAGCATGCCGAATTCTCGAATAACGCCTACTTAAATAGTTAAATTCGGAAAGGCGATTTCAGGGATCTTTCTCCACCGACAGATCTCCCCCATAGGAGCTGTGGACCGGGCGGGATTTGAACCCGCGACCTCCCGCGTGCGAGGCGGGCGATCTCCCAGCTGATCTACCGGCCCTAAATTTGAAATTTTAAGAAGGCCGTCTTTAAATCTTTTAGTCCTCAGAATTATGCGAGGAACTTTTTGGGCTTTAACCAGTTATACTTTCTCCATTTCTTTGTTTCTCCGAAGCCGCAGTGGGCACATCGTCCCTTACCTATATTGAATGAGTGTCTTCCGCAGCGCCTACACCTTATGTGGACTACTTTGTTCCTCTTACCGAAGGATGGTGTTCCCTTACTCACTTCTCCTCACCTTCTTTTATGGTAGGAGATATCATCATGACGTTATCTCCTCTAACCACTATTGTGCCGAGCCTCTTCTGCGTCGAGCTCTCATCTGAGACCTCCTCGGCCTCTTCTAGGACCAGGTTCATGTGTTGGTCGTATCCTTGTAGGATTCCGCGGAGGAGCCTCCCGCCCCTTAGCCTTACGAGGACCGTGCTGCCGAGACTTTTCGAGAGTATTTTTAGGGAAATATCGGATGACAATTCTCCCAACCCACATGACTTCCATCCATAGACCAATATTAATCTTTCCGGCATCGTGGTAATATCAAACACATACTCACAATATATCCAGGAAATATGAGTGGTGGACGCCGAGAAGGTACCCTTTTCTTCCAGCATGAAGGGAAATGTGTGGGCGGCTATGTCGCATGGAGGGGAGGCCGACATCCTCAAAGAGATAGAGGAGGAGGTTAAGATACTACTCGGGGAAAAGAGGAATATAAGACTAGGAAAAGCGGTGATCTACTACTTCAGTCTGAAGCAGGACAGCGAATTGGGGAATATATTAGAAGCGATGAGGAAGGGAGACGTCGTTCTCGTATCATTCGAGGGCTCTGATTTGGAAAACATTAAGGAGAAAATATCTATGCTGGCTCGGAAATTGGGTGAGGCCGATGGCGAAATCTATTTCATCAAATGGCCAACACTTTTACTCGTGAAGAGGGATAATGTAGAGCTCAAAGTCCATCACGGATAGGGAGCTGCATTAGCTCTGCGTCTCCAGCGTAATTGACTCCAGATTTTGTGGGGTGTATATCCCAGTTCCCGGAAGTATTCTTGAGGCGCCTTTAGCTAAACCCATGACGGCGTCCGGTTCTCCGTGGACCAGAATTAATTTCTTAGGCTTGGGTTTAAGGATCTTGAGATAATTCAGGAGCTGTTGTCTACTTGAATGCCCCGAGAATCCATCCACCTTTGTTACCTCCAGTTTTACCGTTATGAGTTCCGTTCTCCCTTTTTCATTGATCATTGGAAATTCTCTGATGCCTTTTAGGAGTTTTCTTCCCAGCGTCCCCTCAACCTGATAGCTTACGAAGATTAACGTGTTTCTCTCATCAGCAGCAAATTCCTTGAGGTATGTTAGGATTGGGCCGCCCTCAAGCATCCCTGACGTCGCCATGACCATCAGCGGCTCACGTGTATTCAGAATCTCATCGCGTTGTTGCTGACTTCTAACCGCAGTGAAATATTCGCTCATAAAGACGTTTCCAAGTTCTTCCACCTTTCCAGCCAGCTCCTTTCCGAGGTAGTTTGGAAAGGCTGTGTGGATCGCGGTTGCCTCGATCACTAATCCATCTAAGAATACTGGTACCTCTGGGATCATTTTAGAGGAAAAGAGGTGGTTCAGGACGAGCATTATCTCCTGAGCCCTGCCAACCGCGGGAACCGGTATCAGGACTTTTCCACCGCGTTCAAGAGTCTGCTTGATGTAATTCGCTAATAACTGTTCGCTCTCCTCCCTCGTGAACTGCACCGGGGTGGAGCCGTAAGTGCTCTCCATTATGAGTGTTTCAGCCCTCGGGAACTTGCTCACCGCGGGGTCGAGGGTTCTACTGGCCTCGAACTTGAAGTCGCTGGTATAGATTACGTTGTGGAAGCCCTCGCCGATATGTATGTGGACTATCGCTGATCCGAGGATGTGTCCCGCGTTGTAGAATGTTATCCTTATGTCTGGTGTTATGTTGGTTACAACGCCGTAGCTGAGTGGTACGGTGTACTGGATGGCGGTCCTCACATCATGCTCCGTATAGGGCGCGAAGATTCCCTCCTTTCCCGTCACGTTTATGAAGTCGAGATGCTGCATCAGCATGAGTGGTAATGTGGGCTCGGTGCAGTATACCGGACCCCTATAGTCGTATTTGAAGAGATATGGGACTATCCCCATGTGGTCGAGATGGGCGTGAGTTATGACGACGGCGTCAAGCTCGCTTATCAAGCCCTCCATCACGTCAAATCTTGGAAGCATTTCGATGTTCTTTGTACCGCTCGGCGAGAAGCCGCAGTCGAGTAGGATCTTGCTCTCATTGGTTTGTATGAGTATCGCGGATCTCCCCACCTGCATCCCTGATCCAAGTATCGTTGCCATGACATCCGTGGTCTCAAAAACCTGGTTTCTGAAAACTTTCTCACCTATCTTCCTAAGAGCCTGTAGCCTCTCTTCCGGAAATCCATAAATTATGTTATTTGCCTTCTGGACCATCTTCGTCTGCATTGGTGGTTGTGTCTCGACCCGTATCACCCAGCCCGTGGCTGCCCCGATTTCCTTTACCTCATCATCGGATGGTGGTGGTACCCCCGATGCTATCTCCACTACCACTTCTCCTATTAGGTCGTTGAATATCAGGCCCTGTACTCCCCTGATTCTCCTCCGGATTTCATCTTCGAAGACCTCTCTCGGCATCCGGATGGATTCATCAGGTCTTATCACTATCCTCTTCTTGATGAGCGTCACGAGGTCCTTAGCTATTTGGTCCCTATTCGAGAATACCTCGGGGTTGCGTGTGTAGATGGAGATCCTCGGCCCCTCGAATTCTATCTTGGTCACTCCGGACTCGATGGGGTTAACTACCGAGAAGTACCTCGCGATTTCATGCCGCAGCCTATCCAGCGAGAAGAGTTCCTGTGAAGTCATGAGCGTGATAAACCACCTAGTAAACACTCTTCACAAATTGCGCGTAAAGCGGCTTCTTCTCCTCAGGAGGAAGCTCCCTATACTTCCCCCCAACCTTTATGTATGCCACGTCAATGCTGTCCCCCGACCCTATGTCCCTCTGGATGGCCATGGCCACGGCCTTGAAGGCGAGCCTAGCCGCCTCCTCCACGGCCATGTCCTCGCGGTACTCGCTCTCGATCACGCCGTAGGCTATCGGCGACCCGGATCCCGTTGAGAGGATCTTTTCCTCCGTTAATGTGCCATAGAGATCTGCGTTGAAGAGGCGTGGCCCCCGCGAGTCCACTCCGGCTATGATTAACTGGGCCTCATAGGGGAAGTATCCGCGCCACCTAAACATCAGGTCCGCCGCTATTCTGGCGATCGCAGCGATCGTCATAGGTCTATTCCGGGCCACGGAATAATAATTTATATTGGCTCGGAGGTAGTCTATTATGTTCTGCGCATCGGCCACCCTCCCCGCGATCGTTATGGCCGCGTAATCGGCTAAGGGGAAAAGCTTCCTACACTTCCTATGAGCAACGAAGTAGCCGGCGGTGGCTCGGGTATCGGTTGCCAGGGCTACCCCATCCTTAACTACGAGTCCAACAGTCGTCGTACCTTTCTTAACGAGTTCATTACCGAAATTCATGTTAGAGAACATTTGTCTTAAACACCTTGAAACGCTTTCAGGCTTTCTCCGCCTTCACAATTACACGGGGTTTAATAAAAAGTTTCTTTTGAAATTGGTCCCCCTCACGGGCCTTGAGACCCTAGCTCTGGGTAAATGCTTAATAAGGAAGTACTGCTGAAAATTTCTCCGAGCCTTTATGTCCGATAAGAGTGCCGAGCCCGAGATCGTCCAACAGGTCATCAAGGAGGGAGACCTAGTCCTAGCGGATTACACTATTAGGATTAAGGAGACCGGGGAGCTCATTGAGACGACTATGGAAAGCGTGGTCAAGGAGGAGGGACTACAGGTTTCCGGGAAATTTGAGCCGAGGCTCATCATTCCGGGTAGGGGCCTGATGCTGAAGGCCTTCGAGGAGCGGCTGATAGGAATGGCTCCCGGAGAGGAGAAGAGATTCGAAATACCACCTGAGAAGGCATTTGGCCCGAGAGATCCCTCCAAGATAAAAGTCATCCCCCTACGGAGGCTTAGAGATGTCGAGGGCCCGATTGTTATCGGGACCAGGCTCGTCGTCGATGGAAAGGAGGGGGTAGTTAGGAGCATAGGGTCGGGAAGAGTTCAAGTAGATTTCAACCCCTATCTCGCCGGAAAAACCCTTGACTGCTATGTCAAGGTCACCAAGATACTTACCGATAAATTGGAGAAGATCAAGGCGCTAATACACTACAGGATACCCGATGTAGAGGTTGAGAAATTCAAGGTCAAGACCACGAAGTCCTCGATCACGATTAGCGTACCCGATGAAGCCATGTTACTCCCCACAATACAGGTTTCCAAGAGGGCCTTGGCCAGAGACTTGATGGAATATATTGAGGGAATTGAAAAAGTCGTATTCAATGAGGTCTTCACGAAGCTGGGATCTCAGTAGAGTGTTAGGAGCTCCGGCCTCACGAAATCACCGTCCACATCTATTATCGCGCAGAAGCCGTTTTTAGCCGGACCGGCATTCACGACAACAGTTTTCCCAATACTAATTATCCCCCTCCCCTCATGTGCATGCCCAGTGCATACTAGAAGTGGTTGAACCCTCTCGATGAAACGCCTTATCGTGGTGCTTCCGATATGCTTGGCACCGGTAAAGTCGACCTCGGTGCCATGTGGCGGACTATGCGTTAAAAGTATAAGGGATTCCGGCGAGACACGAAATCGATTTAAGACCTCTTCGAATTCGTCTTCCTCTAGCTCCGTTAGGGTTCCGAATTTTCCGCTACCCCCTCCAACCCCGATGAAGGAGTAGCCGGAGAAAAATTCGAGCCTTCCATTCAAGTTTATGGCGTTTAGCTTTTTGGGGCTCCACGTCAGGAGCTCCCGCGAATCGCAGTTTCCCGAGACGAAGAATATCGGGAGCCCAGCCCTCGAGATTATCCCCAGGATTTTCTCCGCCTCGCTTATGCCCCCGAAATGCGTTATGTCGCCGGCGATTAATATTAGGTCGGCACTAAGCGCCCTCGCCCTCCCCGGAATCATCTCAGCGCTCTCAACATTTTCATGAATATCACTTACTTGGAAGATCCTCATGGTGATTTGAAGGATTCTTGGGGAAATTAAAATCCTTTCCCGCCCAATCCTTTAAAATGTTAAATAATGTTAAATTAAGCCGTTACAGCGTCATGAATTCGGAGACAAAGCGGGGGTAGCCAAGCCTGGACAAAGGCGGCGGGCTTAAGAACCCACAAATGCTGGTCAGATAATTAAGAAACCCGCTCCCATAGGGGTTCCCGGGTTCGAATCCCGGCCCCCGCATCAACGAATATTGTAACTCATCTTTTTTATTACTTTAGATTTCATGGGATCAGCTTTCTTCTCGAGACGTTGATGCGCTTTACCGAGCCGTCAGGATATCCGATAACGATCAGATCCGCCATCTTGGTGAAGATCCCGGTCTCCAGGATTCCGGCAACCGATTTTAGTTTTTCGTGAATCATCTCCGGATCCCTAATTTCGCCGATCTCAACATCAGCGAGTATGTTACCGTTGTCGCTTATGAGGGGGCCCATTTTAGCGTTGCAGGTTCTAGGCCGGAGTCGCATGTTCCACGAGTCGAGGATGCGCTTCACATGGGGATACGAGTATTCCAGAACCTCTATTGGGATTGGGAAGTTGAGTACCTCCTTAAGCTTGAGGTGGTCGCCAAGGTATACTACCTTCTTAGCCGCTTGGGCGAGAACTTTCTCCCTCAGGAGAGCGCCGCCGCCCCCCTTTATCGCGTTTCCTTCATAGTCAACTTGATCGAAGCTGTCGATTACCAGATCTGGGCTGGGCGCCTCATCCAGGATTGCTAGCTCCAGTTTGTATGATGTTAGTAGCTCTTTCGATTGGAGGGATGAGGGGATGAACCTCAGATGTAGATTTTTACTCTCCATGAGCTTCTTAAGCTCCGGAAGGAGCTGCGCGACAGTCGTCCCGGATCCGTATCCTATGACCATGCCGTCCCTAATCTCCTTTAACACCTCGGTTATCGCTGCCGCCCTCGCCCTTGATATCTCCTCGCCCTTCATCACGAATTATCATCTCTATCTTGGATTTAATTTCTCTTAACTCATTTAGCAATTCCCTTAAATCGGTTTCCCGTTTCTGCGATAGGATCTCTCTGAGCTTATTTAAGGAGTCCTCATCGAGGTTGGCCCCGATTTTGAGGGGCCGCTTAATCTCCGCCGATACCTTGAGATAGAGTTTGAGGAATACCGCGGTTGTGACCGCGAAGGCCGCGGCGATGGCTATGAAATGTAATTCCTCCAACGTCTCGATCAACCTCGATGTGGGTTATAAAGTTGCCATCGTCGATTCTAGGAGTATTATTCCGAGAATCACTATGAGGATGGCCAGGGAGAGCGAGATCAATGTTAGGTAGCGGGGCTTGAGGAGCCTGCTGCCGACCGCTGTAGCATAACCTGTGAATCCAAGCCATGCGTAATCAAGCCAGATATGAAAGATGAACATGATGAATATGCCGGTTAAGGCGCTTATCTTTATGGCCTCGGCGATCAGAGAGAGGCCTATCGTAAACCACCACATGATGAAATAGGGGTTTAGCGCCGTGAAGATTAGGCCCACCAAGAAGGCCGAAAAGAGGCCGGAGCCCCCAATAAATGCATTGACGCCGACGTGGCCGGCAATTTCCCCTCCGCTTCGAGAGAGATCCTTAATCGAGGATCTTAGCTGGAGCGCGCCAAACGCGATGAGCGCCGACGCCCCCAACAGCCCTATCGCGGCCCTCGCCAAGTGGTTGCCTAGGAAATTCCAGATACCGAATCCTATCGCCACCACTAAGGGAAGCTCAAAGGCCATGTGCCCAAGGGCGACCGCGAAGCCGGAGTATTTGCCGGACTTGATGGCGGAATTAATCGTCGCTAGGAAGAGGGGGCCGGGGGAGAGGGCACCCGAAGCCGAGACCGCGACCACCAAGAGGAAATACTCCAGCAACAGACCTCAAGCAACATCCCATAAAGACGGCGAATAAATTCTTTTTCGGCGATGCCCGATCTTAAGTTTTTATAATCGCCGGTAAAAACATCCACCGCCAAGGCAGCTGGCCGCGGTGAGGTAGCGGTTAGCCTTCCGGCCTGTGGAGCCGGATGCCTGGGTTCGAATCCCAGCCGCGGCCCCATTCATGGTTGATCGTTTCTCCACGCGTTCTCGGCATCCGCTTTGAAAAATCGTTGCCGTTCTGATTTGTAGCTTAATATCTCTGCGTAGAGGGCTTTGGGGCATGAAGGTGTCGTCGATACTCCCTGTTGTGTTCCTGATCATCGGATTGATTTCGGGGCTCGCCTTGGGCTCGGTCATCAACGTCCACACCGCGACCGTTGTCAGCGTCGTTGTGGAAACCAAGACCATTGAGTCGCGTGTTCCCGTCGAGAAGACGGTCACGATGACGACCACCGTAACCGCGACCGAGGCCACCTACAAAACTACCAGGAGCGCCGGCGCCACTTGTGCAATCTTCAAGGCCGCCAAAGATGTTTACGGGATGTCAGAAGAAGTGGTCCTGGTTCTGGAAAATAATTGCGACCACGTCTTGGTGCTTCCCAACGCGGCGCCTTGGATGATAACCGGCGTCGCTGGCGAGGTCGTATTCTCACCGTTGGCGGCGCAGGTCATCACGGAAATTGGGCCAGGAGATGTGGTCGAGTGGACTTGGGCCCAGATAGATAACGATGGGGATCAGGTTCCGGCTGGGACGTATCGGGCGAGGCTTACGACGATAAACGCCGGCACATTCGTCGCCGAGTTTAAGATAATCGGGACATAAAATTCGAGTTATAAAAAATGGGGAAATTATTTTATCCATTTTTTAGCTCCCGGTGCTCAGGAACGTATGATCTCGTCCATTAGCTGAGCCCTTGTCCCCGCGTCGTTTATCGCTTCGAATCCGAAGCTCAGAATAAACCAATCTATACGGCGTCGATGGAGCGGGAACGCCAGACGGATACCTTATACCCCGGATATCGGCTCTCCCCATAGTGTGAATAAGTCGCCTTCTTCATCTAGGTAGTTGAATATTGCTGTCGAGCCGCCTATCGTGAATATTCCATCCGCGTAATCTTGGTTGTCCGCGCCATCACCTCCAAATATGATGAGCATTACCTCATTGCCCTCAGGCGGCCCCAATGGGTCACTTATCAGATCTCCCGGAACACCGGCCAACACAAGAACACCTAGACGAATCATCGATTCGAGGGAAACTAGCTTAATCACTTGCAAGGACCATCGGATATTTGTCTTCTGGGGTTAGGGATATGATTCCTGGAGTTTTCATTGAATTAGTTTTCTCCTCGTCAGTTCTTCCTCCATTTTCTGTATAACTTCTTCTATCGCTTTTTTCTGTTTATCGTTTAGTTCAAGCTTCATCGCCTCGGTCGTCTCCCTGGTGCTCTTTAGTTGGCTTAGGAGGGACTCGAGTATCCTTCTATCCATCTTCTCGAGGTCTTCTCTAGATAGCGATCTTTTTTCAATGTCGGAGCTATAGAGGCATTTATTACCTGAAACTATCGTTACGTTTCCTTCTTCATCCACCGCTACTATGCCGTCGGCATCTGGGACATAGTCTCCGGGCTTGGCCTCCCATTCATCTTCATTTAACCGCCTTGCGGGGCGATAGATGGCGCTTGAAAAAATTGCCGTTTTCGGCAGCCTCTCCTTCTTCTCTAAGTTGAGTAGCCCAGGTTTTGGAGAGATCTTGCGGCCGAGAATTAATCCCAGTATCCCCGAAACTAGGGCCAAGACCCCTCCATAAGCCCCAAGTGCCAAATAGTCGAGGTGTTTTTCAATTTCTTTGATGAATCTAGTCGATATCTCAGTGGTTTTCTCCATTATTACGAAGGACAGATGTTCCGTTGACGTTCTAGTCTCCGTTATCGTCTCTGATCTCAATATTTCTGTAACCTTTGTTATCATCTCTGTTTCGATTATTGTTTTCGTCTCGGTTATAGTTTCCACCTGAATGAGCGCCGTGGCCGCGGATAACGGCTCAGTTATGGTCGTCGTCACCGTTTCGGTCGTCTTTGCGATTTCCTCTGGGGGCACGACTTCGAGGTCGAAAGCCACGTAGTTGTTCCCCAAGTCTGGGTCATCATATCTCGAAAATGGATCTATTATCCACTCAAAGCGGTGTTTCCCTGGAGTAGCAGCCCAATCCACGTGGGCTGAAATTATTTGTTTTGGGTCTCTTTCGAATGTCAGGAAGAGTGCGTCCTTTTGGTCGCCGTCTATTTTCAAGATTATCTCGACAGTTTGAGGTAGTGGTTCCAATATAGTTTCTATACCCACGAAGACTTGGATTTTTGCCACCTCACCTGCACGCGGGGTGGATGGCGTAATCATGTAATCCGCTATAGCCCAATCAGTATGCAATCTCTCTTCTAGCTCTTGAGAAGATGCTGATGGGAGCATGTTATGAAAGACAAGAGAGCTTATGAAGATGGTGAAGATTAATAAAGAGATCGTGATGCGGATGTATTTAGAGAGAATCTTTTCCACACTTATTCATCTCAGCCATCTACGTTAATGGTTTTACTTAAACGTTTTTACACGCCGCGCCTCGATGTGGTCGGCGGCTCACCTGAGATTTATTGAACCGTCTTTCCCCGGTCTCTCTATTATCTCTATTATCGACTCGTTGTCCAGTTGGATCTCGGGCTCGTTGAAGATGTTGGTCCTTATGCTGACCCACTTCACTCTGATCCTGGATCCCTCCTCTATCTCCGCGATTTCCCTGGCCTTGGCCCTCCAAGCCGATCCCTGGACGGCGGCGTCTTCATCCTTTATCCAGAACCCTATTTTCTCGGCTTCTCCAAAGCGTGTTCTCATCGTTATGAGCTGGGTCTTGGTGTAAAGCACGCCTTCAACTATTGCGTCGGCGACGTCCACCTTCTCCCTGGAAGCTATCTCCTTGAGCCTGATGAATACGTCAGGGGGCTTGATCTCCCCCGAATACCCTATTTTCTCCAGGTCGGCTTCCCCGCACCTGAGCCTGATCTTCCCCCTCCTGAATTCCTGAAGGGCCTCCTTCACCAGGATGTATTCTCCAGGCGCCACCTCTAAGCTCTTCGGCGAGTAAATCCCAATTATCCTGTTTCCATCGGTCGAGATGTAGATTGCACCGGACTGGGTCTTCACCATGTCCAGGACTTTAACGACTAAGCCCTGCACCCTCCTCTCCCCTATCTTTTCGAGGGATTCGGGCGTGGGCTTTTCCCTGATCGCGAGTATGCTCCTCGGGGTTAATGAGAGGCTGGAGCCGCTGGCCCGGACATCCGTTATGTAGATGGTTTCGCCCGGCTGTAGGTCGCCGAATTCCTTAACTCTATCCCTCCAGACCGTCAGCCTCGCCTCCCCCGTCTCCCCTATCAACCTGATGTCCCTGACAACGGCCTCACCATACCTCGTATCGATCCTTCTCTCCTCGCCTAGATCTAGGACCATCGCCTTGATGTCGTAGATTCCATCCCCGGAGTCGAGGGCATCACCCAAGTCGATGTAGAAGCTTCTCGGGTCGGGTGCTCCGGGCTCGCGTTCAAGTTTGGTGACGACCCCGCCTCTGCCTACGTGGAGTTCCGGGGTCCCCGTCTCAATTCTTTCTCGGGTGTAGGCGTGTAGAATTACCACCATGTCTCCGACCTGTAGCTCCACCGCGGCTACTTCATCCACCTTTTCATTCCACAGGGTTACATCTATGGTCCCGCTATCATCGCCTATCTTCATCCTCATCAGCTTGTGGTCTCTGGCGGTGATCGGGGCCGTGATGGCGTAGACCACGCCCCTCACCGAGACGTCTCTAAGACCTGGAACCAGGTTCATGATCTTCGTATAGGTTTGTACGGCGTGCGGGGGCGCGGTCTCCTTGGGTTCCTCCCTGAAGGCCCCGAGTTCCTCAGCAACCAATAGGAGTGCTCCTACCCTATTTAGTAGGGGCGATTCCCTTAATTTGGCCTCGACCATGGCCTCTAACTCTCCCCTACTCAATTCGGGGAACCTTGAGAGCACCCTCTCCAGCAGCTTAGAATACTCCCTCAGCTCTTCGCCCACCCAGGTCTTCCTCCATAAATCCCACAGTCATCGCCACTTAAGATCTTATTCCACGTCTCATCACCAAGCCCCTCCCTGAAGTTGACGTACCTGGCCAAGACGAAGAGCGCCGAGGACAACTTATTGACGTAGGCCAGGATCTTGGGGTCTATTGGAAATCTCCTGGAGAGGGCGACGATCGCGCGTTCACCCCTCCTCGCGGCGGCCCGTGCTAAGTGGAGGAAGGCGGCGGCCCTAGATCCCCCCGGGTAAATGAAGGAGGTCAGCTTGGGAAGGGATTTACCGTAGGTCTGGATTACCTGATCGAGGAAGTCCAAATCCTCCTGGGTTACGGTGGGCGTCTTCGTTTCCGAGCCCAGGGCCGAGATCTGCGATCCCAAGGCGAATAATTGGCCCTGTATCCTGGTGAGTATCTCGGAGACTTCGTCTCCTCTTTCTAGAAAAGATTTAACGACTCCGATGTGGCAGGATATTTCATCGATGATCCCGCAGACCTTAACCCGCTCATCATCCTTGTAGACCCTCTGACCTGAGAGGAGTACCGTCTCCGCGCCGTTCTCTTCATTCATAACCCTATTCTCCAAAAAGGGATGTGCTTCTCCGAGATATATCTACTCCCTAAAGACCTCGCCTTTAAACCGTATCCGCAGCGAATCGGGATGTCTTGAGAACACGTGTAATGTATACTCCTCATAGCTGTCAAAAAGGGCTCCACAGAGGGGGCATTTAATCCTGTATTGCCCGGCGCGCATGACCCAAAGCATTCACGCTACAATAAGATATAAAAAGGATGTGTGGGTGCTCACTTTGAGGTCTGTATCTCCGCGTATTCCTCGATCTCCGGCCCCCGCAAAACGGTCTTCTTATGCACCCTAATCGGCTTAAATTCTCTCCTCAAATATTCCTCTATAGAGTCTATGTCGAATTCCTTGCAGGAGTAGACGTCGATCGATGCATAGCCGGTCCTGATGTCGGTGTGGATTGAGACGTGGCTCTCGGCCACGATCACAAACCCCGAAAGCCCCTCGCCGCTTAGGCTCCCCTCCCTGCCGACATAGTGGACTATGATGGGGCCGGCGATTATGTGGAGGCCCATTATATCTGAGAGCTTCTCGAGAGCTCCTCTCACCAGTTTTTCATCGTTTAAACTATTCCTATCGCAGCCGTGGAGATCTAGGAGCAGGTGACGCCAAGCCATTTTTGGTGCAAAGCAATTAGCCCCAAATATTAACTTTTCCTCATCGGGCTCCCGAAAATCCTACATCAGACCACGGGACGTCGGCTGTAAGATTGCGGACAAAATTTTTAATAAACTAAATTCTAGAGAAGATTTCAAGGAATTGAGATCCTAGAAAGTTGAATGCAGTTGGGGGTATTGGTGTGAAAGAAAGTTTTAAAGCCGTGATGTTCGGAGTAATTACTCTTTTAACCATTATCTCGTGCATATTGCTGAATCTATCGAGGGAACAGGTCGTTGCTGTGACAATATTTGCCTCGAAGACGGCCGCCACGCTACTCTTCTGGAGATTCAGGCTGGCGATAGGCTTCGTCGGTCTAGCATTACTGTTTTTGTTTGGCGTCCTCGACGTAGCCCATTTCATCGAGTTTGCTGGGCTCGATGTAATAATTTTCCTCATAGGGATGATGATAGTCATAGGGCATCTTGAAGAGAGGGGATTCTTTGAATATGTGCTCGCCAAGATAATAAACTTGGCTCGTGGAAATCCTGTGAAAACGTTCTACCTCCTCATGATATCGTCCTTCATCATGGCGGCCCTCGTAGACGAGGTAACGTCAATACTCTTCGTAACAGCCCTCGTCTTACGCGTCGCAAGCTATTCAGGGGTCAGCCCGGTGCCGCTTGTGATTATGACGGTCTTCGCCACAAATATCGGGAGTAGTGCCACAGTGGTAGGTAACCCAATAGGAGTATTGATAGCCTTGAGGGCGGACTTGACGTTCACCGATTTCCTGCAATGGGCGACCCCCATGTCCTTATTGGCCTTAGTGCTCACAATAATCCTCTGCAAAGGCTATTACAAGAATTACATAAAGGAGCTAAAGGTTGAGGCGGTTACAAGTGACAGTGAGGTGAATAGGGGTAGAGTGTTGGATTGGCTCATCTTCGGAGGAACTTTGGGAGGATTGATCCTACACGGGCCGATCGAGAGCCTCCTGGGCCTGGAGAAGGGAGTTATGCTCATCGGGGTCGCATTAATTTCGGCGGGAACTGTGTTACTAATTTCCCGTAAGAGGGCGAGGGAAATAGTTGAGAGGAACGTTGATTGGTGGACCCTCGCATTTTTCATAACGCTATTCGCATCGGTGGGCACATTAAAATACGTGGGGGTCACGAAGCTGATCGCGGAGGGCTTTATAGGGATGGGGCTTCAAGGCACCGGACTATACCTGACATTTGGATACATCAGCGGCTTCTTAACGGCTCTACTGGATAACATCTTGGCTGTTGCAACCCTTATACCTGTAGTTTACGAGCTCGGAGGAGTTGGAGTAAACATTTTCCCCTATTGGTGGGCCCTCCTCTTCTCCGGAACGTTTATGGGGAACTTGACGCCGATCGGGAGCACGGCCAACATAATCGCTTTGGGGATCGTTGAGCGGAAACACAGGGTCTCGTTTAAGGAATGGATCAAGATAGGTGCCGCAGTAAGCTTCTCGACGCTCACATTAGCTTTAATAATAATGACCCTAAGAACAGGGATGCTATCTTAACGTGGGGGCGTGTATCCTGATTCAACCATAGAGACTTTTATGATATGACTTGGGCCCGTGTATGGCTTAATCTGTTTTCGGCTTTGAGACTATCATGAGCGAGCCGTCGCGCTCATCGACGAATACTTCGTGGTTGAGGTTTAACAGCGTCCTGAAAACCTGTTCCCACGGGAATTCTTTCGGGTTCAAGACCTTTACGACCACGCCGCCATATTCGGATGAACATTTTCCTGAATCTCCAATTAGGAGGCTTATTATAATCTCGGGGCTACAACACTTTATATGGTCTTTCTCACGTTTACGGTCATCACTCAATTTCTCCAACACGTAACTTTACCAACTCAATTGACTTAATAAGATTTACTCCTAAAAATGGCTCTGGCCATCAGCATGTTACGCTGCCACGAAGATTTTTGGACAATTCAAGCCTTAATGCAAGTTTCTGCGAGGAATTCTTTTGCATTAAAGTATTTAAGGCCGCTTCGAGGGGGGTTTGACAAAATCTTGAAGATTAAGGTAGTGATCTTCGACCTCGATGGGACGCTTTACGAGTCGGAGGAGTATACGCGGCAGCTCATGGAGGGTATTCGCGATACCCTGGCGGAATTTCTCTCGATAGATACCCGGGAAGCCGAGAAGCTCCTGCGTAGACTT
>JANXDQ010000017.1 GCA_025059415.1 Aigarchaeota archaeon
CGGAGTGCAAATGCTCAATCTCCCATTCCCATTCTCTGAATACATCCTACCGGGAGGCTTAACATTATTAGCCGTCGCCCTACTTCACAGACTAGACACGTTCAGGGATATGATAATTGCTAGGAAGATTAGGGTTTAGGTGAATAAACTTCAACCCTAAAAAATTAATTACTTACATCTTTATTCCATAGCGCTCTTCATAAGATTAACCTTTCTTATAAGATATGGTTAACAAGTATAAGGAGGAAATTATAGCCCGGGCCGGATTCGAACCGGCGTCCCCGGGGATCCCCTCTTCCAAGATCCAGAGCCCGGGATCCTAAGCCCCCTCTGACCAGGATTGGCCGCTAGACGACCGGGCTTCACCCCCGATATTCTCCTCGGAATATTTTATCTTTTCCAATTAACTGGGTTTTCCTAAATTGAGGTCTTATGTTGTGGTTTAAGGTTGATCCAAAGGGGCTCGCTCTCGTAGATGGGTGCTTTCCCTTTCTCAAACACTATTATCTTCTCTCTCGATAATCCTTTATTGTAATGCTTATGTTGGGCTAGATATTTGTTCTCAACCCTGATATCATCGTCTATTATCATCTTCACGTTAAAACCAACATCCTCTCCGGCCTTAGAGACCAGGTCTACAAGGGAGACTTCATTATCATTTCTAACCTTAATGTCTCCTAGGACGAGGGTGCATGCTTTATTGGGTTTGAGAACTCTATGGAACTCTTCTAGGAATCCTCTCATATGCCTTATGTAGAGGCTTGGGGATGAGGTTTGCGTGAGTTTTCTCTCGATATCTCTGTAATCATATCCGAGAAACCATAGGCGGAGCCAATTATCCCACGCAGTTGTCAGGACATTTAGATAGGGCGGCGAGGTGAGTATCATGTCGACGCTTTCATCATCTAGGGGAAGAGTTTTCGCATCATTGTTGAATGCGACACCCTTGACCGGGGGAATGCCCTCAGATAGAACTTTTATGGACTTCTTAATCAAGCACTCGAAAACATCTCTCCACGGCTTCCTCAACTTATACTTCTCGATATATTTTTTAACATAGTTTGGAGACATCGAGAATGAGTGAGAGCACTTCACGCTTAGATGGTATTCACATGGTCCATGCAAGATGCCAAGCATTAAACCCTTAATGAACATGGATACGTCGTCGTACTTATCAGAGAGCTGGTCTTTTACGAAGAGAATTTGTTTTAAGGTATCTTTATGGAAGAAGACTTGAACCTCTTCGGGGACCTCATCAAAATCAATAGCGTTTTTGAGATATTTTATTAAAGCTCTTTTCTCGCGAACCCATTCGTGGACCTCCTTTAAAGTAATTGGTCTGATTTTGGCGTGGGTTACGGCGAAGGCGTCGGGCGCGAGGTCGTTGCCGATGCCAATTCTTCCGAGTAAGCATGCCTCTAGAGGGGCAGTTCCCTTTCCACTAAATGGATCTAAAACTATGTCTCGGGGCTTCGTGAATTTCGTAATGAACCAGTGAGCTAGAGCTGGTGGAAATGAGCCGATCCTCGAAACCATTTTGTGTAATGGATGTCCCCACCTCCTCGGAGCGATCTTCCACGAATACTCAAGTTCATAGCTTGAAGTTACCAGGCGTAGCAGCGTGGCCATTTTTGGATCGTTTCGACGGCTCCGCGGAGGATGATTTAAGAAGCGTCTTCTCCGAAAATTTGTTTATTCAATGGACGAATCTCAAGATGTTACCATAAGAATATGAGGTAAGTGAACATGATAGATGTCACGGAGTTGCGGTAGGCTATTGGGGATTTTGATGGATTGCCTTTATCCTTGCGATGAAGTAAGTTTCGCTAAACTTTCAATAATCTATCCACTCGTCGGCCACTTCTTGGCCGCCCAATGCCCCCAATATCCCACAGTTTTTCATGAAGATTTTTCTCCTTCATGTCGAAAAGACCCGCCAAACGTCTTCTAGCAAGATTGTCCACCCGCCTAGGCCACGGTTTAAGACTTATAAATGGAATGCGTATTCACTTCTCCGAAGTGAGGTAGTTGGAGGGGAATGGTTCTATGCCCATTTATTTCTCGGAGCACGAGGTAGTTCTACCTGGGCAGTTACTCTCCGATAATGGTAAAAGGAGTGGTGAGGGGACCTACAGCGTTGAGGGAAAGGTTTACGCGGCGCGAATAGGCTTCGCGACCGTTAAGGGTGACAAGATTCACGTGATACCCCTTAAGGGGGTCTATAAGCCGATGCCCGGAGACAGGGTGATAGGGGTGGTCTCGGATGTCAAGCCAAACGGATTCGAAGTGAATCTGGGAAAACACTTGACAGGGATCATCAGGATACCGGATAAAGAACAAGTCCAAAACATGAGATTAAAGGTGGGTGATGCCGTTTATGTGAAGGTAAAGTCAAGTGGACTTGGAGGAGTTCTCTTGGAGCGAGATGAGCAGATAAAGAAGTTTGAGAGCGGTCTTCTAGTCCAAATTAACCCCATTAAGATACCCAGGCTCATAGGAAGAAGGGGGTCAATGATACTCATGGTGAAGAAGTTGACTGGATGCGACATCGTAATCGGAAAGAATGGGCTCATAGTCATAAACGGCCCATCTCCGAAGAACGAGTTCGCCGCAATGAAGGCTATTCAAATGATCGAGGAAGAAGCCCATACATCGGGTCTAACAGAGCGCGTAGAGAAAATGATTAGAGAAATAATCTCAAGTTGAAAACCATTTTTATTAACGCGTTTCGGCGCCTTCTTTGGCAAATGTCGCTCTCTAGACCTGCTTTAAGGGTTGTATGGAGGGTGAGTGCTGGAGGGGGCAGGGAGGGGAGCCTATAAAAGGGGGCCATAACTACAATTAAGCTGGGTTGTTAGTGGAGAGGGGTGAGCTGATGCACAGTATTAGACCTAGGTTGATAAATGAGAATGGCCTTAGGGTCGACGGGAGGAGGCCAGATGAACTCAGGCCCATCAAAATGGAGGTAGGAGTCCTTGAGAAGAGCGACGGCTCCGCCTACGTAGAATTTGGGGGAACAAAGGTCTTCGCCGCGGTCTTTGGGCCGAGGGAGGCCCACCCCAAGCACCTAGCACTTCCCGATAGGGCGATCCTGAATTGCAGATATCACATGACGTCGTTTAGCGTGGAGGAGAGGAAGCCTCTTGGAATGACTCGGAGGGAGATAGAGTTATCAAAGGTCATCAGGGAAGCCTTAGAAACAGTGGCGTTTCTAGAAGAGTTCCCGAGGGCCTCAATAGATGTCTACATCGAGGTAATTCAAGCGGATGGTGGAACTAGGACTGCCGGACTCACAGCGGCATCCCTAGCCCTAGCCGATGCCAGCATACCGATGGCAGACTTGATCGCGGCGGTAGCGGTTGGTAAAGTTGACGGTCAACTAGTCCTAGATTTATGTGATTTAGAGGATAAGTATGGAGAAGCCGATATGCCCGTTGCCATGGCCCCCAGATTTAACTCGGTGGTCTTATTACAGCTGAATGGCAAATTCTCCCCAAGCGAGTTTAAGAAGGGGTTGACGCTGGCTCAGAAGGGCATCGCGGAAATATATAGACTTCAACAAGAGACCTTAAAGAAAAAGTTCAGCGCCTCTAGGCCCATGGAGGTGTAAAGCCATGTCTCTCTCATCGAAAAAGGATCTAACCGCCAAGATAATGCGTGATAAGATATACAGCCTCCTCCTCCAAGATAAGAGGATAGATGGGCGGGATCCAAAGAGCCTTAGACCAGTGACGATTCAGACCAATTTAATAACCAAAGCTGACGGATCCGCGTTAGTCGCCATGGGTGGGACGAAAATACTCACAGGGATCAAGGTGGAGATAGGTTCGCCATTCCCCGATAGACCTGATGAAGGAATATTCACAGTGAATGCGGAGCTTCTACCGCTCGCATCGACGAGTTTTGAGCCGGGGCCACCCGATGAAAGGGGGGTTGAGCTGGCCAGAGTCGTGGATAGGAGTTTAAGAGAGGGTGGAGCCCTGGATCTGAAGAAGCTTTGCTTGATCGAGGGAGAGAAAGTTTACGCCATCTTCATAGATATCTATGTCTTGGACTATGATGGAAACTACTTTGACCCCGCCCTAATCTCTGCGCTCGCCGCCCTGGCAACTACGAAAATACCGAGATATGAGGTGGTCGATGGTGAGATTAGGAAGACCGATGAGTTTTCCACGCTGGAGTTCGCCGCGCTTCCCTTCACGACCATGATAGGAATTATTGGGGAGAAATTCTTAGTGGATCCGCAGATCGATGAGGAAAAGGCGCTTGACGTATCATTGATAATAGGGACCGATGAAAAGGGCAACGTAATCTCCATCCAGAAGAATAGTCCAGGCCCGATTCCAGTAAACCTATTAGACACGTTGCTAGATGTCGCCATCGAGAAGACGGATGAGATCAGGAAGAAGTTCCTCCAAGAAGTCCCGGCTAAACTCGCCTCAGAAAGAGGAGGCGGTGTGGAAAGTAGGATTTAAATTGAGAATGGTCGATCTCGCACCGGTAATTGGGGGCTGAGGAATGGAGGAAGGTAAGATTAAGGGAAACCCGGCGAAGAGGTTCATGGCTAGATATGGCTCTACTCTAAGGAAGAAGGTGGCTGAGATAGAGCGGGAGCAACGAGCACGGCATATCTGCCCCAACTGCGAACAACCAAAGGTTAGGAGGGTTGCAATTGGTATCTGGAGATGTAGGAAGTGTGGATACACGTTCGCGGGAGGGGCTTGGACGCCCTCCTCAAGAAAATAGCTGCTCACTAAGGGTATTTTTCAGGCTACCCGAATCGGTAGCTGAGATTCTATGCGGGGCAATAGCCCCCGAGGCCGCGGATATTCCCTCTCGCAGGGCCGCTGTGAAGCTCGGGATCGTGGAAGGAGGCTTAATCCTAGAAATAGAGGCACGGGATCCAGTAGCCCTTAGGGCGGCATTAAACTCTTTCCTAAGATTCATCGATGCCTCATTAAACGTGGTGAGCATCGTATCTCCCCCGTCGGAGGATAGTTTTTAAATTCCACCCTGACTAATGTTTTTTTGACATGTCGGCTGATGAGGGAGAAATACCCCCAAGCGTAAGACAGCAATTGGCTAGATATCAACAACTACAACAGACACTAAGCGTAATACTCGTCGAGAGGCAGAGGCTTGAAGCTGAGCTATTGGAAGTAAAAGATGCCCTGGAAGAGCTTCAAAAGTCCCCAGATGACGCGACGGTCTATAAAGCCGTCGGCCCAATCCTAGTTCAAAGCAGTAAACAAAAGCTGATCGAAGAGCTAACTGAGAGGAGGGACCTCGCGGAAACTAGGCTGAAGCTCTTGGAGAAACAGGAACAACGAACGAGGGAACAGCTTGAAAATCTGCAGAAAGAGCTAAGAAACATGTTATCGAGACAGCCCCCCACATGAGGAGAAAAGAGCTGATAGGATTACTTGCCAATAAGTTGGGGGAATTATCTTCTAAGGGCACTGTCGCGATTTTAACGCATTCTGGGGGGGACCCTGACTCCATAGGCGCCTCCTACGTTTTAGGAAACATTCTTAGATCGCTCTGGAGCGCTGAAGTCTTATTTAGGGTTCCATCAGACCCATCCTCACAGCTTAGGGCTTTCATGAAAAGGCTCAGCCTCGATGAATCTGAGAGCGTTGAGCAAGCCTCGGCGTACGTCGTTGTCGATTGCGGTTCTCCGGAACAGCTCGATGAATACATGGGTATCCTTGAAAGCGGCCGCGAAGTCGTGATCATAGATCACCACTCCACGAGCTTTGAAAGCTTTGCCGGAAAGGGCGAGGTCTTCTGTTCTGATGAATATCAATCGGTTTGCGAGATGATCTTTGATCTGAGCCAACACGTAGGATACGAATTGAGCCCCAGGGAAGCTGAGGCCTTATTCGCCGGGATCTACTATGATACCGTGAGGCTTTCAGTCGCAGATCAGGAGACGATGAGGAAAATATGCCACCTCACCTATCTCGGCGTAAACCCCAAAGACCTTCTTACAGAATTAGAAGTGAAAATGGACATCTCCGAGAGGATTGCGAGGCTGAAGTCCGCGGCTCGAATGAATATTTACCGCGTCGGAGGCTGGCTCATAGCCACGAGCACCTTGGGAAGCTTTCAAAGTTCCTCGGCGAGGGGTCTCTTAAATCTGGGGGCCCACGTAGCCGTTGTCGCAGGGGAGTATGAAGAGGGCACGGTCGTGAGTCTTAGAGCTGTCAAAGACTTTATAGAGGCAACTGGCGTTAATCTTGGAAGAGATATAGCGGCGAAGATCGGCGAGGAAATGGGCGGACATGGAGGTGGGCACTCATCAGCGGCAAGGGCGTATTGCATGGAGAAGGATGTGGAAAAGGTCTTGCTGAGGTGCGTGGAGCTCATCGGCGAAATGGTAGGGGCCCCTCCGGAGAAGCTGAAGCCTTGAAAATAATCGAGATCGAGGATCTCTCATTCAAATATTCTGGGAGCAGCAGCTATGCCCTGAAAAATGTAAATTTATCGATCTCGGAGGGGGAATTCGTCGTCCTAGCGGGTAGGAGTGGATGCGGCAAGACCACGCTCCTCAGATGCTTGAATGGGTTGATCCCACACTTCTATGAGGGGGAATTTAGTGGAAGTGTGAGAGTTAACGGCATGAATACTTCCGAGACGCCGCCGTACATACTCGCACAGGTCGTTGGAATGGTATTCCAAAACCCCGATAACCAACTTTTCGCCCTCACGGTGGAGGCTGATATAGCATTTCCTCTTGAGAACCTCGGGCTACCACGAGAAGTTATTATGGAAAGGGTCGAGTGGGCCCTAAAAACTCTGAACATAAGCGACTTAAGAGACCGATCTCCCTTCGAGCTATCGGGAGGTCAGAAGCAGAAGGTCGCCATAGCCTCGGTCATCGCGATGAAGCCGAAGATCTTACTTCTAGATGAACCGACGAGCTCGCTTGACCCCCTCTCTGCGAAAAACCTCATAGACTCCATACTCGAATTAAATAGGAGGGAACGCCTCACGATCATGATCTCGGAACATAGGCTGGAGCTCCTCCTCCCCCATGCCCATAGATTCATCGTGATGGACCGTGGGGAGATATTATACGACGGCGACCCGAGGGTGATACTGAAGGATGATCTATTGATTTACGGCATCCCTACGCCGAGGGTCTCAGAAGTTGCGAGGCACATAAACGCTTCCAGACACTCACTATTCACGGAGATCCCGCTAACCGTGGACGAATTTGTTGATGAATTAAGGAGGTGTTTGGATGATAAGGCTCGAGGATGTTGAATACTTTTATCCAAATGGGCATAAAGCGCTCGATCAAGTCAGGTTAGAGATTGAAAAAGGCGAAGTCGTAGCCTTAATGGGCGAGAATGGGGCCGGGAAGACGACGCTCTTAAAACACCTAAATGGCCTCTTAAAGCCGACTAGGGGAAGGGTCCTCGTGGATGGCATAGACACGCGGAAAGCCACAGTCGCGGCGCTCTCTAGGAAAATCGGCTTAGTCTTCCAAAACGCCGAAGACATGTTCTTTTCGAGCACAGTCTGGGATGAGGTCGCATTCTCCTTGAGGAACTTTGGATATGAGGAGGAGGTTGTGAAGAGGAGGGTTGAGTGGGCCCTGAAATTCATGGAACTCGATAGATATGTGGATCAATCACCCTTCGTCCTAAGCGGAGGCGAGAAGAAGAGGCTCGCATTAGCGATAATCCTCGCGTGGTCCCCCGACATCATCGCCCTCGATGAGCCGACAACCGGACAGGACCAACTCCAGAAAGAGAAGCTCATGGAGATGATAAAGCTCTTAAACATGCAGGGGAGGACCGTGATAATTTCATCACATGATGTCGAGTTCGTTGCCCAGTTAAGGCCGAGGGTGATCTTGATGAAGAAGGGGAAGATAATCTCCGATGGAGGAGCTGAGGAAGTATTCCTGGATGAGGAGGTACTGCGGTCATGCAACCTCCTTCCCCCCCAGATAGTCTCTCTAACGAGACGCCTAGACTTCCTCGGGATAAAGCCCTCCCTCCCTCATCCAAGACAACTCGCAGAAGAAATACTATCCAAGCTAGGAGAATACAAGATATGAAATAAATATCCTCGACGTCCTTATCTTAAATTTAATACCGCATCCATACTCCACGTCCATGATTAAACTTTTTTACGTCTTTTATCCAACTCACTTAGAGGATTTTGAATCTGAGAAGTGGTTCTCAAGAAAATAAAAACGGTCGTCAAAGCCTCAAATGCGATAAAATCTCTGAGGCCCTGCTAAAAGAATTTCATGATAAAATTCGACCAGATTACTATGATAATCCACGATTCGCGATTCAGCGCATTTGGCATCGTCGAAGATTTCAATTGATTAAGTCTTTGCTAAAAGAAGATGCGGCAAAAAATGAAGTGATGACGCTGGACATCGGATGTAATGGAGGCACCTTCACCAATATAATTAAACAATCTGTGGATGATGGCTTGATGATAGGGATCGATATAGGTGAGCAAGGAGTAATGTACGCTGCCAAGAAATATCCTGACATAATGTTCCTAATCGCTGACGCCTGCCACCTCCCCTTCAGAGAGAATTCATTCGACCTCATAACGTGTTTAGAAGTGTTAGAGCACCTTACAGACCCCCTCAAATGTTTAATGGAGATAAATCGGTGCCTCAAACCCAAACGAGAGGCCATAATACTTGTACCACGTCTCGATAGTTTGCTCTTCAAAATTGTTTGGTATGTCTGGATAAATACTGGGGGGAGGGACTGGAAGGAGGCCCATACCACTGTGATAAGAAACAAAAAGAACTTAAAACTCCTAGTAGAAAGGGCCGGTCTCAAGATAATAAGGGAAAAAAGCTCACACTTGGGGATGTTGATGGCCTTTAAAGTTAAGAAACCTTGATACCCAGCCTGTGCCGACGCCAGGCGACCTGATGCGAACTAACACAGTAAATTCGGATCGAAATCGGAATCTCAGATGCGTCTCTGGGGCCTTCAAGGGGGAGATGTCGGGGTTGTGAAATGAAATTGGTGGAGGATTTGGCGGGTGAAAGGCCGTGTTCGCGGATTTTGCCGAGACTTAGCGCCTCAGAGGGGCCGTGAATGCTAATATATGATTTCCAACATATAGTCGCGGATACCGATGCGTCCGATATTCTGCGTAATTAGTCTCGGTAGGGCTAAGGGTAAAACGGCGCTCCTAGAATGGCTTACGGAGAAACTTACAAATTCCGGAATCAAGATCGCGACCATAAAGCACTCCACTAAAAGATTTGACACGGAGGAGAAAGATACTTGGAGGTATCTAGAATCCAGAGCAGCCGAGGTCGTATATGTTTCTCCATGGGAATTAATTACCCTAAGGAGGACGACGGCTTCGTTAGCCGATGCCATTGAAGCGCTCCACATAGATCCCGATTTAATCCTAGTTGAAGGGTTCAAGGACGCTCCCTACCCCAAAATCCTCTGTGTTGGCGATCCGCGGGAATTGGTGGAGGCGGTCGAGTCCATTCAAAATATAGTCGCCGTTACTGGTGAACTAGATCTCGATGGCGTCTCCAACCTGGCCATAAGATTCATGAATAAGGAGGAGGTCTATGAACTCCTTAAGCAAGCTGTGGTTGATTACTGGCTGAAGCTGATTCCAAACTTTGATTGCGGCAAGTGTTCTTATAAATCGTGTAAAGAACTTTCAAGAGCAATTCGCGGCGGAAAGGCGACTATCAGAGAGTGCTCTATGAGGTCAACATCATTAAGTAGGGTGGTGGTCGATGGCGTCGAGGTGCCCCTAGGAACTTGGCCGCAAAAACTGCTCCGAGAATTACTGGTGGCATTTGTCAAATCTCTCAGGCTTAATGGCGTCAACTTGGATGACGCAGAAAAGATGTCTGTGGAGATAAATTTGAGGACCATGAAGGAGTGGGGGATGGCTCGGGGTTGAAAATCGATGGCGGCGATATTCCAGGGACTACAATTCTATCCCGGGAAGAGTATAGTGCACCGATTGGATCCGAGGGTTAAACTTTTCCTCTCAAGTGCGCTTCTAATAACGACCCTCCTATATCTTGAGGTAACCGTGACCACGTTGATCATCGCGATAGAGGTGGCCTTGGCCGCGGTCAGTGGGACCGTGAAGAGGTGGATCAGGACGGTATACGGAGCCATCCCCCTAATAATCGCCGTCTTCGCCATGAATTACCTGGTCAGAGCCTTTCAGTATAGTGGATTCCTTAATCCGATGGGTCTTTATGAGTCATTTGCCGCCTCCTATCGCTTAATCGCCTTCCTGGCCTCCTTCTCAATCTTCTTCCTGACAACGACTCCTGAAGAACTCGGGATGACACTAACCAAGCTAAGAGTACCCTACACATACACATTCGCATTTATCTCCGCCATAAGGTTCACGCCGATTCTCGCCGAGGAACTCCAGACGATAATGGACGCACAGCGAGCTAGGGGCCTAGAATTGGATAGGGGCGGACCCTTGGCGAGGATTAGGAAATATATCCCGGTACTGGTCCCGCTTATCGTGAATATCTTGAGGAGGAGCTATGAATTGGCCGAGGCCATGGAAGTCAAATGCTTCGGAGCAAGCAAGAAAAGGACCTTCCTAAAGGAATTGAAGATGACTCCTAAAGACTTAGCTGCCCTAGTTATCATAGCCGTGTTCTTCGGCTCCGCGATATATCTGAGGTTCTTCTACCCATTGAGAATTCCATAGCAAAAATCAAGCTAAGAAAATCTTTTCGAGATGCGTCCACGAAGAGTTCTATGACGAATTAACCCTTTAATATGATTATTCACTTTACTTGTACGTGATCGGAGAGTTAGCAATAACCGTTTCCAGCCTGCTCTTAATAGTGTTGGGTCTTGCGCTCACATTCTTTGGGAGGAAGCTCGTTAAGACCATATTCTTCATAGTGGGTGGATTGATAGGGGCGTTGCTGACGCTGTATCTCGCTTCTCCAATAATCGGGGAGCCATTAATCTACCTCGCAGTACTTGTGGCCTTTATCGTCGCGGGCTTCCTCTTCTACAAACTGCTCCCAATAGGTGCAGGGCTAATCGCTAGCTTCACGGCCTTCTATTTGTTGGAGCCAGTTCTCGGGTTGATGGTCGCCATAATTATCGCCTTAATAGTCTTCGTCGTGATCGCGGTGCTCTTCAATAAGTTATTGAGTATAGGGACGGCGCTACTCGGGTCAATTATATTCGTAGCGGGATTGAGTCAACTAACACCCCTCAACAACTTCATCCAGCTACTACTGATCGTCGTCCTCACGATCTTGGGATCCGTGGTTCAATTCAAGACCTAGATTTCGCCAGCTTGTATGCGAGCTCGGCCGCTTCAACCGGATCCTCCGTGAAATATGCCTTAGTTAGCTTCCTATGGTCTAGGTAACCATCTTCCCCAAACTCCGCGAGTTTATCGGATGGATAACCCGTGCCAATTAACACTATTAGGGGCTTTCGATAGAGGTAGGCCAGGAATGCCTCGATTATTGTTCCGGCCCCGCCCCCGAGGATCACCATGGCGTGGCAGCTCCTCGCGATCTGTATGCTTCTAGCCTGATACGTGACGCCGGTAAAGATCTCGATGGTATTGTATGGATTGTATCTCGGGTGATCTATGTTGATCCACTCGTCTTCGAGGGGTATCACTCCAACCGTCACCCCACCCCGCTTGACGAACTCCTCGCAGGAGATCCTCATCAAGCCCCCATCCCCACCCGTTAACAGGAGTACTTCATCCTTGTACTTCGCTAACGTCTTGGCGAACTCCCTCGTTTTCTCAACCGCAATCGGTGGTGGGTTGGGGTCGCTTGAAGCGCCAATCGCTATTACGCCCCTATCCCGCATGGCCATAGATGGGGGTGTTTTCTAGAAATATCTACCTTACATTTATCCGGCAAATAAAAAGGGGTGAGTGGATTGTTATGGTGACTCTACCTTGATCTCCCACTCCATCTTCACTCCAGCCCTATCAAAGAGTATTCCAACCGGACATACCTCAAGCGTAGATTTCAAGGTCTTCTCTACCTCGCTCATATCAGCCTTTGTACAGATGCTCAATATCCCTTTGCATTTTTCAATAGTTTTCTCACCTTTCTCCGCCTCTATCTCCAAAACCAAGTCGCTGTATTCCAGCTTCCGTTTATCCGCCACCATCTTGAAAATCGTCGCCATGCACCCAGCCAAGGCCATTACAGCCAGCTCGAGGGCGGTTGGGCCCGTATCCTCCCCCTTGTAATCGGGTGGTAGATCCACGATGACGCTATGCCCACGGCAATTATCAACGGCGCTCCTATAACCGCAAATCCAGACTGCCCGGGCCTTCACGTCACCATTAACGAGGACGTTTGAGGGATAAATTTTTATCGCGAGATTCTGTTTTAGGATTTTAGAAACGGCCCCCACATTTCCCGGTGCAGAGGCATGAGGGATGTTAAGTCTGAGATCAGGCTGAAGCTTAGGGATGGCTTGGAGAAAATAGAGGCGGAGATATGGAGGATTAGGGACCAGTACTTACATGGCGGCGTGGATCTGCAAGAGTATTTGGATCGAAGAAGCGCCTTGGAGACCGAGAAAGCGAGAAGGGTTTTAGAGAATTTGAGGAAGTTACATCGCCTCCCTGCCTCTAAAAATAACGACGGCACCGCATAGAACATCACTATCCGCATTTCTCAATAAATTGTCAGGGAGTAATCGTGTTGAGAGGATGGGTGTGTGGAGAAAGAAGTCTGGAGATCATTCCTAATTAGTAATTACTCACGCCGACGCTGCTTAAACTTTCCCTTAAAGTCTTTGAGCTGGATTCGCAGACCTCTCCTATTCCCCGAAGAGCGGCACCTTTCCGAGATAATTCATCAATATCCTCATGAGATCGATCCCCCTGATCCTGCCAATTCCGCCCTTTGCACAGGATATTTCATCGAATTTTCCAATTCCATCTCTCCTCACACCGGGTCCAGCTATTACCAGGGGGACTGGGTCTCCCGTGTGATCGCCGACTTCACATGGGGTCGTATGATCTCCGGTTAATGCTATGTAGTATCCCTTGTCGAGGACTGTTTTAACGAGCGGAGTCAGCTCCCTTGAGATCCACTCAATGACCTCAACTTTGCGATGCGGGTTTTTGTCGTGGCTAACGGAGTCGGTTGCCTTGATGTGCAGGAATACAAAGTCGTATTCGCCAAGCGCCTTTATCGCCGCCTCAACCTTGCCCCCCAAATTCGTGTTCACCGTCCCCGTCGCCCCTGGAACATTGATCAAATCGAATCCAACGGCCTTCGCAACTCCCTTATAAAGGCCCCCGCCAGCTATTGCCGCCGCCCTTATCCCCCACAACTTTGTAATCGGCTCGATCCTCGGCAAAGTTCCCGCCCCCCTAGGTAGGAGGGCGTTCGCCGGCGGGAGACCCTTCTCAACGCGTTGCCGGTTTATCGGGTGGTCCTTCAAGATTTTATGGGCCTTCTCTACGAACTCCTGTAACGCGACCGCGGTCCTCCTAGCCTCAATCGTGTCCTCCAGGGGTCTTGGCATATGGGCCTTGACGCCGGCCTTATGGGCATCCACGTCCGAGACCATTCTAGAGAGCCCCTCTCCGCGAAGGACAAGGGCCCCCCTGTGTTCGGAGGAATGATAAAAAATCGCCTGCACGCCATCAACTTTATCGATCCTTATGTCGTTTAATGCCTCGGCTAAGGCTCTGGCTTCCTCGCTATTTATCCTACCCGCCCTCCGATCCACTATCACCCAGTCATCGTTCACCGTTGCGAAGTTGCACCTGAAGGCGACGTCTCCGGCGCTGAGCTCGATTCCCACACCGAGTGCTTCGAAGGCGCCCCTTCCCGGGTAAACCCTAAATGGATCATATCCGAAGAGCGCGAGATGAGCCGTATCGCTCCCAGGCGGCTGACCAGGAGCTATCACGTCGATTATCCCGCATTCACCATGTTCCGCGAGTCTGGATAGGGTCTCGGCCCTCGCTGCCTGTAGCGGAGTTAAGCCGTTTAGGGCCCTTGTGGGCCGATCGCCCAGGCCATCACAAACAATTAATACAGCTCTCATTCTCAATCGAAAGAGTTTGAGCAAGCTTTAACCTTACCGATGCCACCCCACGGATTACTCACAGCCCTCCAAAGAAATAAATCTGTTCCCGTAGATGGGGTCGGCTTTCGCATAAAAATCGTATTAACGTGAATTCGGCTGAAAGATGCCGTGACCGTGGGCGTTAAAAATATCAGGTAGCTGGGCATGTCAAGAATTCATGGATCAGGTATGTCCGAAGTGTGGTAAGCCAATGAAGTCCTTCAATAAGAGCCTCTCGGCAAGCGTGGGGCCGTTCACCGTGAAGAAGTTTTTGCCCCCGGAGCTCCAGGAATACAATTCAGTCGAGTTCGCGATCTGCTCGGAATGCGGGTACATGGAACTTTATTGGAAGAGGTAAATTGCCTGACCATGACCTTTACATCAACTCGACCTTCTCGACGTTTTTCAACGCCTTCTTGACGAGGTCTTTGACCGGTAGATCCTCCTCAATCTTCTCAACGTCATCGATCCTCGCGGCCGTTATCTGCCTCCTCGGGACGAAGAGCGTGCAGCAGTCCTCCTGCGGCTTTATGGAGATCTCATATGTCCCTATCCTTTTCGCGATATTCACAATCTCCTCCTTATCGAGTCCTATGAGAGGCCTCAAGATCGGCATCTTCACCGCCGCCTCTATTACCCCGAGATTTTGAAGGGTCTGAGAAGAGACCTGTCCCAGGCTCTCCCCGGTCACTAGGGCTCCAGCGCCCTCCTTTTCGGCGATCCTCTCGGCGGCCCTCAACATGATCCTCCTATACAATATTACTAGATATCTCGGATCAACCCTCGTCCTCAAATATGTTTGGACGTCGCCGAATGGTATCAGGTAAAGCTTGCTGGGAGACTGATGCTTGCTCAAGGCCTTCACGATCTGGATCACCTTATGTATGCTCGCCTTCGAAACCAGTGGAAAGCTGTGGAAATGCGCGTAGATCACCTCGATGCCGCTCATGATCGCCAAGTACGAGGAGACAGGAGAATCTATTCCGCCTGAGATGAGCGAGACGGCCTTCACCACATGAGCTCCGCGTAAACCATGATTTAAAGGTCAAATAAAAATGACCCTAACATCTGGCGTATTTTCGGCGGATCTCGGCCAACACATTGATGACGCATTCGATTTCACTGGGCTTAGTCCATCTCCCGATGCTCAGCCTAAGCCCGCTCCTCGCCTGCCTCTCGTTCAATCCTATCGCGAGAAGGACGTGGCTTGGCTCGATTTTCCCACTTGAGCACGCCGAGCCCGTTGAAGCGGCTATCCCGCGCTCATTAAGCTCGAACATGAGCCTCTCACCGTCGATGAATTCCAGCCAAAAGCTCGCGATCGTGGGAAGCCTCCTTTCGGGGTGCCCGGTCAGATGTGCCCCCTCGATTTCGGCGACCCCCTCGATGAGCCTTTTACATAGCTTTCTAAGTCGTCCAAGTTCTTCGTCCATGGAATCCCTGGCGATCTCACATGCCTTCGCGAATCCAACAATCCCGGGGACATTTACGGTGCTCGATCTGAGGCCGTATTCATGGCCTCCGCCGTGGAGAAGCGGCTCAATCCTGACCCCTTCCCTGATGTATAGTGCCCCAACGCCCTTGGGCCCATAGATCTTATGCGAGCTCATCGTCAACAGATCCACATTCATCTTGTCGACGTCGATTGGCAGTTTTCCGACGCTTTGAGCAGCGTCGACGTGAAAATAGACACCATGTCTCCTGCAGATCTCGCCTATCTCCTCTATCGGCTCAATGGTCCCGATTTCATTGTTCGTGTGCATTATTGAGACGAGTATTGTGTCCTTTCTGATCGCCCCCTCAACATCTGAGGGATCTACGAGGCCATCCTCATTTACCGGTATATATGTCACCTCGAACCCGTTTCTTTCAAGCCATTTGACGGGATCCAAGACGCTTAGATGCTCTATCTTTGAGGTGACTATGTGCCTGCCTCTCGCCCTATTTGAAAATGCAATCCCCTTTACCGCTAGGTTATTGCTTTCTGTCGCGCTGCCCGTGAAGATTACCTCTACTGGGCTTGCTTTAATAAACGATGCCACGACCTCTCTCGCATTCTCAAGTGCTTCCCTCGCCTCCAATCCCCAGACATGAGGGCTCATGGTATTCCCGATTTTCTCGCTGAAGTATGGGAGCATGGCCTTAATAACCCGGGGATCAACTGGCGTTGTCGAAGCATAATCCATGTAAATCCTCCTTTTCCACAAGAGCATCTTTATACGAGCTCCTTCTCCCGAGGATAAAGACTTTCCGGGGAAATATGTAGGAGAAATGTAGTCATGTAAAAGGATGCATCTAATATTTCCATATTCCGACAGTAGATCATCATCGTAAGTTCGTGGGCGATCCTTATATAAACCTGTTTATCGTGACCGAGATTTGGATTGGCGCATCTCTTCTCCCGTACCCGTCAAGGATTTCTCAGGATAATGTTCAACATGAATAGCTCGGGACACGGACCGGAATCGCCCAGGGCCGTATCTTTGAGCTTAAAGCTTTTGCCGGTCCTCGAAATGGCCTTTGCAGGCATTTACTTGGCCCTGACTAGGAATCTACTCGTAATTTACATGACATCGATAGGATTCGATGTTTCGCAGATGTCCCTCATGATCATCGCGGCGATGGTCGCCCCATCAATCATCTCCATAATCCTCTATAAACACCCCATTTTTCTCACGAAAAACGTTAAACTGAAGTTAGTGGTCTTCCACGCGCTTGAAAGGGTCTTCTGGATCCCGATGGCGTTTTTCAGAGACTTAATCACGATTGGCTTCTGTTACACCGTCATCAGCACCTCGTCCACGATAGTCGGATGTTTAACGAACCTCCTGATATATTCCTCATTTGACGAAAACGGGGTTAGAGACGTGACCGGGAAAAGAACCGCGGCCTTCAACGTGACAAGCGTGATTGGATCTACAGGTGCTACCATACTCCTCGCGGCCCTAACAACCGGAGACAAGTTCAACATCATATTCATGTTGGGATCCACCATCGGGTTGCTCTCAACGGTAATGCTTCTCTTCATCAATATGGAACATCTGGAGGGCGTAAGGATCCCTAATAGGATCAAGAGGCCGGAACAGATGTTCTCGATCTCATCCTTCTTCTTAACGTTCCTCACCTCTGGAAACCTCTTCGGGATCTTCTGGGCCCCATACCTTATGCGCGTCTTGAATGCTCCGGATTACTTAGCCGCGGCGATGAACCTCGTGAGCACCATTTCTAGCGTGTTCGGGTCAATTGCTTGGGCCAAGAGATCGCTGAGGACGTTTAGGATCGCCCTAGGGTTGTCGGTAACAAGCCCCCTACTGGCCTCCTTAATCCCTATCCCGACTGCTCACATCGGGATCGCGGCTTTTGGCGGTTTTATGGTAACCGGCGCGGGGTTCCTTGGGAACTTCCTCTTCGCGAGGTATCGCGAGTACTTCGGCGTGGTCCGATCCAGTATAATATTGGTACTCCTAACAAATCTAAGTCAATTATTGGCTACACCCTTTGGGTTCTTATTTGGTCAACAATATGTGCTATTATTTGTGTCGGTGATCATGCTCAGGGTGACCTCGATGATATTGGCGTTTTTGACCATTCCCGAGGTGGCGATGATTCCGGAGGACTCCGCCAGAACCTATTCCCAAATCCTCTATACCAGCAGCTTAATGGGATACGGGATCGCCGTTGAGACCGCGAGGGAGACGATACTTCTGAGCTTCAGGTTCCTCGCCCTAATCTTCGTCTTCATCTTTCTCTACATCATCTACAGGCTTGTGTTCTTTCTGGCTGGAGTTTAATATAAATAGCCGCGAGGCTTCTCAGTTCCGGAGACCGGATGAGCTCGTCTGAGGGAGATCTCTTGGGACAATTTGCATCCAGTATCGTGATGGAGCTTCTCAATCTCTTACCCAAGCTCGTGGTCGCGGTTATAGGGCTCATAATCGCATTCCTGGTGCTACGTTTTGGAGGAAAGGGCATCAGAAGGCTACTCGCGATAGCCAATTTGGACGAATTGATCAATAGATACCTTGCCGTAAAGCTCCCGTTCTCCCTGAACAGCATGTTCTTGGCCATCTTCTACCTCGGCGTAATCCTCGCCCTGATCTATGGATTAATAAACCTCTTCCTCGGAGGGCCATACATAGAGCTCGCGAACTCGGTCATGCTCTACGGGGCGAGGATCATAAGCATAATCTTCCTAGTGATAATCCTCTTCGTCGCATTCTCGACGGTGATCGACAAGATCAGCGTCGAGAGCAGGATGAAGGGATACCTATTTTTCATAATTACGCTTCTCCTAACCGCGATGCTGATAGACATCACCGCGCTGAGCGAGCCGGTAAAACAATCACTCTACACGGGACTAGCCGTTGGGATAGGGGCGTCACTCGCCATCTTCTCAGCCTGGCTCTTCTTCCACGAATACCTAGAAAGATCCCTATTGGAGAAAACAGGTGATAAAAAGAGGAAGTAGCTCACATCCGGATCCTTTTGGATAACTCACCTATTTTTATAATTCACGCAGGAGTTTACTCGACTGTTATGGAGGAGGTTGGGCACACTTCGGCGGCGCTCTTAGCGACATCCCTTAGCACTTCAGGTATCTGCCCAATACTCTCGGAACCCGTATCCACTTTTCTGTAAGGATCTCTTATCCTCGTTTTCCCACTGGCCGGATCATATTCGAAGATATCGGGTGCTATCGACCAGCAGACCCCCGCGGTTATGCAGGTATTCTTATCCACCTTCACGAGAGGCACAGCCTCGATACTCATAGAGACATATATAACCTTATCTACACCTCATCGCATCGACTCATTATTCAAAAGTGAGCGTATGCCCTCTTCATATTCATAATGGTTTACCGGCCATCCTAGTTGAATATGTTTACCATCTTTAGTCGCGCTCATAGGCAGTTATTGTAATGTATATCCGCCGTCAATCACTATGTTCTGTCCCGTTATGAAGTTTGACTCATCGCTCGCTAGAAAGATCACCAAGTTTGCGACATCCTCTGGTTTGCCCCATCTGCCGATGGGAATCGCCATTTTGATCTGCTCATACATCTCGTGTCCGAGTATCTCTGTTCCTTCTGTTAGGATGGGGCCGGGCGAGATTGCGTTGACATTTATCCGATATTTAGCGACTTCAAGAGCCAAGGACTTCGTAAACCCGACTATCCCGGCCTTGCTCGCCGAGTAATGTGTAAGATTCATAAATCCGACCACCGCCCCCGCGATGGATGCAATGTTAATTATCTTTCCTCTCTTTTGTTCTATCATCTTGGGCAGTACGGCCTTCGTGAAGTTGAAAACTCCTTTTAGATTTACACCTATGACTTTATCCCAGTCCTCCTCATTCATCTCGAGGATTGGCCTAAATGGGTATATCCCGGCATTGTTGACCAAGATATCGACTCCGCCAAACTTATCAATAACCTGATCAACCGCATTTTTCACATCATTGTAATTTGATACATCACACTTAATTCCAAGGGTATTTCTTCCATGTTTCTTAATATCCTTAACGACTTCAAAGAGCTTATCCACTACATCCACAATCACGACATCTGCACCAGCCCTCGCCAAGCTAAGCCCTACCTCCTTGCCAATGCCCTGCGCAGCACCAGTAACGATCGCAACGCGTCCATTCAAATTGATCAACCCGTCTCCCCACGCTATAATATAACACTGTTATATAAAAACATTACAATCCTATTACTAGTTGTATCAGACTCTTTAGAATCAGGTAGTAACATATCATAGCCCACCTGCGTAGTAGTCTTTACCTAAGCTTTAGAGGGCCGTCTTTTCATGGTTTTTGTTAACTGGTTGATGTCGTTTAGTATTTATGTGATGGATTTTATGAGCCCGCCGTCTACCTGTATGACTGTTCCCGTTATGTAGTTCGCTCTCTCCGATGCGAGGAAGGCTACGACGTATGCTATCTCCTCGGGCTTGGCGAATCTCTTCAGCGGGATCTCGGCGGCCCATTCCTCTAATATATTTTCAACGGGTTTTCCGGATCTCTCCGATTCCGCCTTTGCCAGATCCTCGACCCTCTTCGTTAAGGTCCATCCAGGGCAGACGGCGTTCACCAGTATTCCGTATTCCGCGAGCTCGTCGGCGAGGGTCTTTGTCAACCCCAAGATCCCAGATCTCAGGACATTTGAGAGGGCCATCTTGCGCATGGGCTGCTTCGCGACGAAGGAAGCGATGTTTATGATTCTTCCCCACCCCCTCTTCTTCATGTGGGGGATCACGGACCTGCAGCAATAGATGACGCTCATCAGCAGCTGGTTCACCGCTTCAATCCACATCTCATCGGATGTCTCCTCGAAGAGCGCGGAGGGCGGCCCACCAGTGTTATTGACCAATATATCTATCCTGCCGAATTTC
>JANXDQ010000018.1 GCA_025059415.1 Aigarchaeota archaeon
GGAGGAATGTGACAGGATTGGCTACTGCCCGGTCGGCGGCGCGGTGATGACTGGGGCTGGAAAGCTCAAGGCGAAATATGTGATACACGCCGTTGGTCCTAGGATGGGTGAGGGAAATGAAGATGAGAAGCTCAGGAATGCGACCTTGAACTCACTAGGGGTCGCGGAGGAACATGGCGTCAAGAGCATAGCGTTTCCAGCGATCTCGACGGGCGTCTTCGGATTCCCAAAGGATAGATGCGCGAGGATAATGTTGAGGACTACTATAGACTACTTGAAGCGTGGAAGCGGGATCCGGCGCATCATCTTCTGCCTCTACGACGACGAAACATATAGGATATTCTCCGAAGAGCTGGAGAGGATTAAAGCCGAGACCTCCTAGGATATGGTAGAACCCCGGAGGAGGCCAAGGCCTTAATCGAGGCGATAAAGCAGAAAGCCATCCTGAGAAGGGTGGGTAAGCCCGAGGACATAGCTGCCGCCGCCGTCTTCTTAGCCTCGGATGAATCGAGCTTCATCACGGGCCAGGTAATACTCATCGATGGCGGGAGAACAGATTATCTAACACATTCCATATGACCATGTTGGTGCGGGCGAATAAGACGCCAAGAACCTATCCTTCACGAATTTGGGATCCACGTGTAGATTAGAATAAATTATTTCACGAGCATGTGGATCGGTTTCCAGAGGGCCGCTTCCGCCGCCTCTGAAAGTGCTTCACTGAATGTTGGATGCGGCCTAATGGTTTTCGCGAATTGTTCTAAGGTCAACTTATTCCTGATAGCGAGAGCTGCTTCCGCGAGGAGCTCGGAAACATGGGCGCCCACCATCTGGCACCCTATGATGATGTCTCTCTCCGAGTCCGCGATGATCCTAACAAATCCCTCATCCTCACCCTCGAGGATCGCCCTCCCGAGGGCTGAAAACGCGAATTTCCCAACTCTGGGCTTTATCCCCCGCTTCTCAGCATCCGAGGCGGTTAACCCAACCAAGGCTATCTCAGGATCCGTGAAAATCGCTGATGGGATTGCTGCCTCATCTAATCTAACATCTTTTCCATCCACGTTCTCTGCGGCGATTAGGCCGTGAAATGAAGCGCGATGGGCGAGGAAGGGCGGCCCAGTCACATCTCCAATCGCATACACTCCATCAACATCTGTTTCCAATTTTTCGTTTACGCGGATGAATCCCTTTTCGTCAAGTTTTACCCCCAAGTCTTCAACCCCCAACTCCCTCGCTGTAGAATGTTTCCCAACGGCGACCATCGCATAATCGGCTTTTACCTCAAAAGACTCATTCCTTCCCTCAACTTCCACTTCAACATTTTCCCCAATGATCTTCGAGTCGACCACTTTGGAGCTTGTGTGGACCTCGATGCCCAATTTCCTCATCCTTTTCTCAACCACATCAACTAGGTCTTTTTCAACTCCAGGGAGGAGTTGATCCATTAATTCGACTATGATCACCTTTGTCCCAAGCTTCGCATAAAGTGTTCCGAGTTCAAGTCCCGAGACTCCGCCCCCAACTATTAATAACCGCTTTGGGATCTCTCTTAATTCTAGGGCTTGGCTGGAGGAGAGAATTCTTCTTCCATCTATTGGTATCGCTGGAAGCGAGATGTGTTCCGATCCCGTGGCGATGATTATGTTCTCAGATCTGAAAACTTGCTGGGATCCATCTCTCAATTTCACCACGACTCTCTTTTCTGGCTTGAGCCTTGCCTCTCCTTCCATTATCCTGACACCATTCCCCTCGAGTAGATATTTGATGCCCATCCTCAGTCTATTGATTATCCTCTCCCTCCGGGATTGAAGAGCGGCCCAGTCTAACTCCAGTCTCTCCGCCCTGATCCATTGAGACCTCCTCGCGGCCCAATAAACGTTGACGCCCGTGATCAGTATCTTAGATGGTATACACCCCCTATTGAGGCATTCTCCGCCTAGAGAATTCTTCTCCACTAAGAGCGTCCTTATCCCCAGCTGTCCAAGCCTTATCCCCGCGACGTATCCGCCTGGACCACCGCCAATCACTACTGCCTCGTATTCCTCCATCGCTGATTCACCGCTATAGCCTGCTCTGGGCAAGTAAAGAATTTACCTGGCTGATCCTTACAGGATCTCAAATACATATGTGGCTTTTAGAAGACTTAGTTCTTTTTAGGTTCCATCCAAGGCCGAGGCGAAGCAGTGATGATAATGGTAATTAAGTGGGTGGAGTAGTTCAGGCATGCTGGTGATGACATGGGCTTAATTGAGGTTAGATGGCATGGTAGAGGTGGACAGGGGGTCGTGACGGGCAGCAATCTCCTGGCAAGGGCGGCGATCCAAGAAGGAAAATATGCCCAACACTTCCCCGAATTTGGCCCAGAAAGGGCCGGTGCGCCGGTGAGATCTTACACGAGGATCTCCGAAGACCCCATCGAGATTCACTGCGGGATCTACGAACCCGATGTAGTCGTGATAATCGACCCCGTCATGTCCAGGTACACAAAAGACTACTGCTATGGATTGAAGCCCGGAGGCGACATAGTCTTGAATTACATTCCATCTGGTGATGACGAGGTTGTGCGGTGGACGAGGAATAATGGATACAAATTACATGCAGTGGATGCGAGAAAGATCTCGATCGAGGAGATTAATAGGGAGATCTATAATGTACCAATGCTCGCGGCGCTGCTCAGGGTGAAGGGCTTCTGCAAGATGTCAACGCTTGAAGAAGTCTTGGCGCAGAGGTTCAAGGATAAGGTCCTCGAGATGAACCTGAGGATTAGTAGGAGGGCATATGAGGAGGTGAAGACGATTGTCGGCTAGAAAGCTTGTTGATGATGTATTGAAGGGTCGGTTCACCTATAAGACGTTGCCGATTGCGGCGGCGATACCCAATCCTCCAACATCCCTCGAGAATAAGACGGGCATGTGGAGGGTCCAGGAGCCGGTCATCGACCAGAGTAAATGTATTAAGTGCCTGCTATGCTGGACCTACTGCCCCGATGCATCCATAAAGAGAAGGGACGATGACGGCGTTGAGGTAGACTATGATTATTGCAAGGGATGTGGGATCTGTATGACCGTATGCCCTGTTAAGGCGATAAGCATGAGGGAGGTGTGAGGGTGATGGCTCAGGTCCAAAGAATAGCAATCATGGGGGACGAGGCGGTGGCGCTGGCCGTGAAGCAGGCGAAAGTAGACTTAGTAGCGGCTTACCCGATCACGCCACAGACCATAATCGTGGAGAGGCTGAGCGAATACGTCGCAGACGGAGAGCTGGATGCGGCATTCATACAGGCTGAGAGCGAGCACTCTGCGCTGTCGATCTGTGTTGGCGCGGCGTTAGCGGGCGCAAGGGTCTTCACCTCAACTTGTAGCCAGGGCCTTGCCCTGATGCACGAGATAGTGTACGCGGCTTCCTCGATGAGGATCCCCATGGTGATGACGATTGTTAATAGGTCGCTTAATGCCCCACTTAACATCCACTGTGAGCACGGAGACGTCATGCCGGAGAGGGACTCTGGCTGGGTGCACTTATTCGCCGCAAATGTGCAGGAGGCATACGACCTGACATTCATAGCGTTTAAATTGTCGGAGCGGGAGGACGTGATGCTGCCAGTCTCCGTTAACCTAGACGCCTTCATATTGTCTCATAGCATCGAGTCCCTGATACCTATCTCCGATGAAGATGCCGCGAGGTTCCTACCGCCGAGGGAGTATAAGCTGGCGCTCGACTTCGATAACCCAATAACACACGGAACCATGGCATTACCGGACACTTACATGGAGTTTAAGATGCAGTTGAAGGAGGCCGTGGAGAGGGCGAAGAGCGTCTATCCGGAGATCGTCGAGGAATATGCTCGGATAAGTGGGAGGAAGTACTGGTACTTCAACTCCTACATGGCCGACGACGCCGATGCCGTGGTAATGGTACTCGGCTCCACGTATGGAACCTTGAAGACTGCCGCGAGGGAGCTGAGGGAGAAGGGGTTGAAGGTCGGCGTGATCGGGTTGACGATGTTTAGGCCTTTCCCGGAGGAGCAGTTGGTGGATGCATTGAAGGGGGTTAGAGCCGTGGTGGTCATGGATCGTGCCTATGGCTACGGCGGCTTGGGAGGCCAGCTCTACACCGACGTAGTTGGGGCGCTCTACCGGAATGGCATCAGGATACCCGCCAAAAACGTCGTATTCGGCCTAGGTGGAAGGGACTTCA
Organism: Aigarchaeota archaeon; assembly: GCA_025059415.1. Taxonomy (GTDB): domain Archaea; phylum Thermoproteota; class Nitrososphaeria_A; order Caldarchaeales; family Wolframiiraptoraceae; genus Wolframiiraptor. The sequence goes on from JANXDQ010000018.1 coordinate 4,201, forward strand.
AGCTAGATGAAGCGGAGGCCATTCTGAAGATGGCCGCCAAGGGAGCCCGCGATGGGGGCTTTGATACACATGTCCAGTGGTGGGGGGTGAGGGCGTGAGCGCGCCGGCTCCAGCATTCAAGACAATAAAGGATCTACCGAGGGAGGAGTGGTTTGCGTCGGGCCATAGGCTGTGTGCTGGATGCGGCCCCGGTATAGCGGCGAGACTAATGCTGAAAGCCATCAGAGGCCCAACGATCATCGTCAACCCAACGGGGTGCATCGAGGTCTCGACAACCTGCTATCCATACACCGCGTGGAGGGTCCCCTACGTGCACATCGCCTTCGATAATGCGGCGGCGGTGGCCTCGGGGATCGTTGAGGCCATAAATGTGCTGCACCGAAAGAGGGGCAAGAAGCTGCATGATGTCATAGCCTTCGCCGGAGATGGTGGGACATTTGACATAGGTTTTCAGGCTTTATCTGGTGCACTTGAGAGGGGCCACAACATGCTCTACATCTGCTACGATAACGAGGCCTACATGAATACCGGCATTCAGAGATCTGGGGCAACGCCTCTCGGCGCAGCGACGACCACGAGCCCGGCTGGAAAAGTGATTCCCGGGAAGCAGCAGAGGAAAAAGGATTTGATCGGGATAGCTGTGGCCCACGGGATACCCTATGCCGCCACCTCCAGCATCTCCCACCCACTAGACTTCGTGAACAAGGTTAGGAAGGCCCTGGAGATAGATGGGCCGAAGGTGATCCACGTTCTGGCGCCGTGTGTGCCCGGATGGGGGTACCCGACCTCGGAGACCGTGAGACTCGCGAGACTAGCAGTCGAGACGAGGTACTTCCCAATATACGAGGTTGAATACGGGAAGGTCAAGATAAACATCAGGGTTGACGCGCCGAAGCCGCTCGAGGAGTTCCTAAAGACGCAGAGGAGGTTTGCCCACCTCTTCAGGCCCGAGAACGCGCGCATCCTAGAGGCGTTGAAGAAGGCCGTTGAGGAGAACTGGGAGAGGCTAGTGAAGCTCGAGGAGAGCGGCGTAACCCTTTAAACACCAATTTTTTAAACTAGGCGCTTTATCTCTTCAATGGGAGAACTGCTTGGCGCGACCTTACATCGTCGTCTGGGAGGGGGTGGACGGCGCCGGAAAAACAACCCTCATGAAGCGCGTGAAGGAGATTCTTGAGGAGAGAGGATTCAAGGTCTTGACATATAAGACCCCCAGCAACTCTCCCACGGGAGAATTCGCGATAAGATATGGCAACGAGCCGGGCATAGACCACCTCACCAGGATGCTATTATTTCTCGCGAATACCAGCGATGATTCCAAGAGGATGAGGGTGGACCTGGCGCGATCGCCAGACTTCTACTTCATCGACAGATACTATCTCTGCTCTATAGTCTACGGCCTCGCATTCTCGAGGCTGAATGGGGTCGAAGCCTCCGAAGGCGACTTCACCAAATTACTAGACATGATCGAGAAGCTCGGAGACAAAGTCTTCCTCAAGCCGGATCTCTACGTGATCGTCGACGCGCCGGAGGAGAACAGGATTAGAAGGTTGACGAAAAAACCTAGCCAGGGCGGGCTCGAAGATGAACTCGAACGGGACTTATCAATGCAGAGACATGTCAGGGAATTGTATAGGGTGTTCGCGGAGGCGAAGCCCGATCAAGTGCTATGGATCATGAACCCCGAGGGCAGGCTCGAGGAGACCGCGCACGCGGTTGCGGAGAAATTGATCTCTAAGGGATCTCTGAGAACTCTTGAATAGAGTCCGGGTCCAAAAATCTTTCTCCCCAGCCGCCGCCCTTATCCTTGGAATATTTCTAGGATCTGTTGACGATTCTGGTGGAGATAGGCGTCGCAGCGTTGGGCTAATGAGATACTCCGCGTTATCGGGCTACATCCATCCAGGATTCGGGAAGCTGGGGTCAAGTTTAGGATTCCGGGTTTCGGCGCGCTAGACGGCCCTGATCTAAGCTTAAAGCTGGGAGCTTGATTTAATGATCGGGGAATGGCGCATGGTCGAGTTCACGAGGACGTTTATAGCCGTGGACTTTGATGACCCCCAGATAGTCTCGAGGGCGCAGGAGGCGCAGAGAAAGCTGATGGAATCGGGGATCGTGATGAAGCCGGTTGAACCGGAGAACCTCCACATAACCCTCTGGTTCCTCGGGGAACTCGATCCCCATAGGCTCAAGCTGATCCTCGACAACGTGAAGGAAGTGAGATTTAGGCCATTTAAACTCGAGGTAAAGGGGGTCGGGTACTTCCCGGGTGGAAGTAGAATCAACGTGATATGGCTCGGGATTGAGGATCCATCCAATGGGCTGAAGACGATCCTAGATCAATTGCTGGAGAGATTAACTAGGCTGGGGTTCAGGTATGAGGAACGGGGCTTTACACCCCATCTGACGATAGGCAGGGTGAAGTATGTCAAGGATAAGCAGGCCGCCCTCAAGGCGCTCAACGAGTTCAAGGAATTATACTTCGGGGAACAATCCGTGGAGGCCTTCAGGGTGAAGAAGAGCGTCTTAACGCAGAGAGGCCCCATATACAGCGACCTCACCGTGGTGAAGGCAGAAGGGGCAGATGAGCCTTGAAAATCGAGGAAGTGGTCAGGCGTGCATTAAGGATCGTCAAGCCAACTAGCGGCGAGAGGGAGAAACTGAGGCGGGTCGCCGAGAGGGCGTTAAACCTCGCAAAAAGCACCTCATCAAGGTTTGATGGCGTAACCGGCATATCGATAGAGGGCTCCGCGGCGAAGGATACATGGATTAGGGGGAGGGCGGAGGCCGATATCTTCATCCACTTTGACCCAAAAATCCCCAAAGAAGAACTCGAGAAGAGGATAGTGGAGCTTGGATCCGACGTCATCAGGCGCCTTGGGGGAGCACCTAGGCTGATGTACGCAGACCACCCCTACGTGGAGGGGCTGATAGATGGAGTAACCGTGGACATTGTGGCCTGCTATGATGTTGAGCCGCCGAACTGGATAAGCGCAACCGATAGAACACCATACCACACCAGGTACGTAATTGAGAACCTCAAGAAGGGGCAAGAAGACGAGGTGCGGTTACTCAAGGGATTCATGATCGGATGCGGGGTATATGGCGCTGAGATAAAGGTGAGGGGCTTCAGCGGATACCTAACGGAGCTATTGGTCCTCGCCTATGGAAGCTTCCTCGAAGTTTTGAAGGCCGCGGCGACCTGGCGTCCTCCAACGATCATCGACATCAAACAATATTATAGCTCGCCGGAGGAGGTGGGCGAGCTATTTAGGGATAGCCGGTTGATAGTGATAGACCCGGTTGATAGGGCGAGAAATGTCGCGGCAGCGGTCTCCAAAACGCGGCTCTCAGAATTCCTGCTCGCCTCAAAAATCTTCTTGAAAAAACCCTCACTCAAATTCTTCGAGAAGGAGGAAAAGGAGAAAGTAAGGGCAAGTGATGTGCGCAAGCTTTCCAGAGAAAGGCACTTCATCTATCTATTTTTCAAGATTCTGGAAGAGAAGCCGCCTGACGTGCTCTGGGGAGAGCTGAGACATAGCGGGGAGGGAGTAAAGAGGGCGCTGGAAAGGCTCGGATTCAAGGTTTACAGAAGTGGATCTTGGACGGATGAACGGCGTTACTGCCTCCTGATATTCGAAGTAGATCGGACCTCGCTGCCGAGATACGCGCTACACAGGGGGCCGCCCCTATACCTGAGGAACGCCGAGGAATTCGTCGAGTTATGGACGCGGCGTGGAATCGGGCCATGGATTGATGGGGATCGGGCCTACGTCTTGAGGGCCAGGGATGAGACGCGCGCCAATAAGCTCCTCAAGAATGGGATCGAGCAGAATGAAGTCGCCATCTCCCGGGGTCTCGTGGATTACGTGAAATCGGGTAAGATTGGAGACGACTTGGAGCAGCTCATAAAGATCGCGAAGAAGAATGATGGCCTCCTAAAGTTCCTTGTGGGGTTTTTGGAGGCGAGGCCGAGTTTCCTGAGAAGATGAATGGCTCTATGATCTTCCTAAGCCTAGAGGAGATTCGGCGGAACCAAGACCTGTTGATCGGGCTATCATTCCCGGCGAGAGAAATTAATTACTCATTGATGGTCTTGGGGGAACTCGAGGAGATGGGAGTGGATGGAGTCTACTCCGAGGCCACGGCCGCCGGATTAAGGATTGCGGTAATAGGGAAGGGTTATCGAGGATACATAGTGAAGGGGAGGATGAGGGGGCTCGATGCCGCGGTGAAGATCCTCAGAACAGATGCGGCCCTTGGAGGATTTGATAGGGAGGCGGAGTTGACCATGATGGCGAATGGGATCGGGGTGGGACCGAAGCTCCTAGGGAGCTCACAACACGCCCTCGTCCTGGAATACGTTGAGGGAAAGCATCTCGGGAAATGGATTGAGGAGCTTTCGGTCGATGAGGTCGATGCCTTGAAGAACGTTTTGAGGAAGAGTTTTCTCCAGGCGAGGTCGCTGGATGGACTGGGCCTAGATCACGGTGAACTAAGCGATGCGAGGAAACACGTGATCGTCAAGCCGGATCTGGAGCCCGTGATCATAGACTTCGGGAAAGCGCGTATCAAAGGCCGGCCCTCAAACGTCACATCCCTCTTCAACTACATAACATTCGGGCAGCAATCGGGGAAGATCCTCCAGATGTTGGGGGTCAGGGAACCGCCGATACACGTCTCACAGCGCTATAAGCGCGACCCCGGCGAGAAATCCTTCAACGAGTTGATGGCGGCCCTAAACCTCTAATGCCTCCAGCCTCCGATGGAAAAAGGCTATACACGCGGCCTCGATGAATACTGGGATGAAGGGGGATAAAGAGGATATCCGACGGAGGATCTGGAGGATACTCGAGGAGAGAGGCGTCGCCCGTTTCCCAAAGCCCATCTATGGCAGGATCCCAAACTTCGTCGGAGCTGAGGAGGCGGCGGCCAAGATCGTAGGGCTAGAGGAGTATCGGGATGCCAGGGTCGTCAAGGTGAGCCCGGACTCGCCGCAACGCTATATACGGTATAGGTGCCTCCTAGATGGGAAGATCCTGGTCATGCCGACCCCGAGGCTACGGGAGGGCTTCCTGGTCCTGGACCCAAAGAAGATCCCTAATAAACGATATGCGGAAGCATCGACGATCAGGGGTGCCTTCACCTACGGTGAGAAGACCCCACCTGAGAGATTGCCGGCGATCGACCTGATAGTCACAGGCTCCGTGGCGGTGACGGAGAATGGCCTTAGGCTCGGGAAGGGAGGGGGATACAGTGAACTCGAATACGCGATCCTCTCTGAAATCGGCAAATTCCGCGAACACGTGGTGATCGCGACCAACGTGCATGACCTCCAGATCGTTGAGAGCCTACCCCATGAACCACATGACTTGATCGTGGACGTGATCGCGACGCCGACGCGGTTAATTAGAGTCAGGGGAGAAAAACAGCGTCCATACGGGATAATATGGGAGCTGTTAAGTCCTGAAAAACTGGATGAGATCCCGATCCTAAGGTACTTGCGAGATCGTGGACCTAGATGATTCGCGGAGGCGTAGATTATGCGCCTACAAATCGCCGGGACCAAATAACCATTTTATATTACCAGGTTTCTGAAATAAAAGGTCCTAAATGGATCTCAGAAAAATTTTCTGGATTCTCAGCTTTTTGTCATATATATTCCACGCGATCGCGATAACTGAGATAGGAACGGCTCTTTCACAAATAAAGTCCGAATTCATGTTGAGTAAAACACTTGGGGGAGTAGTAGCCAGCCTTCAATCGCTTGCGGGAATACTAGCAATTCTCGGAGGTATTCTCTCGGATATTTTCGGCAAAATTAGGCTCATCTCACTATCTCTGGCGATCATGGGGGTAGGGCTCTTACTAATTTATTCATCACCATTTTTACTAATCCTAGGAATATCCTTCATAATCTTCGGGGCGGGGAGGGGTTTCTTTGAAGCATCTGTAAATGCCTTCATCTCGGAAGTCTTCAGCGAGAAGAGGGGAATGGCGATAAATTTACTTCATATAGGCTGGAACATTGGCTCGGCAATCGGCCCTCCGCTGGCTGCTTACATGATCTTAACCTATGGTAGCTGGAGGCTAGGCTATATCATGATGTCCCCTCCCTTGATGGCTCTATCCTTGATAATGTTGATCCTAGTAAGCAGGAGTTCATGCAAGGGTAAGGCGAGAGTTCACGCTTTGGAAAAACCAGGTTTAAAACATCTTTTCGGGGTTCTACCCCTAATGATGGTCCCATTCCTAATAGTCGCGAATCAGCTTGGTATTACAACTTGGCTTCCATCGATCCTTTTAGATCAAGGAGCCTCCATAATTGATTCAGGTTTAACCGTGGGGCTCTTTTGGATGCTCGGGGGCATTGGAAGACTGGCCTGGGCGCCGCTCATAGATAAGCTTGGATACCGGAGGATGCTCATCATATCCGGGGCAGGTTCAGCTATCCTTATGTCATTGGCATCTCTCCCAATCACGATCCCCATGAAAATGGCCTTATGGTCCTCTTCGGGCTTCCTTTTAGGACCGGCATACCCGACAACTATAGCCTGGATAACTGCGGTTCACCCGGGGATTAGAGGAACACTTTCAGGAATCTTCTTCAGTTTCGCAACCCTAGGATCATTCACCTCCGCCATCGCTGTTGGGGTCCTTTTCGAGCTCTTTGGATCCCAGATAGCCCAGTTATTCCTTCTTCCATTCCCGTTATTCGTAGCGGTAATAGCTTTTATGATGCGTGAATTGAAAAGCTCTTCCATCTAGGATACGATACACATAAATCTGTTTGACAATGCATATTCATTGAATGTGGAGCCGCATCGCAGATAAGCTTGAGGAGTTTCCTGCAAGATTGAAGATAATCAGGCTCATGATAGAATATGGCATAGGGGTAAACGAGGAGGGAAAGATAGTCGTCGGCCCCATCGAGATCCCGGACACCTCTCTGGCTAAGGCGGTCGGAGTCGATAGAAGGGTCGTTAGGAAAATTGTTGAGCAAATTCTGGAAGATGAAAATTTAAAGAGGATATTCACGGGGATCCGGCCCGCCGGGGCGTTTCTCGCGCCCATAGCAAAGGAGCTTGGGCTCTACGTGGTCGAGATAAGGGCCGACCCAACGGCGCCGGGGATCTTAGCCGAGGCGGCGAAGATAATCGCAAGCGAGGGCATAAGTATCAGGCAAGCGGTCGCGGAGGACCCGGAGCTGTTCCCCGAGCCCAAGCTAATCCTGGTGCTGGAGAAGCCGCTATCCGGAGACGGGCTTAATAAGATGCTGAAGATCCCCCGTGTCAAGAGCGTGACAGCTTACTAGAGGCTCGAGAAGGCCGATAAATCCAGCCATACGTGGCGCGATGTGGAAGCATGGAGGGCCTCGAAATAATTAAATTCCCCAAGAGCAGGGACACGGTCGGTGGGGCCGTGGTCTAGCTTGGCTATGACTCCAGCCTGGGGAACGTGACCAATGTCCGGAACGCTGGAAATCCTGGGTTCAAATCCCAGCGGCCCCACCACCCCCAGAACATGGAAAATTAGATTACGAATGCGAGGACGACCATAACTAGGCTCACGGCGAATGATATTGCCCATTTGATGGGGCTCCATGCGAGCACCTTTCTCCCATCTAGGCCGCCGAGGGGGATGAGGTTGAAGAAGGCTATGAAGGCGTTTAACGCGCCCAGCCTATAAAGCAGGTATTGTAGGTAGCTTTGGGCGGCGAATCCTGGCAATTGACCTACTACAAAGGCGGATACATTCAATACCGCAGAGATGGCGAGGTTCACGAGTGGACCGACGAGGGCCGTCATCCCCAAGACCTCGAGCGAGGCCACGCCGTAAATCACAACGGCTCCTGGCGCAATTATTTTAAATGGCATCATCGGGATGGCGGTGAGGAGTGTCAGCAGTGCTCCAAGTGGGTCTAGCTTGAACCTCGCATAGAGACCATAGGACCTGGCGTATGCCCTGTGGCCGAGTTCATGGAAGAGGAAGGAGGCCGCAAACCCCACGATGAATGATAGGAGAACCCAAGGCGGAAGCGAGAGGCGATACCCTATCAGGGAGAACCCGATCAAGATCACGAGCAATGCGCCGATCGCCAAATGCAGTAATTCCCCACCCATCAAACTCCTACGGCTCTTCAGGTGACCCCAACTTAAGCGCTCCCAACGTTCCTCTCCAACTCCCTCGACCATGACACGTTTCTTCTCCTTCTCATAGGGCGAGGCGGCGGCGAAGAGTCCTGGGCATCCATGTTTCTCGGGAAGCCTGTGTGAGGCGCAAAAATATTCACCACAATAACTGCACTTGAATGGCATCAGAACCTCTTCTCCACATACAGTGCACTTCGCCATCCAAAGCCCTCCTTCCTCAGAAGATATACAAGCCTCTGCGAGGAAATGTCCTCCCCAAATATAAGCCTATGGAATCGCTAAATCACCCCAAGGAAATCGGAAAGCTCGGTTAAAGGCTGATTTCGTCGAGAAGGCGTGTGCGTCGTCGAACAGCTTATCCAAAAGCCTAAGGGTATCTAGGTAAAAAATTGGATGGGGACGCGATGTGGCGGGCACACCGTATAGTGAGCTGGCGAAGACCTGCGGGGTCCTAGAGAGCCTCAGTGGTAGGAAGGATAAGGTTGCCCAAGTGGTCAAGTTCCTCAAGACGCTGAGCCCCGCGGAAGCCCCTCCGGCGGCCCTCCTGCTCATAGGGAGAACCACGCCGGAGGGAAGCGGGGAGAAACTCGAGGTAAGCGCCGCCACGGTCTCCGAATTCTTAGAGGAATCTGGCCAAAGCGTCTTAGAGCTACCGCCCCCGCCGACGATACTCGAGGTGTGGAACGTGCTCAGGAAGATTTCGGAAACCCAAGGACCGGGGTCGAGGCTGAGGAAGGTCGAGTTATTGAAATCGCTCCTCCACCGCATGAGCGGGTTCGAGAAGAGGTGGTTCCTAAAGCAGCTGATGGGCGAGATGCAGCACGGCGTCAACGAGGGCCTTTTACTAGAGGCGATCGCCGAGCTGACCTCCACGGAGCTCGAGAAGGTCCAGCGAGCCCACATGTTACTCGGAAAGATCAGCGACCTGGTCGAGATCGCCGTCCAGGAGGGAAAGAAGGGCCTTGAAAATGTTAAGCTGGCCCTCTTTAGGCCCTTAAGGCCCATGCTGGCGGGGATGTGCTACGACGTGGTGGAGTTGATGAGGGAAATGGGGCAACCAATGGCGTTTGAGTATAAGTTCGATGGCGCCAGGGTCCAGATCCACGTGAGGGGCGACGTTGTGAGGATCTTTTCCAGAAGGCTGAGCGACGTGACTGAGAGCCTGCCCGACATAGTAGAGCAAGTTAAATCCTGCTTGAGGGGTGTTCGGGAGGTCGTGCTCGATGGGGAGGCCGTTGCCGTCTACGAGGATTGGACGCCCCTCCCCTTCCAAGAACTCCTCAGGCGATTTAGGAGGATAAGAAATGTCCTCGAGGAGAGTGAGAGCATCCCGCTCAAGCTCTGGATCTTCGACGTGCTCTACCTCGATGGCTCGGAATTACTGGATCAACCATATCAAGTCCGGAGGAAGATGTTGGAAGAGGTCGTGGATGAGGAATATTTGACGCCCATGACGCTCACTTCGGATCCGATGGAGGCTGTGAAATTCCTGGAGCGGGCGATCGGGGAGGGACATGAGGGGTTGATGGCTAAGAAGTTGGATTCGCCCTATAGGCCTGGTAGGTGGGAGAAGCTCTGGCTAAAGATAAAGCCCGCCGATAACCTGGACTTGGTCATAGTGGCCGCTGACTGGGGCCATGGGAGGAGAACTGGCTGGCTAAGTAATTACCACCTAGCGGCCTATAATCCCGAGACCGGCGAATTCGAGGTCGTTGGAAAGACCTTCAAGGGGTTAACTGATGACGAATTCGAGTGGATGACCAAGAGGCTCCTCGAACTTAAAGTGGAAGATGAAGATTACACCGTGAGGGTTAGACCCGAAATAGTAGTCGAGGTCGCCTATAACGAGATCCAGAGGAGCCCGAAGTACCCATCAGGATACGCTCTGAGATTCGCGAGGATAACTCGGGTAAGGGATGATAAGAGGCCGGAGGAAGCCGACACGATCCAGAGGATCGAGAAACTATACATAAAGCAGTTCGAGAGAAAGCGCCTGCCAAGCGAGGCCGCGATCCTCAAGTCGCGGAGCGCCTCGCCCAAGAAGACTGGTTAAAGGGGGAAATACCCCGGTATCTCCGAATAATATCTCGGGATAAAGATGTGCCGCCATTTGTGGGGAAACCCTTTTTGAGCCCCCCGGCGGCGGGGATCTGGGATATGGCTAGGACGATGAGCGGTTATGGGCTGGGCCTCGGCCTCCTGACGTTATCCGGCCTTCTACTCAACTATAGTGGCCTGGACGTGGCCTCCACGACCCAGTTCGACTTCCTGATAATATTGCTGAAGACCTATACCCCGCTCCTAACGCCCCTATCATCCCTCCTAGGGTCGCCGGCGATTGGGAGCGCACAGACCTATGGCATCTTGCCCGCGGTAATTTGGGTCGCGGTTGCCTGCTTCATCGGCTTCATGGCGCAGGAAGCTGGAAGCGGCGCAAAAGCCATGTTCCTCGCCGCATCAACAGTGGTCATCCTCTGGATCGCCTCGCTCTTCTTGTCGGCTCCGGCTTGGCCAGATTACATGAGTTGGCTCACGACATTAAACTACATGATGGTCGGATTGACCTCAAGGCCACTTGATATATTATCAATCCTCATCATACCCACCGCATCATCCGCCCTAACCGGTGGACTAACACAATTAATCCAGAGCAGGATTGTTAAGAGGGCCAAAATCGAAGAAGATAATTACCTCTTCTGAATGAAGGCTTGGAAAAATAGAAAAAGATTGGAGGTTTTCGGACAATCTAGATGCCTTCAATGGCTTCCTGGGGAGCAGGTGCTTCGGCTTTTGGCTTAGCCTTCTTCTTTACAACCCTTTTCGCGGCCTTCCTCGCGGCCTTCTTCGCTTTGCGTCTTCCCGCGCCTCTCTTCCTAGCCTTCTTCCTAACGCTCCCCTTCCTTGCTCTTTTCCCTGAAGCCCTTCTCGTGCAACTACGGGCCATTTAGACCTTCACCTGACAATTTAAATACGTCCGAGTTATATAAAAAATTTTCGGAAAAAATTAGTGATGATTTTCTGAACCAATTTTTTCGGAACCAATATTAACTTGCGCTGAGTGATAATTGGGTAGGCGTGGTGGTGGAATGTTGGAGGTAGATTTTTCCGACTTCCAGAAGCTGGACATAAGGATTGGGCGCGTCATCTCTGCTGAAAGGGTGGAGGGCGCGGCGAGATTGTTGAAGTTGACCGTGGACTTTGGACAGTATCGGAAGCAATCAATCGCCGGGCTTGGCCATATCTATAACCCGGAAGACTTCATTGGGAAGCAATTCGCCTTCGTAGTCAACCTCAAGCCTAAGAGGATCCGCGGCATCGCATCCGAATGCATGATGTTGGCAGCGGTCGTCGACGAGAACAATGTGACACCGCTGATCCCGGAGAAAGATGTCCCGGATGGCTGCAAGGTCTACTAATCGCCGCGGACAATAAATGCAAAAAAGGTGGCGGTTTTCCTTCTTGAATGGGTTAAAGTGGCATGTTAAAGGACTTCTCCGTGAAGGACGTGTTAAGGGTTCCCGAGGGAGGCGAGGTCGAGTTACTGGGCTGGGTCAGGAACAAGAGGGCGCATGGCGGCCTAATATTCATAGATCTCAGGGATGGGACGGGCGTAATACAGGTCGCGGTGAAGAGGGGCCAGCTCCCCGATGAGTGCTTCCGTGCCGCCGAGGAATTGAGGCGGGAATCCGCGATAAAAGTCAGGGGCATAGTTACGCGGGATCCCAGGGCGCCGAATGGCGTGGAGATTCGATGCAGGGACCTCAAGGTAATCAGTCAGAGCATGGATGACTACCCGATAAAGAGGGGCATCAAAGTTAAGTTCATACTCGATAATAGACATCTCCACATCAGGAGCCCAAGGGTCTCCGCGATAATGAAGATAAGGGCCGCGCTCTTAGACGCCGCCAGGAAATGGTTTCAAGAACACGGATTCATCGAGATACATTGTCCAAGCTTCATAACAGCCGCGGTTGAGGGTGGTGCCACATTATTCAAGGTCGATTACTTCGGCAGAGACGTCTACTTGACTCAAAGCTCCCAGTTCTACCAGGAGGCGGCGATCTATAGCCTCGAGAGGGTTTACAGCATCCAGCCCAGCTTCAGGGCTGAACTGAGCAGGACCAGGAGGCATCTAACGGAGTTCTGGCACCTTGAGGCAGAGATCGCCTACGCGGAACTAGAAGACCTACTGAAGATAATCGAGGAACTCTTCTATGCCATGGTCCTCGGCGTCACCGAATCCGCCCACGGGGAGCTCGAATTACTCAAGGTGAAGGTCAACCCGGATGTCGCCAAGCCGCCTTATCCTAGAATAAGGTATTCCGAGGCCCTTGAAATCCTCAGGGGGAAGGGATTCAAGATCGAGTGGGGCGAAGACTTGGGAGCTGACGAGGAGAGGGAGCTCTCAAAAGATTTCGAAAAGCCGTTCTTTGTCACGCATTGGCCGAGAGAGGCGAAAGCATTCTATCACATGCCGGATCCATCTGATCCATCCGTGTGTAGAAATGCGGATTTGCTGACCCCCGGCGGGTTCGGAGAAGTCATTGGAGGAGGCCAGAGGATACATGACTATAACCAGTTACTGGAGAGAATACGTGAGGAGGGGTTAAATCCGGAGGATTACAAGTGGTATCTCGACCTAAGGCGCTTCGGGACTATTCCACACAGCGGCTTCGGCCTAGGAGTTGAGAGGATGCTCTGGTGGCTTCTAAAGCTAGAACACATCAGGGATGCGTGCCTGTTCCCGAGAACTCCGGCGAGAGTTTACCCGTGAAGATGTGAAAGGGGAAAAGAAAAGATTAGTGGGGAAGTTAATATTATGAAAACTCATCGAAAGCTTTATCCTAGAATTCCTCTTCCTCTTCTTCCCATTCTTCCTCCTCTTCTTCCCATTCCTCTTCCTCTTCCCATTCATCCTCGAAATCCTTCCAACTCATGGCGCCTCGGAAGATAGTTTTTGATCCCTGATTTAAGCATTTCCAATGACAAAATTAAAATCCAACTAACTTTCAACGCGGACTTCTAATTTTCGGTCTGACTTTTAGAAGTTTAGATCCTCGTTAATAGATCCTCTAAATATTGCTCTCTCGCTATCTTCACTTTTTCATGTCTAATTTGGAAATAGGCTGATTCAACGTAATCCAGTAGGCCTCTTAAGTTTCCGATGGATGCGAAGACGTGTCCATTCACTACTTTCCTCGATGGCTGATATAGGGAGAGCACCATGGGGATAAAGTAGATTTCACGGAGCTTCTCGTCGGATTTAGCTCGGCTCTCAAGCTTGTTCTTTAGGGCCATGAGCCTTCGTTCCTGTATTTCAACCATCCGGGATGTGGCTGACGGCGGTGGAGGTCTCTTCCAATGTTTACAGTCAATTAAGAGGACAATGTGCCCACGATACGCTAGTAGATCGATCTGGTGTCTGCGCCCCCGTTGAGTTAATCTAATATTCCATTTGGTCTGATAGCCGGCCTTTTCGAATGCCCTGGCAACCAGCTTCTCGAACTCCGCCCAATTTAAATAACGTGAGATCCGCTCTCCATCCACACCCTGCTCCAACGCCTTAAGGGCGATATCGATCTTCTCTTCCTCTTTTAACTCCACGACGTCCCCCAAGATGCCCCAGGAAGAAAGAATTCCCCTAACTAGTTCCTTGGAGATGAGGGCCTTTTCCGAGAGGGTGGAGATCGAGGGCCTTTCACCAGCTTTTAATATCTTCAATATAGTTTCTATGAGTCTGGCGATTGCCTCGCGTCTTATGTGGCTCATCCCAGCGAAGAATCCTACCCCAATATTTTAGCCGCTTACGCCGAGATATAGGCTTGCTAGCTGCGGATGTTTCAATAATTCTCGGCATCCGCCTTCGAATACCAATCTACCGCTTACCAGGAGGTATGCGTGGTCCCCTATCTCGAGTGCCTTCTTCGCGTTCTGCTCGACTAAGATTATGGTCATGTCCATAGAGTCCCTGAGTTCCACAATCTTGGAGATGACCTCATTCGCTATTTTCGGGGATAATCCGCCGGTGGGCTCGTCGAATAACATAACCTTGGGCTTTCTGATGAGGGCCATCGCCATCGCCACCATCTGCCTCTCCCCCCCACTCAACATCCCGGTCCTCCTCCTCCAATACCTCTTAATTACCGGGAATAGCTCCGCCACCTCCTCGATTCTCTCATCGAGCTCATCTCTCTCAAGAACGTATCCGGCCATCCGCAGGTTCTCGTTGACCGTCAGGTTCTCGAAGATGTTTTCTGTCTGCGGCAGATAGGCCACCCCGATTCTCGCTATCTCATGCGGAGCCTTCCCAATGAGTTCTATGCCATCTAAGGTTATCGATCCTGAGTATATCGTGGTGAGGCCGAATATCGACTTGAGGAGGGTGCTTTTGCCGCTGCCATTGGGGCCGACGATCACGTTGATCTTTCCACGAGCGAAGCTCGCGCTGACATCGAAGAGTATCTGGAGCCTCCTATATCCCGCATTCAGGTTCCTTACCTCGATCACGCGTTTCATCAGCCCCCGAGATAGGCCTCTATGACCTGCGGGTCCATCACGACTTCCTCCGGACTGCCCATCGAGATCATCTTGCCCGCCGCCATGACGTAGGCCTCATCCGCGTATTGGAGTGCTATGTCAAGCCGATGCTCAACCATGAATATCGTTATGCCGAGCCCGTCCCTGAGCCCGGTCAGCGACCTGAAGATGTCATGGGCCAGCGCGGGGTTCACGCCAGCCACCGGCTCATCCATGATTAGGAGCTTCGCATTCGACATGAGCGCCCTACCGATCTCTAGGAGCTTCATCTGGCCGCCGCTCAGCTTCCACGACTCGTGGTCCCAGAGTTGATCCAGGTTAAGGAGCTTCAGGACCCTGAAGGCGCGCTCAACCGCCTCCTCCTCGGCCCTCATCCACTTATTCCTCCTAAGGGCGTTTAAGAAGCTCTCACCGGGATTATCGCAGCAGACGAGTAGATTCTCGAGGACGGTGAGCCTTCTGAATGGCTGGGGGATCTGGAACGTCCTGGCGATTCCCAGCCTGAAGATCTCGTGAGGGGGGAGGCCCGTTATATCCCTCCCATCATACATTATTCTGCCGCGATCAGGCTTATAGACGCCCGTGATCAGGTTTATGAGCGTAGTCTTTCCGCTACCATTAGGCCCAATCAAAATCGTCAGGGTACGCTCTCTGACATCCATGCTAACCCCATTAACAGCCCTCAAACCGCCGAAGCTCTTCACTAGCTCTCTAAGCCTCAGTATGGGGGCAGGCATCAGGTCTCTCCGGAAGTAAAAAATGGGGGAATAAAAAGATTTTCCCGAGTCAACTCCAGGAAAGCTCGCCCGACACCACATCGTAGTATCCGGTGTCT
>JANXDQ010000019.1:0-10034 GCA_025059415.1 Aigarchaeota archaeon
GTCGAGCCATCGAGGACCTTTATGTTTTATGCTTAAGGTATCGTCATAACCCGCCATAAGCAACGCTGTAATTAACCTCCAACAAATTCATAGACATATTTTATTTATAAGTGGTGGCTCGACTTAACTCCACAGACGGTGGTTTCGATGCTGCCTCGAATATACATCTGAGAGGCTTGAATATGTTGATAAAGGTTTAAAATTTTTGTATGGGATCTAGAATGGGCCCGTGGCCCAGCATGGAGAGGGCGTCGGCCTTCGGAGCCGAAAGTCCCGGGTTCAAATCCCGGCGGGCCCGCATCTAATTCGGAGAACGTAACGATATTTTTTGAGAAGATCTTCTCCTAAAAGGGGGGTGTGGCGCGGCGGGCGGGATTTGAACCCGCGGGGCCCATCGGGCCACAGGCTTAGCAGGCCTGCCCCCTACCAGGCTAGGGAACCGCCGCAGCGAGTTATTATGCCCGCTGGAATAGTTATGTTGGTAATTAAAAGATTTTTGGCTTGGTTTGAAATGCGGTGTTTTTCTTATGGTATCCGCGTTATTTATCACGAAGGAATGTTTTTGGGCTCGGGATCATTCTATTAATGTTTTTAACTCGGCTTGAGGCGTCATTTTATCCGGGTCGGTGAATAGAGGGTGTCTAAACGCCCCCTTGTATTGTCTAGGCTCGTCCTAGATGTTTTGAAGCCGCATATCCCAGACCTCATCGACTTTTGTAAAGAACTTTCCACTATTAAGGGGGTTAAGAAGATTTCAGGGGTGGTCGTGGAGGTAGATGTGGAGACGGATACCGTGAAGATAACGATTGAGGGGAAGGATGTAAACTTCGAAGAGGTGGAAGAGCGCGTAAAGGCCATGGGAGCGGCGATCCACAGCATCGACGAAGTAGTATTCGAGGAGTGATTAAGGGATGTTTAATAGGTTGAGGGCGGCGATTTCGAGGATTTTCCGGTATTCGGGGGCAGAGGAATACACGAGGAGATACGCCACCATGAATGCTTTCGACGGAGTCATCACGATTCTAGGGATAATCTTTGGATCAGTTCTCCTCGGTGGGGCGGCCGTAAAGCAGATCCTAGCGGCCGGCATCGGCGCATCAATAGCGATGGCGATCTCCGGAGCTAGTGGAACCTACATGACCGAGAAGGCAGAACAGGAGCGGAAGATTAAAGAGATTGAGGAGGCGATGTTGATGAGGCTTGATGGAACTCTCATATTTAAGGCGCGTAAAAAGGCCGCTATAATCTCGGCAATAGCGGACTCGTTATCCGCCATGTTAGCAGGGCTAGTAACATTACTTCCATATTTTGCAGCCGCGGCGAGATTGTTAACACCTGAAGCCGCATTTTACTCGTCGACGGCGATAGCGCTCGGCTTGCTCTTTACCCTCGGAATTTTCCTCGGAAAGATCGCCAATAAGGACGTGATCATGTCCGGATTCAGGTCCCTGATGATAGGATTAGTCACGTTACTATTGATCACGTTGTTAAACTTAGTTCTCTGAGCTCCTCCGGCCTATAGATCCCCTTCTCGGTGATGATGTAGGATACGAGGTCGGGTGGAGTGATGTCGAAGGCCGGATTTAGGGCCCTAACACCCCGTGGAGCAATCTTCTTGCCATCTATGTATAGGACTTCCTTCTCATCCCTTTCCTCTATAACAACTTCGTCTGGCGTCGATTTGAAGTCGACCGTGGATGTGGGTGCGGCGACGAGGAAAGGTATGTTATAGTATTTTGCGGCGATTGCGTGGCTTAGCGTCCCGATCTTGTTTATCACGTGCCCGGTCTTCGCCAAAATCCTATCAGCCCCAACTATCACCTTGTTGATTAGTCCGCGTTGCATGAGAAATGCCGCCATATTATCGGTGATGAGCTTCACCGGAATTCCATCCCGCATCAGCTCCCAAGCCGTTAGCTTCGCACCTTGAAGTCTCGGCCTCGTCTCACATGCGTAGACTGTGATCTTCTTTCCCTCCTCAAATGCCGCCCTAATAATCCCCAGCGCCGTGCCATATCCCGCGGTTGCGAGTGCGCCAGCATTACAATGTGTTAAGATCCCATCTCCATCATCTATCAACTTGGATCCATTGAATCCTATCTTCCTGTTTGCCTCCAGATCCTCTTCCATTATCTTTAAAGCCTCGTCCAAGATTAGGCGCCTCAATTCGTCGACCGAGCACCGCGTCTCCGCGATCTTCATCACTCTTTCCAGGGCCCAGAAAAGGTTTACAGCGGTCGGCCTCGTATTTCTCAACGTCTCATAGCTTCGCTTAAGTTCTGCTAATAGCTGTTCAACGGTCTTGGCGCGTGAATGATATGCCGTCAATGCTAAGCCCATTGCGCCCGCGATTCCTATTGCTGGAGCACCCCGAATAGCCATGTCCTTGATCGCCTTTGCGACTTCTCTCGCCGTTTTCAGTCTAAGATACTTTATTTTATAGGGCAATAATCTCTGATCCAACACGTAAATCGCGTTATTTCTCCAGTAAATTGGCTTGATCTCTGATCTCATATCTAACACCACGGGGACATCAAATCAAGTTCTCTAGGTCTATATCAATTATCTTATTCCATTTCATCGACTCGAGTATCGCCTCCGCTATTGCCACGGCTTTCAATCCATCTATAGCATCGGCGAGGGGCTTCTCCCTCTTCTTCACGCATTCAACGAAGTGTCTTAACTCGAGTTTTAATGGTTCGTCCTGTTTTATTATGGGCTCGATGGCCATATCGGCCTTCTCAAGTGAGACTTCTTGAGTTAGGAATCTTATCGACAGGACTCCATCACTCCCCGTTATATGCATCTCTCTCTTCTTCCTCGGGGTCAGCCAGTTGGCCTCGATAAAGGCGACTTTTGACTCGTCGTCGAGGGTCAAAATCGCTTGAACGTGGTCGTCTAAGTGGTGTCTCTGACTTCCTCCCTTGGCGTAGACTTGGATTGGGTCTTGTTTAAAGATGAACCTCACGAGGTCGATGTCGTGGATGGCGGTGTCTTTGACCACTCCGACGTCTCCAATCCTCTGAGGCCACCACCCAATCCGCCTCCCGTGCGACATTATCACCTCTCCTATCTCGCCCATCTCCAGCAATTGGATAGCCTTACTAACTGCTGGATTGAACCTTTCGATGAAACCCGTCATAACGATCTTGTTATTGGATTTCATGGAATCTATTATCCTGAGGCATTCCTCCACGGTGAATGCGAGGGGTTTTTCCACGAAGACGTCTAGCCCGGATTCTAGAGCCATTATAGCGCACTCCGCGTGGGTGGAGGATGGAGTGCAGATGGTCACCGCGTGTAGATCCTCCTCCCTCAGCATCTCCCTGAGATCCGTGTAAAACTTCTTTACGCCGAAGTAGCTGGCCATGGACTCGGCGCGCTCCCGATCGATGTCGCATATCGCCTCAACTGAGACCCCCAATTCTCTTAGGACCCGGATGTGGTTTTTACCCCAAAACCCCACTCCCGCCACTCCAATCCTAAGATTCTCGCGCAACTTGGTTCAAGGTTTCTGGATCTAAGTCGCTCTTAAGTTTCCTTTTTCCCCATCAGGATCCTATAAAGCCAGAACCTTGTTAGCTTATACCACGCAGTTACCCAGCCACCCGCTATCACGAGGCCCACGATAACCCTCAAAATACTCATAGAGCTCATCATTTGGGGATATTCTAGTGTGTAGAATATTGTTATGGCGATGAGATAGCTGACTACGAGGAATGTAGCCCAGATTACCGTGAAGAGGACGAGGACACTTACAAAATTCTTCCCCAGGCCCATCACAAAGCCCCCTCGATAAATAATAGATCCGTGATCAAACCTAGGAATGACGTGAATATTGAGATGGCCATCAAGGCATAGACGGCGCCCCGCTCATCCACCCTTGCCTTGGCGCACAACATTCTCAGCAGGGTTATGGGGGCATCCGACTCCTCGGATGCCGTTAGGAGTCCATCCTCTACCTTTAACGGCCTAACCCTGAACTTCTTCGCCGACCTTATTCCCCCAAGTGAGAAGATGATGTGCATCTCGTTCATTATCTGTGGTAGGAGCGCTATTATCGATGCTATCTCGATCCTGCCAATTATCGCGATTGAGGTAATCGCGGCTCCGATGAATAGGCTTCCAGAATTTCCGGGGAAAATTTTCGCCGGATATTTGTTATATGGGATGAAGGCGAGGAGCGATGCGAGGAATATTGCTGATAAAATCAATAATTGATAATCTCCTCTAACATAGAATATTATCATGCTCATCACGAAGAACGGGATCGATGTCAAGGCCATGGATCCATTTAGGACATCGATGCTATTCACCGCATTACATACTATTGGATATGAGGAGAGGACTAGGATCGGATAGATGTTATAAAGTCTGGTCTTTCCCAAGAAGGGGATCACGGGTCTTGGAGTGAATGCCCCCGCTAGGAGGATGGGAAGAGCAGGTAATAAGAGCAGAATTGGCTTCAACCTCGGATTTATCTCCTCCATAAAGTCCTCGAAAAATCCTATAATGGCCGCGATAAAACAAGAGAGAGCTATCACCCCGGCAAAAGCACCACCACCTAAAACATGGTTCAGAAGGAGGCCGGCAATTGTGCCGAGAATCAACGGCAATCCTCCAGTCTTCGGTATGATTGGTCTCCAAGATTTATGGACATCCACCCCCAAGATCCTGAGAGATAAGCCGAGTTTGATGGCCAATGGGGCTGTGAGAAAAGTGACTATGAAGGTCATTAAGGCCTCAAACATCCCAAGAAAGAAATCCCACTCAAGATAAAAACATTATGAAATGTTGGTTAAGGATTTGGATGCGCGCCGCGTAGACCCAGAAACCTCTTGGAATTTCATCTCATCCTTGGAAAAGATTAAAACTAAGCCTCTCTTCCTTCCTTTAGAAGAGGTTGAACAGTAGGTTTTTGGCCGCTTCCATAGCGTCCTACACGCTGTTTTTACTCTCACCTCTTCTCTGGCAATTCGCTGGATTAATCTTAATTACTAAAGAAATCTCATCCATACTTTCCATAATGCTCCCGATGATCTTGACGGCGGTCATCTCCAATATACTGATAAGGGGCCCCAAACTATCTCCTTTTCCACCAATAATTGGCGGGCTATTGGCATTGCTAACATCCCACTTACTTCTCGGGCACCCCCCCAACCTCCCCTCACAAACATCTACATACATTTACTACTCAGCTTCAACATTTGCCTCGGGAGCCATCGCGTTGATCCTCAGCCTTCTAAGAGGGAAAAAGAGGCCGCGCGAGGTCGCGGAAGAGGTTGGCGTAGAAGAGGTCGCCGAGGAATTGATGTCGAGGTGCCCACATTGTGAACGCGAGATCCCATCCGACTCAATCTTCTGTCCCTTATGTGGAGGTAAACTCAGAGAAGAAGTGGAGACATGAAGGTCAGGTTCCTAGCCGCCGACAGTATGGGGACGAGGAGCATGTGCACGCTGATCGAGGCCGGGGACGCTAGGATAATCATAGATCCTGGAGCCGCCCTCGGCCCACGCCGCTATGGATTAAAGCCGCATCAATTAGAATATGAAAGACTTAGCGAGCACAAGGAGCTCATCGAGAGCGAGGCCGCTGAAGCGGATCTCATAATAATCACCCACTACCACTACGACCACTTCCCGAGGCCCGGGGAAGAAGTTGGGTGGCTAATGGGGAAGCGGATCCTACTCAAGGACCCCGTGAACCACATAAATTTCAGCCAGCGGTGGCGGGCCAAGATATTCCTAGAGGAGTTGAAGAAGATTGATGCCAAAGTCGAGATCGCGGACTCCAGGGAAATCAAGATCGGGAGATGTAGGGTCGCCTTCTCGAAGCCGGTGCAACATGGGAACGATTCTAGGCTGGGATTCGTCTTGGAGACCCTAATCAGCAGTGGCGGAGAGAAGGTGGTCCACTCATCGGATGTTGAGGGATTCGTGGGAGAGGTCCAGATCAAGTTCGTCTTGGAACATGAGCCCGACATGTTGATCTGCGATGGGCCGATGACGTACATGCTCGGAAGCAGGTTTACTGAGATCGAGCTGGAGAGGTCGATCAACAACCTCCTCGAGATAATCAAGAGAGGCTTTCTCCACGAACTCGTCATCGACCACCACCTGATGAGGGACCTGGAGTGGAAGTCGAGGATACGGGGCCTCTTAGACGCGGCGGAGTCCAGGGGGATCCACGTCACAAACGCCGCCAGATATACGGGGCTGCCTGAAGACCTCCTTGAGGCTAGGAGAAGGGAACTTTACGAGAAGTTTAGAAACCCCGGCACAAAGAGTTGACAATCCAGTCTTCCCGATGTCTTGAGGACTCTAATTCTATATTTCTACTCGATTTTAGAACCCTTGACCTGAAACCATTAAGTAGTCCTCGATGAGATCTACTATTTCTCTGATCTTTTCTTTATTTGGATTCAAACAATAACCCCTACCGCTCATGAGTATTAGTTTTTCTGATTCGTGAGAGAACCTATCCAGAGTCTGTCGTAGGGCATTGGAGTCTATCGAGGGGATTCTCAAAAGCTCATCGATGGAGACGTCATAGCTTTTAGAGATCCTCAGCCCATAAAGTAATGCTTTAGCCAAGATGTATGCTAGGATACTTGTGTCATGATCTAATCTAAACTGAAATATTACCGTGCCATCTTCCGTCAACATGAGTAGTCGATTGATGAGGATTTTATGAGGTTTCAAGAGTCTCAGGACGTCATTTGGGGTTATCACAAGGGGTTTAAGATTGCTAGGCAGTCTTCTGGTCTTTCTCAAGTTTACTAGCCTCCGTCAATCGACTTTCAACTCGATTAATGACGTTCACCATCCCCACTATGGTTACTTCATAAAATCCGCGTTCAGTCCTTGCCACTTCTCCGGCGTTTCTCAGCTCCTCAAGCCTTGGACCGATCGTGCCCTTCGGCATCCCCAACTCTCTCGATATTTCGTCAAGCTTCGCTGAGGGGGTATCCACCAACCCAGCTATGTTTGCAAGTTTTTTTCCAGCCAAATAAAGGAGTATTAGGTCGCCTGATGTAACCTTCTTCCGATCGAATAAGAAGAGAACTTTTCCATCCTTGGTCAGCCTCATAATGGATTTAATTCTATCGATTAGCTCCGGTGAAAGCTCGGCCTCCTCAACCAGCTCCTCTCTAATTTTCCTGGCAAGTTCTTCGTCGACCATTCTCATCAACAATGCTTGAATTTTTGATATATATTTTTCGGATTCTGGAGGTGAATTGAAAAATTGTGCGATCTTAGAACTAAGGACCGTGGTCGTTCACCGGGGGTAGGGGGGTTTAAGTCCGCGTCTCATGGCGATTTAGCCGCCTGGATTAGGGATCTACAGAGATCCTTAAGTTCTCGATCGCAAAGGATTTAATTGGTTAGGTAAGAATCGTCATGTCGCTACTGGATGAGTATGCGGTTCTCAGTATGCTCGCGAAGCCGGTCGCCCAGGCGTTTAAGGAGAGGTTTAAGCGTTTTACGGAGCCGCAGCTTGAGGCCGTGCCGAAGATCCTCGCCGGAAAAAATCTGCTGCTCATGGCCCCGACGGGCACGGGGAAGACCGAGGCCGCATTACTCCCGATCCTGAGTAAGATGATAATTGAGCCTAGGACTCCTGGTGTAAAGCTCATCTACATAACGCCATTAAGGGCGCTGAATAGGGATCTACTCGATAGGATCGATTGGTGGGCTCAGAGGCTCGATTTCAGGACCGCGGTGAGGCACGGTGATACGTCGCAGAGGGAGCGGAAGACGCAGAGCCTCGAACCCCCGGATCTCCTCATAACGACGCCGGAAACC
This sequence comes from Aigarchaeota archaeon, assembly GCA_025059415.1. Lineage (GTDB taxonomy): Archaea > Thermoproteota > Nitrososphaeria_A > Caldarchaeales > Wolframiiraptoraceae > Wolframiiraptor. The sequence continues at coordinate 7,807 of JANXDQ010000019.1, forward strand.
CTCCAAATCATCTTGACCGGGAAAATCCTGAGAAACCACTTGAAGAGCGTTAAGTGGGTGATAGTGGATGAGGTCCACGAGCTCGCGACCGATAAGAGGGGTGAACAGCTCGCAGTCGGCCTCGAAAGACTTAGAAGAATCGCTGGAAGGAATTTCCAGAGGATAGGGCTCTCCGCCACGATAGGAAACCCGGAGAGGATCGCGGAATTTCTGGTGGGGCCTGATGGAGGATGCGAGATAGTGAGGGTCCCCGTGGCCAAGCTCATGGAATTTGACGTCGTCTATCCAGAGCCCACGGATGAAGATAGGGAGCTCGCAGGGATCCTGGGGGCCCATCCGGAGGTCGCGGCGAGGCTTAGGACGATTAGATCCCTAGTCGATTCCCACACATCCACGCTCATCTTCACGAATACTAGACCACTTGCCGAGATCTTAACTAATAGATTCAGGGTCTGGGACGAACAGATGCAGATAGGCATCCACCACGGATCTCTCTCGAAGTCCATGAGGGTCTCCGCGGAGGAGGCGTTAAAGAAGGGGCAACTGGCTGGAATCATCTGCACATCATCCCTCGAACTCGGAATAGATGTTGGAAGAATAGATCTATGCATTCAATATAATTCCCCGAGGGAAGTCACGAGGCTCATTCAAAGAGTTGGTAGAAGTGGACACGAGGTCGGCAGAATCGCGAAGGGCGTGATAATAGCGATAGACTCGGATGACGCGCTCGAATCCATGGTGATAGCGAGGAGGGCGAGGAAGGAGCTCTTAGAGGAACCCGAGATCCCAATAAAGAGCTACGATGTTTTAATGCACCAACTCGCCGGATTATTGATCGAATACGGGAGAATAGAGTTGGAGGAGGCCCTCGACCTATTCAAGAAAACCTACAACTTTAAGGACCTAGGAATTGATGAACTCAAAATGGTTGTCGATCACATGGTCGGCCTCGGGATAGCGGATCTACGTGGCGACACCGTGGCCAAGCCGAGGAACACGAGGGAGCTCTATGAATACTACTTCAACAACCTCTCGATGATCCCGGAGGAGCGACAATACATCGTCATAAACGAGGTGAGTAATGAGCCCGTTGGGATACTCGATGAGGAATTTGTCGCGGAATATGGAGAGCCGGGGACGAGATTCATCTTGATGGGCAGGGCGTGGGAGATCCACCACCTGAGCGGCGACAGGATATACGTGGCCCCACTGGCCGACTATGAGGGAGCCGTCCCGAGCTGGGTTGGAGAGGAAATCCCGGTTCCATACGAGGTGGCGATGGAGGTTGGAACTCTTAGGAGCGAGTATCGGGATAGGAGGCTCGGCGGGCAGAGCAGGGAAGCCATAGCCTCGGAGATAGCTGAGAGATACTCCGTGGGCCGAGAAGTCATCCTACGCGCATTCAAAGAGGTTGAGGAACATATCAAGCGGAGAATACCGATCCCAACCGATAAGGAGGTTTTGGTGGAGGAGGCGGGCCAATACGTCATATTGCACGTCCACGGCGGGCTCAAGGTAAACAGGACGATCCAGAAGCTGATAAGCTACCATCTCTCGGAGAAGGTCGGTTCTCCGATTAAGGGCCAGCAGGATCCCTATAGGATGGCCTTCAGGTCAACTCACATCTCATCTGAAATGGTCATCAAGGCGATCGGGGAAATACTCGAGGAAGGTTACGGGGAGATTCTGAGAAAGGCCGTTGAATCATCCACGCTGTTTAAGCGGAGGCTGGTCCACGTCGCGAGGAAAATGGGCGTGATAAGGTATGAGGCAAACCTCTCCGAGATAAACTTAAACCAGCTCGCCGAGGCGCTGAGGAATACGCCAGTCTACTGGGAGACCTTGAATTACACGTTGTTCCACGACTTCGATCCCGAGATGGCGAAAACCATCCTCGAGGAAATGATTGCGGGGAAGCTGAAAATCCTCTATTGGAGATCTCCGACCGGTGAGCCATCCCCACTCGGGAGATTATTGCTCGGCAGGTTCCAGTCTGAGGGAGAGGTCTCGACGCCCGAGGGGGTGAGGAGGGTGGTCTTGATGGCCGTGAGGGGGAGGCTACTCAACGAGCCGTGGCTCGCCATATGCGTTGAATGCTATGAATACTATGACCAGATTCTCGTCAAGGACTTGGCGCCGAAGCCCAAGTGCCCCATCTGCGGATCCAACATGATAGGCATAACCAAGCACGCGCAGGAGGAAGTCTTAGGGCTCATCGCGAGGAGGGG
>JANXDQ010000019.1:10130-17369 GCA_025059415.1 Aigarchaeota archaeon
AGTGCCCCATCTGCGGATCCAACATGATAGGCATAACCAAGCACGCGCAGGAGGAAGTCTTAGGGCTCATCGCGAGGAGGGGTAAGCCGATTAACAGGAAAGAGAGGAGAATGATCGCGGAGCTAAAGAGAAACGCCGTGCTGGTCTCGAAATATGGCCGCGCGGCCGCGATCGCGTTATCCGGCAGAGGACTGGCACTCAAAGACATCTCAGAGATCCTGAAAGAAGAGCCAGGTGAAACCATGAAGCTCATAGAACTGATAATAGAGGCGGAGAAGAAGGCCCTCCAAAAGAGATTAGGCCTATAACAATACTGATGAATCTGTCAACATACGCCATATTTCCAGCCTTCGAAACAAAAACCGGGGCGCTCTATCACCTAGCTTCAATTATAGTTGTTGCCATCATCATCTTGATGATATTTGGACGTAAAAATGGCTCGAGAAGAGAGATGGATTTCTTGAAACCGGGCCAACGTAGAGTAAAAGGTGCCTCACTTAGGCAAAATCTTTGGTGGTGCGGGGGGTGGGATTTGAACCCACGAACCCCTATGGGAGCGGGTCACCCATTTTTCTACTTTTTATGGGGAGATCTTGAGCCCGCCGCCGTTGGCCAGGCTTGGCTACCCCCGCTTGCCAGTATCAGGTATTTCACAGGGTTTTCATAAGCCTTATTCGGGGATTATCCGCGTCCCAATTCTTTCTCCTAGAATTGCTTTCTCCACGTTCTCCGGCCTCTTTCCATTGACCACTATCGCCTGTATCCTGCTCCTTTCGAGGATCCGCATGGCGAGGGAATCTATCAACTTGTATTCTCCCGCGTGATGGGTGGATTGGGCGAGGATTTCTCTCAGCCTCGAGAGCGCGACTTCTTCTAGGAACTCGGCGTCTGGGTTTGTCTTCGGATCCCTCGTATACACCCCGTCCACGTCGGTTGCTATGATGAGTTTCTTCGCTGCCAATGCTTCGGCTGCGAGGGCCGCGACGGCTGTGGTCGATTGCGCGGGCTGGAGCCCCCCTGAAACCACGATCTTCCCATGCGAGGAAAATTCCACTATCTCTTCAAGGGTTTTCGGGATGGATTGATAAGCTTTGTCCCCGAGGATCGTTGAGAGAAGTCTGGCGTGAATCCTCGTTATCTCGACGGCAATCAGGTCGCAGGACGCCTCATCGATGCCCAGCTCCCTAGCCGCTGCGATATATCTCCTAGCCTCCTCACCACCTCCAACAACAATGCACCATTTCCCGCCGTCGAAGAGCCTTGAAAATAATTTGGCGTAATTTTCCAGGAGGTTTAGCTGGATGCCTTCTTTTGTCGAGATTAGATGTCCACCTAACTTGATGATCAGGCTTGAGGGCATGTTCCGCCGAAAACTATTCGTTGATTAAAAATAAGGATTTGCGGGTTACGGCCCCTTCTCCGTGATTTCCCTGACGACCCCGGCAGCAACAGTCATCCCGCTGTCCCTGATGGCGAACCTACCCAGCTCCGGGAACTCAGAGTAGGGCTCTAGGGCGACTGATTGGAGCGGCCTCAACTTCACCTTCGCGACGTCCCCCGTTTTCAGGAACTGCGGGTTCTTCTCTACGACCTGGCCTGTCCTCGGGTCCAGTTTCTCCATGAGTTCGACGAACTTGACAGCTGTCTGCGCGGTGTGGATGTGCATGACCGGCGTGTATCCGGCCGCGATGGCCGTCGGGTGATAGATGACGATTATCTGGGCGATGAACTCCTTCGCCACTTTGCATGGGCTGTCTGGGCTGCTGACAACCATTCCGCGCTTGATCTGCGCTTTTTCAACCCCCTTCAGGGCGAATCCGACGTTATCTCCGGGGATGGCCTGTTGGAGTGGCTGGTGATGCATCTCGATGGACTTTACCTCAGCTCTTACCCCTAGGGGCATGATGACTACTTGGTCTCCTGGTTTCAAAACGCCGGTCTCGACTCTGCCCACCGGCACCGTCCCAACTCCCCTAATAGAGTAAACGGCCTGGATCGGGAGCCTCAGCGGTTTGTCAATCGGCTTCGGGGGTTCCTCGAAGAGATCCAATGCCTCCAGCAGAGTTGGGCCATTATACCAAGGCATGTTCTTGCTTCTCTCAAGCAAGTTATCCCCTAGCCAGCCTGAAACCGGGATGAATGGAATCTTCGACGCATCAAATCCTATCCTCTTCAATAGATCGCTTACTCCCTGCTTGATCTCCTCATATCTCTCCTTACTCCAGTTAACCGTCGGGTCATCCATCTTATTGACCAGGGTTATTAATTGCCTGATGCCGAGGATTGATAGGAGGAAGGCGTGCTCCCTCGTCTGTCCACCGGGGGAGATCCCGACTTCATATTCGCCCTTCTTCGCCGAGACCACTAGTATGGCGCAGTCCGCCTGACTCGCACCCGTAATCATGTTCTTCACGAAGTCTCGGTGTCCCGGCGCGTCGATCAGCGTGAAGTAATATCTCTTGGTCTCAAATTTCTGGAAGGCCAAGTCTATAGTTAGCCCTCGCTCCCTCTCCTCCTTAATCCTGTCAAGGATCCACGCATACTTGAAAGTCTCCTTTCCAAGTCTCCTGGCCTCCTCCTCGTATTGCTGGACCGTCCTCTCGTCGACTACCCCCAGTCTTACTAGGAAGTGGCCCATAGTTGTTGATTTCCCATGATCCACGTGGCCAACGACTATGAGGTTCAAGTGAGGCTTAGCTGACATCCAGAACACCTCTTCTCCACAGCTAGCGTATATTGAGATTCATTCCCTTTATATAAGCTTCTCCCAAGATAGAGGCCCAAACCAAAGAAATGGAAGCGTTGAGGACTGGTAACAGCTGAGTCTCAGAAAACCCCTCGCGACGTACCTCGAGAGCATCGAATGTGAGAAGGCCTTTCTAATAAGGGTATTTAAAATCAAAATGCCTCTTTAATAGCAGCTTTTCGACGGCTCCCTTTCCGTCTCCTGCTTTCAGGCACTTCCAAAGTATATAAAGGATCGGGAGCACACCTAATCAATCATCTTTGCCCCTTCAATACTTACTTATCTTTAAAAGATGCTGCTTCACGTATTTCCTCGTAGGAGATGAGTGAGATAACGCCGGAGCTTGCGGAGAAGTTTAAGGTCTTCGGCAAGTGGAGCGTGAACGATGTCGAGGTCAGGGACCCCGGTTTAAAGAGATACATCTGCTTGAAGCCCGCATTTGCCCCACACTCGGGGGGTAGGCACGAGCACAAGAGGTTTGGAAAAGCCGAGGTGAACATCGTTGAACGTCTTGCTAACATGTTTATGAGGCCCGGCCCAAATGGCGGCAAGAAAACCGCGGCCTTAAAGATCGTAAGGAATGCCCTCGAACTCATTCATCTTAGGACGCGTCAGAACCCACTACAAGTTCTAGTTAAGGCTATCGAGAACGCGGCGCCCCGAGAAGATGTAACAAGGCTCAGCTACGGTGGAATAGTCTATTTTAAGGCCGTTGATATCTCGCCTCAGAGGAGGCTTGACCTAGCGCTCAGACATCTCGCGCAGGGCGCCATGGAGACGAGTTTCAGGAGTAGGAAGACGCCCGAAGAGGCGTTGGCCGATGAGGTAATACTGGCATCGGAAAATGATCCGAGAAGCCTTGCGGTGAGGAAGAAGAATGAACTGGAAAGAATAGCATTAGCATCCAGGTAACCTCTTTCTAGAATCTAATGACCTTAAATGGCTCACCTCTCCGGAGGGCCTCCACCTCGACGTACCGCGCTATCGAGGAGGATTTTATCTTCTTCCCGAGGACCTCTTCTATCTGGAATATTCCGGCCTCATTATCCATGTCCACCACGATCCTCACAGGCCTATCCCCGGACTGGCCCTTCACTATCTCAACCTCCCTAATCGCGAGGGCGGATAGGGCGTGTATATCGTATTTACCCTGCTTGTACGGCATCCTCGCCCGCCCCTCGGCCATGTCCACGCCATCGGCTACCTTTACTATCCCAGCTTCTAGGCTGAGGGCCATGATATCCTCATCATGCGAAATTATGCAGTGGAGGATTTCTGGGACGAGCTTGTAGGCTTTCTGCGGATCCTGGTAGATCTCAATAAGCATCTTGGGAAGAAATCTCGCAGCCAAGGCGACGCCGGTCACGTAATGATATTCCCTGTGGACGGCATTTCCCACGTCATGTAGGTAGGCGCCCATCATCACCACGAGCCTCGAGTCCTCCTCGTCTCCGACGCCGTCCCGGACGATTGATGGGAGAAAGCCGCCCTCGAGCATCAAGTCCAATATTTGGAGAGCCGCCCCCGCAACTATCCTTGAATGGACTGGGCCATGATCGTTGTAGAGAAGCCTCTGAACGGCCATCACGTTAGCCATAGCTAAATACGCTTGGACTTCTCGACTTCTCTCGAGCAGCCTCAGAGCCTGCTCCAGCAAGGCGTGCCCGCTGATTTTATCCTTGAGGATGCTCGGCGAGACCAAGACCATGCCTAGGAAAGGGAGTTACTGGCGGTTAATTAAGGATGCTCGCGGAGGGCCGCCAGCGTTATGCTTTTTAGACATCAGCCCAGCTCCTCAAAACCTTCCTTCATGCGGGATCCCAAGAATATGTTGCCGTGGTTGAAGATGCGGCCTTGATCCCATCGATGTCTCCATAAACCAAGGCCGCCCCCCTCTATAAATTCCCGATCCTAATAGTTCTTCGCCGCTCATAGGATCTTCATTAATTCCTCCATATCAAACCATGTTCCGGCGCAACCATTTTTTAAAAGTGGCACCGCTTGCCCGGGAACTCCCAATTCCTCCAGCATTTGATATCCGAGTTTAAGCTCCGTCCCGCAGGCAACGGCCACAACAGCCCTGTAATCATTCATTCCTAGTATCTTCGAGATGCAGGAGCCCCCGGGCACAACGTAAACATCATAATTCCTCTCCGCGGCCAGCTTTGTGGCCTGGCTGATGAGGCAGTCCGGAGAACAACGCTGACAGTGATAAGTTGGGACCTCTTGATCAAAGATCGCCTTACACCGATTATCCATGTATTTCCTGGCACAGTGCGGGAGAAATAGGGCCCGTCTACCATGGGCTCCATTAAATCTCTCCCTATTCAAGACATTTATGGCCTGGATCTCGAGGAAATCCTCAAAGAGTGTAATCGCGTCAAGCAGGTTTAAGCCCGTGACTTCCTGAATTCTAAACTTCCTAATCAGAGATTTAACCACCACACCTAATCTTTGATGTATCCCCGAGTCATAGACTAATTTGATGATCTCCTGGAAGAAGCTCCTTGGAAGCGACCTAAGGTCAAAGGTGAACCTATACGGCATCTGAACGATTTCTAAGACTTTCATTTAAAACCTTTTCCACGAAAGGTGGTAGAAAACGTGGACTCGACTTCGAGTAGGCATGTATGTTTTTAAAATTAAAATATCAGTCTTTGAGTCGTCATTTAACAAAATGAGTAGAGCATTAGAGATCTTGAAAATGCATGAGAGATATAGAAAGAAGACGTTGAACATGATACCGAGCGAGAATGTCCAGAGCCCTAGGGTTTTAAGGGCCCTTGCGTCTGATCTAACTGGGCGATATTCCCTAAGACCTCAATACTATTCTGGGACGAGGTACATCGATGAACTTTGGAGCTATGCGGAGGAACAAGCGAAGAAGCTTTTCCGAGCTGAGTACGCCCTCTTGGAGCCCCTTTCAGGGCACATCGCCGCCCTCCTCACCTACATAACCTTCGCCAAACACAGGAAGATGGCATGTCTCCACCCCGATTTCGGCGGATATCCGGGAAATGCTCCAGAAAAACTCCCAGACATCATCGACGCGGAAGTGATATATCTTCCGGCCTCGATGGAGAGGCTTCTACCGGATGCAGAGAAGTCTATTGAAATTATCAGATCTCAGAAACCCGATTTCGTCGTCTTGGGAGGGAGCCGAATGCTTTTCCCACATCCAGTTAAGGAGTTCGCGGAAGTGGTTCACGAATATGGTGGAATCTTGGCATATGATGGCGCACATGTCTTGGGGCTTATCGCTGGAGGGGTCTTCCAGGATCCCCTGAGAGAGGGAGCCGACATACTATTCGCCTCAACTCATAAGACGTTCCCAGGTCCTCAGGGAGGGCTCGTCCTAACAAATGATGAAGAACTTTACCGAAAGCTCTTAAGGAACATCTTCCACAAGATAGCCGACAACATACACTTCAACAAGATAGCGGCGTTGGCAGTATCCTTCGAGGAGATGTTGAAGTATGGGAGGCAATATGCTCAGAGAATCGTGGAGAACGCGAAATCCCTGGCCAAGGGCCTCGACGAATTGGAGGTGCCCGTTAAGGCCAAGGAATGGGGCTATACGGAGTCGCACCAAGTAATTCTAGACTTTCAGAATCAAGAGGAGAGAGAGGAGCTGAGGAGGAGACTTGAGGAGTGCGGGATAATAACCGACGCCGATCTAAGGCTTGGAACCGGGGAAGTGACGAGGAGGGGGATGGGTAAGAGGGAAATGGCCAGAATTGCGCAGCTCATCAAACGCGCAATAGAGGGCGAGAATCCAAAAGCCGTGAAGAGGGATGTTCAAAGGCTCCTAAGCCGATTCAACGAGATAAGGTATTGCTAGCAAGCCGCCCCATCTAGCCCATCTATTACGTGAAGAAATCTCCCAAGAATATGTCGATATTCTCAGACAAAGTTTCAGGGATCATCACTAATATATGCCCCGCCGCATTCCAAGGCGCAAACCTCCAGAATGGAGGTGATCGTCCATCAATCCGGAGCTTAGGAGGAGGCTTGATGAGGCCAAGACCCTTGGCGAGATTTTCCAGGTCGTTAAGAGGGCGGTCCGAGCTGTACTCGGGGTTAGGAGGGCCGGATTGGAGCTAATAATCACGTATCTCTCCGATGGGGTGGAAGCAGTTCACCAAGTTGGATCAAACGCTATAATAATGAATAAGAAGGTTCTTGAATCCCTCCTCACGAGCTCCAAAAACAGATCTGAGAGAAATGCCCACATCTTCTCGATCCTACTCCGAGAATATATCCGCAGCCTCGGAGTTCTCGATGAAGTTGATATAAAGAAGTTGGCAGTTAAAGTGGTGGAGGAGGCGCTGGGCGAAGACCACAAAGCCTACCGAATAATCCCAAAACTTTTCCAAGAAGAGTATAAGAATCTAGAGGGAGAAATTGAACAGAGGCAGGACAAGGACTTTAAGTACGTGGAGGACTTCGATAGAGAGAACGCGCACTATATCGCTTGAATTAAAGCATCTCCC
>JANXDQ010000001.1:0-19120 GCA_025059415.1 Aigarchaeota archaeon
GACCACGATTATGATGACGAGCATCGCCGCCGTCATGTATGGGATGAACATCAGGGGCTTGAGCGTCGCCCTCTTCTGCCTCTCAACCTCCTCGAAGTCCTCCATGAACGTCGTCAGGGTCTCGAGGGTCTCGGGGGCGCCGCCGCCTACATCTATCGAGTCTATCAAGATGAACATCCCGGCCCTCGAGAGCCACCCGCGAACCCTCTTCTCGAAATCACTGTAGATCTTCCTCAGCGAGACTCCCCACCCGATCTGCCTGCTCATCAACCTCAAGTGCTTGGTGAATCCGCCGTAGTCCCTGTCGGAGAGCATCCTCATACACTTCTCGGGGCTCATCCCGGTCTTCCTAGTCTCGGTCAAGTCCCTCAGAAACCTCGTCAAACCCCGCAGAATGGCCACATTCTCCTTCCCGTATTTCTCCCACGCGACCGCGCCGGGCAGGAAGAGGACTATGAAGGCGAGGCACATCGCTATCGTGGCCTCATAGCCCCTATCGAGGCCCAGCAAAGTCCTAAAGGCGACGATCAGATCCGACGTGAGGCTGAATGGGAAAATGAATCGGAGCGGGTCGGCGAAAAATGGCACAACGAACAGGGCGAAGAAGACCATTCCGACGGGGATCCCGGCGAGGAAGGCCCTAAAAGGCCTCTTATCCGTGAACGGGTACTTGGGCTGAGTGATGTCCGCTAGGTAGATGAAGGACCCCGCCATCAATGGCATGAGGAGGTAGGCGAATACTATGAACTGTTCGGCGGGGAATGTGAAGAACTCCGAGGGCATGGCCCTGGACACTATGAAGATGATGTAGAGGACGAGGGCGATCATCATGACGGCGGCCGCGTATGCCTCCATCAACATCCCAAGCCTCTCGCCGATTATCCTCATGCTCGCGGTCCTGCTCTGGAAGATCATCTCCGTCTTCCTGATCAAGAAGTGGACCACGTCTCCGCCGCTCCTCAGCGTCGAGACGTATCCCATAAGTAGGTCCCTGTACTCCTTTGATGGGAGGTTCTTCGCCATCTCCTCGATCGCGGAAACGGGGTCCTCGCCCGTCGCCTCAACCCTGATATTAGCTATCCTCGCGATCTTCGCGAGATTCGGCATGAGCTCGCTCTTGGAAAGCCTGTTCAAGCTCGTGTATGGCGGGACGCCCCCCGTGGCCATCACCGCGAGATACATGGCCGCATAGGGAACCTCGCTCTCGAAAACTGAGGCGATGGAGGAAGCTTGGGAATAGGGGTAGAAGACTCCGATAACCAAGACCATGAAAGGGGCTACTAGGAGGACGAGGCTGAGGAGGCTCCGCGTCAAGATGTAGAATAGTATCGTCAGTGGAATCGAGATGAGGGTCGTGATAAATGTTAGACCGGCGATTGTGGCGGCATAGCTCTCGGGATAAATCCTGAGCGCAGCCGCATCGAGCTTCGAGGCTATCCCTGGAAAGATCTTCAGGAGAAGTGATCCGAGTCCTCTGAAATTTGCATAAAAGAACCCCATGAATCCATCTCTGAGACCCATCGCCTCTCCAATCCCCCGGCTACTTGGAGAGGTACGTCTCCATCAATACTTCGATGAATCCCATGTTGGGGTTAGGCTTCGTCAAACACACGACATAGTATCCCCTATACTGCCTTATCAGAACCCTCCTACCATCTTCGAGCTCCACGCTCACGCGCTTATATCCCCTAGAATTCATGAGCTCTATGACGGCGGAGATGGCCCCGCAGATCGCAGCGGTCGCCGCCGCGACATACTCCGCGTTAAATCTAGCATCATCGCTCTCATATGCTATGGGTACTCCATCCTCGGAGACGACTTCGATTGCCTCGATCCACCCGCGGCTATTCATTTTGATCGCCTTGAGCAGCCCGGCCAGCAATCTCTCCTCCGTCTTTGTCATCATTTATACCGCCCCAAGCTCTCTGAGAGATATGTTCTGAGGAATCCCCTAACCTCCTCTATTTCAAGTCCTGTTCTCGAATCGCCCACGAAGAGGGCGAAGATATCGGTATCCCCGATCCTCCCAACCAATAATAGAACCATCCTTTGATCATTCTCAGAGATCATCGACTCGAAATTGGGGTTAAGCTTCCGCATTATCGAAACGAAGTCCGCGAGCGAGGCCGCAACCCTATCCTCGTCGGCAACATTATGGGACTCTATCGGTATCCCGGATTGGTTGAAAAGTATAAGCGACTTGGCCCCAATCGTGGAGGCGAGTTCCTCGATGGATGTAAACCCTATCCATTCCTCGGGTTCTAGGGGCTTGATCTCCAAGCGGTTCGTCCCCCGCTTACTGGGGGGAGGGGGCCTAGCACCAACCTCAGCCTTTGGAGGTGTAGACGGCTTTGAAACTTCTTCAGCGGGTTTTATGATCGCTTGGGGAGGAGCCGCTTCTCCACCCTTGATGGATCTTCTCACAAGCACTAGTGAGATTATAGATATAGTGAGAGAAGTAAGTGCGATGATAAATGTGATTAATACGAAGGTCGCAAGATCGCCAATAAATGACACGAAATACTCCACCACTCCCAACTTATAAACCACTCGTTCTCTAAGGCTTATAACCTTTCCCCTCATAAAGTTACCGCAACAGAGAATATATCTCAGACCTTCTCATTACTTCTATGTAGAAGCTTGGGGAAGAAAGTTAAACTCAAAGGGGCTCCAGGTCCCTGGAAAGGGGTAGAAATTAGGTCGATCCCGGAGGATTACGGGATCCTAGACCGCTACGTGATACGGAATGAACTCGCGGAGGTGATAATAGCTACGCCCCCAGGCCCGACCGTGGAGCCCACCTACTTCGCTACGGAGGTCCAATTATCCCCCCAGGAGGCTTTGGCCCTAGAAAAGCTGAAGGACATATTGTCGAAAGAGCTCGAGCCTCCGAAGCCCGGCGAAGAGGAGGACGCCAAGAGAATCCTGCTGAAGACCGCCGAGAAGCTCCTCAGGAAATATGAGGGGGCTCTTGGGAAATTCGAGGAGGAATCGAGAGAGAAGTTGTTCTATTATCTTGAGAGGGACATGACGGGCTTCGGCCCCCTCAACATAGTGATGGAGGATTATAGGATAGAGGACATCTCATGCGATGGCGTGAATGTGCCCGTCTATGTCTGGCACAGGGACTACGAGAGCATTCCGACGAACATCATCTTCACGGATCGGGACGCCCTAGATGACTTCATAATCCAGCTAGCCCACAAGTCCGAGAAGCACATCTCCTCGGCCTTCCCCATCCTCGACGCCATGATATATGGTAAACACAGGCTCGCGGCCACCTTCAGGGAGGAGATCTCGCCTAGGGGGAGCACATTCACGATAAGGAAATTCAGGGAGAAGCCTTTCAGCGTAACAGAGCTGTTAGAGAGCAAGTTGCTGAGCCCGGAGATGGCCGCATACTTCTGGATGTTGATGGAGCATAAGGCGAACATATTGGTCGCGGGGGCGACCGGAAGCGGGAAGACCACGATCCTAAACGCCCTCTCATGCTTCATAAAGCCCAGGATGAAGATAGTCACATGTGAGGAGACCGCGGAGTTGAATATACCGAGCGAGAACTGGGTGAGGTTTGTGACCAGGGAGAGCTATGGGCTCGGAGCCCAAAAAACCGGTGAGATAACTCTCTATGACTTGGTCAAGACGAGCTTGAGGTATAGGCCGGATTACCTCATAGTAGGAGAAGTCAGGGGGGAGGAGGCATTCGTCCTGTTCCAGGCGATCGCGACAGGCCACGGCGGCCTCTCGACCATCCACGCGGAGAACATAGAATCGGCTGTCAAGAGGCTTATAAGCCCCCCGATGAACATCCCGCCCAGCCACATCCCCCTAATAGACGCGGTGGCCCTCGTCGAGAGAGTGAGCTTCACGAGGCCCGTGGATGGCAAGGGCTATGGTAGGAGGATCCGCTATATCTGGGAAGTCGTAGACTTCGGCAAATACGTGACGATCGCGGAGTGGAATCCCGCGACGGACACCTTCAACGTAGATCTCTATAATAGTGTCGTCATTGAGAGGATAGCGATGAGGATCGCCAAGACCAAGGAGGAGGTCATAGCGGAGACCCTGAGGAGAGCCGCCCTCCTGAGAAAATTCCTCGAGAACAAGATGATCGAAATAAGGGACATAGCGAGAGAGATATACTCATACTACGCCAACCCAGAGCAGGTGCTGAAGAAATATGGAGTTGAGGTCGAAGTTATCCAAGTACCCGCGAGCAGAGGCATGGAGATCAACAAAGCCGAGACCACTTTCATGGGAGTAAGTGAGGAAGTTGAGGAAGATAAGGTGTCGGAGGCCATCCTAAGCATCTTGAGGACGCATGATGGAACTTATCCCCTCTGGAAGATCTTCATCGAGATGCCTGCCTCGAAGATAACCGTGTTTAATGCGTTGAAAAAGCTTAGGGACAGCGGGATAATCGAGATCTACCAATCTAACGTCAGGATGAAAGAGAGTTGAGATAACTTTCTATTAATCACCTCGACTTTTTCTCAATTAAGTCCAATAGGGATTTTATGAGGCTTAGGGCGCTTGTTTATCAAAGTCCACTGTTGGCCGAATTGGGGCCTCGAAAGGAACTCCGAGAACCTCTCTTATGGACTTTTCCGGTATCTGTTTTCCCTCATCGGCCTTATTCGCGGATCTTTTCGTGAAGAAGTCGTAGATGTAATTGGCTTCCTCAAGGCTCTCCCAGTCTTTGGAGTCTATCATCAATATGTAGCCATCCATTCCCGATGCCAATACCTTCCACATAAAGAAGAATCTACGCTGGCCAGGCGTCCCGAATAGCCTGATAACTTTCTCACCCAGCTCGAGGAGGCCGAAGTCGATGGCGACGGTCGTGGTTTCCTTAAAGGTCTCGACCGAGAGCCGCTTATCGGATTCCAAGATCCTCCCGCATAGGGTCTTGATGATCTTTGTCTTCCCCGCTTTAAATGGCCCAGTCACGAGGATCTTAAAGGCCTTCATTTCCCAGTTAGAAGAACACTTCTATTAGCATCGAATCGAGGTCAAGTCCTTCTAACATCGTCTTCATGAACTTGCTCATGGATCCGAACTCCCGCTGAATGATAATCATCCATAACCTCCTCCAATATACTGGTATTATGTCTTCAAGATACTTCTGCGTAGGTGCTCCTAGATGGCATGATGATTTTACGCGCGAGACATCCCTTCCCCCCCATCGGGCCATAAAACGTGACATCGTCCACTTCTCCCAACTCGACCATAAATTACTTGGCAACATTTTTAAGCGTAACGGTCCTTTAGCCGAAAATCCGATTAAGCTTTGAAGCCCTTTTTGGAAGGGGGTCAGGAGGTTTCCGCCACGGCTAGCATCCAGGGCCCTTCCTCCAAGTATTGTTTACCCTTCAAGCATCCCGGATCGGGTGCCAGATAGTCTCCGAAGTAGGCATATGCCCTCGCCCTACATCCGCCGCAAATGTACTTGAACTTACAGCTTCCACATGGTTGCTTCAGCAAGTCCTTGTTCTTGAGGTCGTTTATCACCTTGTTCTTCTCCCAGATTTCCCGTAGCCTGTCCTTCCTCAGATTCCCCACCGGCATTGGGAGGAAGACACATGGGGTCACCGTTCCATCCGGTTGAAGTGCCAGGTAGATTCTGCCCGCGCCGCATCCCCCAATGAACTCCGCGAGGGCTTTGAGGCTCTTGCTCCTGGGCACGGTGAAGTGTGTTGGAAGGACGTCTTCCTCGCTGCTCATCTTCCATGAGACCCTGGCGAGCTGGGGAGCAGTAGATACTTTTTGGACCTTAGATCCAATAGATCCCATGTATATCTGTTTAAGCACCTCTTCTCTTTCTTCCGGGGTTAAGTCGAGTTCGTTAATCTCCTTCCCCCGCCCAGTCGGTATGAAGTTGAAGAAGATGACCCTGGTGACACCGAGCTCCTCACCCAGCCTCATCATATCCTTGACCTCGTCCATGTTCAGCCTCGTCACGGTCATCGCTATCCCCGTCGAAACTTTTCCATTTCCAAGCTTGATCACGTTTATGAGCCCTTTCACCGCCTTTTCCCAGGCGCCATCAACGCCCCTGAATCCATTATGCTTTTTGGGATCGACGGAGTCCAAACTGACCTCTACATATCTAAGCCCTGCCTGGATTGCCCGCCGCGTGAAGTCCTCTTCGGCGAATCTTATGCCATTCGTCGCGACTGCCATGTATATCCCCCTCCTCGCCCCCTCCTCAACCACCTCGAGGAAATCCGGGTGGATCGTCGGCTCCCCGCCGCTCAGCGCGATGACCGGTATCCCCAGTTCATCAATCTGCTCGATGGCCATCATCTTCTCTTCGAGCGTGAGTTCCCCGACTCCGGGATTGGAGTCAGCGTTTTGATAGCAGTGCTTGCATCTCAAGTTGCATGCGTTAGTGAAGTTCCAGACTATCAGGAAGGGGGCGGCGAGCCTCTGGGGAACGGTCACGCCGTATTTGAGTAGGCTCCTGAAGACCAGCTCCATCCCCCTCCTTATCGCCGGATCCTTGATCCCCTCTAGAAACTCCTCTTTACTCATGTGCATGAACTTTATCGATGTCTCAAGTAATAGCTTATAGAAGTAGTAGTCGAGCGTGCAGCTAAAGCTCACACGGCCTTTCCCCTTAGCGAACATTTCTAGGACGTGTTCAAGCCTACTCCTAAAACCGCTTGGATCCTCTTCCAGTAGTCTCCTGAGAACCGCTTTCCCAACCTTGCTCCCAAAGATAATCCTCGCAATTTTAAGACTATCGACTTCGAGAGACAACCGTGATCACTACGCCCCAAAGATCACGCTGATGGATAAACATTTACCCACTTAACCCAAGCTTCTTGGGGGATTCCTTTTGAGCCGCTTATACGTAATTTTAGTTGATGGCCGAGTCCGCCGCCCCCGAGGCGAGGCTCTATGAACGCATCGAAGGAGGCGTAATCAGGTGTCTTATCTGCGAGCGCGGCTGCGTCTTAAAGGACGGCGCGGCTGGGATATGCAGAAACTATGTAAATGATCGCGGGCGCCTTCTCCATTTAGGATACGGCTTAGTGAGCGCCGTTGAGAGCAGGCCGATAGAGGTTAAGCCCTTATTTCACTACTGGCCAAACAGCACGGCGCTAACATTCTCGGGCTATGGATGCAACTTCTATTGCCCTTGGTGTCAAAACAGCCACCTGAGCTTCTCCAATCTACCATCGGGAATGAGGAGGATTCCGTCTGAAAAGCTTGTAAAGCAGGCGGTGAGTGGGGGTGATGAAGGGCTTTGCGCGAGCTTCAATGAGCCCGTAACCCTCTTCGACTACCTTCTCGACCTCTTTGACCTCGGCCGCAAACATGGCTTGTACGGTGTACTGGTTACGAATGGGTACTTCACTGAACGCGCCCTAAGAATGCTGCTAGAAGTAGGTGTAGACGGCTTTAGCATAGACATAAAGGGTTGCCCAAGTGCCCGCGGAGCCTTAACATCGATAGAACACTCGAAGGTCTTCAGAAACGCGAAGCTGGTCTTGGACACGGGGGGATACGTGGAGATGGTGTACCTCGTCGTGACTGGGTTCAATGACTCCGAGGAATGCGCTGAATGGATATTCGAAAAACATCTAGAATGCCTCGGTGGACACATCCCCATCCACGTCAACAGATACTATCCTGCGAATTTCTGGAGTAAGTCACCAACACCGCTTAGCAGGCTCTTAGAATTCAGGGACATGGCATTGAAGATGGGCATAGAATACGTCTACGTCGGAAACGTTGGGATACCGGAACTCGAAGCGACGATCTGCCCAAAATGCGGTAAACGATTAATCGCGAGACACCTCTACCGGGTTACATATTACAAGCTCGATGGAGATAAATGCCCGCGCTGTGGTCACAAGATAACCCTGAGGGGTAGATTTATCCAAAAATAAGATGTGAGGCCATGACCTTATACCCGTGCGCGCCTCTTCCGTTTTGGGATCTAGTTACGCTGCAATATGCTTATGTATTCAAGAGAGGAGATCACGATATTTAATGTTGATGTTCCTGGGATGGATACGGGTGGATGCTTTTCTCTATAGGTTTATGTCTTGGTCGGGGCTGGTTTTTTCTGATCGCCGATGCCCGAGGTCAGGTTCGAGAAAATATCCCCAGCCGACTTTTTCTATAGGAACAGGGACATAGCCGGGTTCAGCAGCCCATCCCGCTCACTATATATGAGCATCAGGGAGCTCATAGAAAATTCATTGGATGCATGCGAGATTGGGAGGATTACACCGAATATAATCGTGGAGTTGTCGTCTGAGGGCGATAGCGGCGAGGTCGAGGTGTATAAGCTAAGGGTGGAGGATAATGGGATAGGCGTGGACGCGGAGCACATCCCAAGAGCCTTCGCAACGGTCTTCTACGGGAGCAAGTATGGCTATAAGCAGAGTAGGGGAACATTCGGGCTCGGCGGGACTATGGCCCTACTCTATGGCCAGATTACGACGAATAAGCCCGCGACCATAACCTCGAGTAAAGGTGGAAGAGAGATCCACAGATTCGTCTTGATGATTGATATCGTGAAGAATGAGCCCAAGATATTCAAGCACGAGGTATTGGAGAATGAGAAGAAGTGGCGGGGGACGACGGTCGAATTCTATCTCGAGGGAGACTACACGAATAGCAAGGCGAAAATAATCCAATACTTCACGCACACGGCGATAGCGAATCCCCACGCATCCATCATGTTCATAGATCCACGCGGCCGCCTCTACTGTTACCCGAGGGTCACGACGAGGGTCCCGGATCCGCCGGAGGAGGCGCTCCCTCACCCGGTTGGAGTCGATGTAGAGACGATGTCGAGGCTCCTATCATTGTCTAGGGATAGAAATATGGTGAGCTTTCTCATGAAGAACTTCCAACGGGTTGGTGAGAAGACGGCGAAGGAGGTCTTGGATATGGCCGCGATACCGTGGGACAGGAACCCGAGAAAGCTAAGCCACGACGAGGTCACCAAGCTAGTGGAGGCCATCAAGAAATATGACAAGTTCAGGGCGCCCGATCCAAGTAGTCTCAGCCCGATAGGCAGGGAATTACTGGAGGCCGGGATACGCCACATGCTCAACCCCGAGTTCCTCTACGTCGTCGAGAGACCTCCATCATCCTACTCGGGCTTCCCCTTCGTCGTGGAGGTCGGCTTGGCCTATGGAGGAGAGATCCCCCAATCAGACACGATTCAGCTCTACCGCTTCGCCAACAAGATCCCTCTACTATACGACGAGAGGGCGGATGTGGTCTGGAAGGTCGTGAATGAGAGAATTGACTGGTCGACGTATAAAGTATACTTCCCGGCGCCGCTCGCAATCGTCACCCACATCTGCTCCCCGAAGATCCCCTACAAAACCGTTGGAAAGGAGGCTGTGGCCGATAGGCCGGAGATCGAGAGGGAGCTCGTGGTGGCGATGAGGGAGGCGGCGAGGGAGCTTAGACTCCACTTGAGTAAAATCGAGAAACGGGCGATGGCGAAGAAAAAGCTGGATATTTATGCGCGGTATCTGCCGCTGATAGCGAAGTTCGCAGCCGAGCTGGCTGAAAGAAAGGAGCCGCCTAAGATAGATGATCTATTGAAGTCGCTGGGCGTTGATCAGCGGATGGTGGAGGAGGCTAGGAGGCGGGCCCTAGAAAGGCTTCAAGAACTATACGCTGAGTAGTTTAATTTCCTTAATCTCTGAGCGCCCTAACCTGAATATTCTTCATCTTTAAGCCGGCCACCTTATGGTTTATTTAGTAAATTTACCAAGTTTTCTCCATGAGGGTGGCGCTGGCCTACAGCGGTGGGCTGGACACAACTGTAGCGGTAAAATGGCTTCGAGAGAAGTATTCAGCCGAGGTCATAGCCGTAGCCGTCGATGTCGGCCAAGAAGAGGACTTCGAGGCCATAGAGGAAAGGGCCATCGCGGCCGGCTCTGAAAAATTCATATTAGTCGACGCGAAGAAGAGGTTCGCGGAGGAATTCATCTCAAAGTGCATAATGGCTAATGGATTATATGAGGGCGAGTATCCGCTGTCCACCGCTCTCGCGAGGCCCTTGATCGCCGAAGAGGTCGCCAAGGTCGCTTTGAAGGAGGGGGTCGACGCCGTTGCCCACGGGTGCACGGGCAAGGGCAACGACCAGATAAGGATGGACGCCTCATTTTCCGTGCTGCTTCCCGGAATGAGGATAATCGCGCCGATCAGGGAATGGAACCTGAGCAGGGACCAGGAGATGGAATACGCGAGGAAACATGGCCTCCCACTCAACTTCCGCGAAAGTAGGTTCAGCATCGACGACAACCTCTGGGGGAGGTCTATAGAGGCCGCTGAGCTCGAAGATCCATGGGTTGAGCCGCCATGGGAGGCATTCAAGTACGTCGCGCCTCCATCGAGGTGGCCAGACGAACCCGAGGAGATAACTATAGGGTTCGAGGATGGGATTCCAAAATCCATCAATGATGGTAAGATGGATATGTTGACTTTAATCCGCGAGGTAAACTCGATGGCCGGGAGGCATGGGTTCGGCATCGTCGACCACATCGAGGACAGGGTGATCGGGTTGAAGAGCCGGGAGGTATACGAGGTCCCAGCTGCCCTGACCCTGATCAAGGCTCACATGGACTTGGAGAAGATGGCGCTTGGGAGGAGGTTCTTGGAATTCAAGAAGCTCGTGGATGCGAAGTGGGCTGACCTAGTATATTCGGGCCTATGGCATGACAGGCTCAGAGAGGCCCTGGACGCGTTCATCGAATATTCCCAGGAAGGGTTGACCGGAGAGGTCAGGGTTAGGTTTTACAAGGGCTCGATGAGGATCCTCGGCAGGAGGTGCGAGCGATCACTCTACTCAAAGGAGTTGATAACCTACTCTAGGGAGAGCATGTTTGATCAACGGGATGGAGCATCCTTCTCAAAGCTCTGGACTCTGGAGATGAAGTTGCAGAAACTGGCGGAGATGGGGTGGGAGAAGAAGCGGCCTAAGGGAGCTTAGCGAGCTCGAGAAGCGCCGTGGATATTATCTTGGATGCCTTGATCAAGTCATCGACGGATATCCTCTCGTCTCTGGTGTGGGCGAGCCTCGAGTCTCCTGGGCCGAACGCCGCTATGCTATTCGTCAACTTTGCCAGAGTGTTCATGTCGCTCGTCCCAGTCTTTTTAACTATCTTGGGCTTTAAGCCATTTTTGAGACACCCCTTCATCATGGCCCTCACAATCTTCGAGTCCAATCGCGACTCGACCGGCGGCGTCGAGTCGATCACCTTTAGCTGGACGCCATGCTTCTTCGCGATTTCCAATAGAGTTTTCATCGCGGATTCGGCTTCATAGGATTTTGGGAACCTTATGTTCACGTGTGCGCGGGCCTTTTCAGGCAGCCTCCCTGGCCAATCCCCGGCATTCAACGTGGTCACGGCATAAGTCGCCTCCTCATAGCTCGAGCCCCCGAAGTTTTCCCTGACTTCCAGTATGAATGCCAAGATCCTATCAAGCGCGGACTCACCTATGTAAGGAGCTGAACTATGGCCTCCCCTCGTCCTCGCCCATACCTCGACGGTTATGCTCCCCCTATACGCTATCGCTATGCTGAGGCTCGTCGGCTCTCCTACCAAGACGTGGTCCGCCCTAAACCCCTCATCGACGAGGTGCTTTGCGCCGAGCCCATCCAATTCTTCTTGAACGAGGCCTGCAACCTGAACCTCGACGCCGCTTATGGATTCCGCGACCTCGCTTGCCGCCAAGAGGAATGATAGGAATGGGCCTTTAGCGTCCACCGCTCCGCGACCATACACGTATTCGCCGTCGAAGAATGCTTCAATTTTGCCCGGGACGGTGTCGAGGTGGCTGGCGAGCATTATCTTCGTCGACCCCCTTCCGCACGATACGAAGAAGTTCCCAACATCATCAACGTATGTATCTCTTAGCCCAAGACCCCTAGTTAACTTGAAGAGTGTGCTATGTAGCTTTGCCTCGCCTCCAGGCGGGGTGTAGACCTCGATGAGGCTCAGGAGCAGCTTCCCGACCTTCATCCTATCATTCAACAATGACAAATCTTTCCACCCCTCTGCTCTCCAAATACGTTACCATACTCTTGGATTTATCGCGTTACGCCGGCTCCGGCTTCATCGCCGCCAATACCCCGTCAAGAGCCCCCCTCAGGAACTCTATATCCCTTCTCGTGATGAGGTATGGCGGCAGGAGCCTCAGGACCGTTAAGCCGGCTCTTAAGGCCAAGACGCCCCTTCCCTGGAGCTCCTGGACGGCCTTCATCGGGTTCGTCCTCAACTCTATGCCCGCCATCAGCCCGATCCCCCTAGCCCCCCTCGCGGCCGATTCATGTTCACTCACTACTTCCTCCAACGTCTTAGTGAGGAGCTTTCCCGCCTCGGCGGCCTTCTCGACGACGTTGTCTTCTAGGAGCGCCCTAATTCCGCCCTTCAACGCCGCGAGTGCCAGCGGATTTCCACCAAAGGTTGAGCCGTGATCTCCTGCCTCAAGTTTCGATCCAACTTCCTCAGAGAATGCGGTGACGCTGATCGGGAATCCTCCACCGAGGCTCTTCCCCGCAACCATTATGTCCGACTTGATGTCTGCGCGTTGATGGGCCCAGAGGATCCCGGTCCTACCGAACCCGGACTGTATCTCGTCCACGATCATTAAGGCGCCATGTCGATCGCAGGAATCCCTAACCGCCCTCAGGAACTCTGGTGAGGCGGCTGCTAACCCCCCTTCTCCCTGCACGGGCTCGACTATGACCGCCGCCACATTTTCATCGACTTTCTTCTCCACGGCTCCGGGATCGTTGTAGGGAAGGAACTCGACCTCCCATGGAAATGGGTCATAGTCCTTCCTGTATCTCGGGTTCCACGTGACCGCGAGCGCGCCCATCGTCCTCCCGTGGAAGGCGTTTATGAACGAGATGAACCGCCTCCTCTTAGTCACCTTCCTCGCCGCCTTCAACGCCAACTCAATTCCCTCGCTGCCGCTATTCAACAAGTAGAAGTAGGCTAAGTTCTTTGGCAAGGCCTTCTCCAAGAGCTTGACAGCTTCCTCCATCGCCTGGGTTGCGAATATCGGGGATGCGGTTATGAGTTCGTCCAGCTGCTTCTTCAGTTCTTGGACCACCCATGGATTTCTATGGCCTAGGAATGCGACGCCATGGGCGGTGTGGCAGTCAAGGTACCTCTTCCCATAGATGTCCCAGAGATATTGTCCCTCACCCCTAACCAGCTTCAAGTCCCTCGGCGCGTAGAATCTCACGAACTTCAACGTCGAATCCATCTCGAGGTCAAACACCCTCCTCTCGCGGCATCCTATTAACCATTCGCATAAAATGCCCAGATCATGAATGAAATGGTGGCCCCGGCATCCCGATTACTTCTTGAATTGTTTGGCCGTTAAGTCGAGTATCATGGAGGAGAGGTCGCGTCCAGTGACTCTCACGACGTTCTTATATTGTGGTATGCCGTTCACTTCCAGGACCAAGCTCTCCGACCCTTTTTCTATCAAGTCTACTCCCAGGATCCCTCCACCCATGACTTCTCCAGCGGCCCTTATCAGCCCTATTTGTTCCTCCGATAGTTCCGCGGGAACAGCCTTGCCTCCGAGAGCGGTATTCGTCTTCCACTGTTCGCTTACTCTGTATATGGCGGCGGGGACCTCTCCCCAGAAATAATACGCCCTTATGTCTCTTCCAGGCTTCTTGACATATTCTTGGAGGTAGTGGACCTTGAAGTATGGGCTCTGCATGTTCTCTCTGAACTCCAGGATCTCGCCGAGGGATTCGCGATCTAGGGCCCTCGAGATCATCCTGCCCCAGCTGCCGTAAATCGGCTTAACCACCACCGGGTACCCCAGCTTCTCAGCCGCCTCGAAGCACGCCTCCCTGCTAAGCGCTATCGCGGTCTCGGGAACGGGGATCCCATGTCTCGCGAGCTTCGCCGTGGTGTAGAGCTTGTCCTCGCAGGCCAATATCACCTGTGAGCTGTTGACGACCGGGATTCCCTGCTCCTCGAAGATCATCGTCGAGGCGAGTGCGCGGTAAAAGCTCACACATCTCTGGATGGCGAAATCCAGGTCCTTGAATTCATTGGGCCTAGTCAGCCAGAACGGCTTCTTCGTCACCTGGATGAATTTCACTTCGTGTCCGAGCTCCCTCGCCGCCCTGACCAGATCCCTCTCTTCCCATCTCACAAAGTCGTAGAGCATCCCGATCCTCAGAATCCCATCCCCTCGTCCTTCACGTCCTCTGCCAAGCCTATTTGATCCAGCTTATATATTGGTTTTCACCGATGCGTGAGAACATTTATCTCCAGCCGTGGAAAAAGGGTTAATGGAAAACTTTTTGGTGGTTTTCATGCTCGCTAGGAGGTTTTATGAAGTTTGGGTCCTCGGCGGGCTCAGTAAAGGCGAAGCCGAGGAGATTAAGAGGTGTTTATCCGAGGCCGTGATGAGGAGGGCGGAGCGGCTCAGAATCAGGATCTACAACAAGAACTCAGAAGATCTATCATATCTAGATGAATTAAAGGGTATTCTCTTGGAAAACGTCTCGCTGAGCATAGTGGTTGAGTCAAGGGATGTTGGGAAGCTCGTGGATGATTTGGAGTCCCATGAAGGTGAGATAACGTTTATAATCGGTCCATCATTTCAGCTCCCAGATAAAGCCCGGTTCCAGGGAAAATTAAGAATCATCGAGGTGAGAGGGTGAGTGAGCCCGAGGCCTGTTGACATAGTCCTAACAACAGACCGGAGCATGATGTCGAACCACCATGGAAAAGAATTCCTGGGATTCATGACGACCGGCCCGGCGATCGGGATGCCCGAGAGCTTGTGGATGTGGATAGCCTGCCCGAAGATGAAGACGGATCCACTTGGAAGACCTTGGCAAGCGCCCTATGCTCTGAGGAAACTCGAAGCCCTGCTCCAAGACAAGGGCTACAACGCCGCGGTAATCGACCCAGATCACGTGAATCGATATCTTGGAAGCGCCAGGATCCTCATGCTCAGCCATCACGACTACTTCGCATTATGTCCCCCAAGCAGCGAGTGGTGGATAGTCACGAGAAAAGAGCCCACAAACGCTAAGAGTTTCAGGAAATTCATGGACAGCCTCGATCTGAGGAGGGCGAAGGAGAATGGTTTGAAGGTGATCGTCGGCGGGCCAGCGGCCTGGCAATGGCTCTATAAGCTCGATTTATGGGGGCGATGGGGAATCGACACGGTTATAGATGGCGAGGGGGAACACGTAGTACTCGACCTCGTCGACAAGGTCTACAACGGAGAACCCCTCCCGAGATACGTCTTCGTCGGGCCCAGAGACGTCCCGGCAATAGAGGAGATCCCGTTAATCAAGCACGCGAGCATAAATGGTTTGGTCGAGATAATGCGCGGCTGCCCGAGGGGATGCAAGTTCTGCTCTGTAACACTGCGCCCACTCAGGCACATGCCCCTCGGCATGATCGAGAAGGAGATCTCAGTGAATGTGAAAGAGGGTGTCAGATCCGGGATACTCCACTCGGAAGATGTCCTGCTCTACGGGTGTAGGGGCCTCAAGTTGAATCCAGACGCGCTCATAAAACTCCACCAAGTCGCGAGAAGACACTTGGAGAGCATCGCCTGGAGCCACGCCAGCCTCGCCGCTATAAAGAACGCAGAGGAAGAATATGGTTTAATCTCGAGGCTTAGGGAGGTGATCTGCGCCGATGGAACCCAGGAATACTGGGGCGTTGAGGTCGGAATCGAGACGGGATCTGTCAGGCTCGCAAAGAAGATCATGCCCGCGAAGGCCGCGCCCTACCCCGCCGAGAAATGGCCTGAGGTCGTCGAAGACGCCTTCGCGATAATGCACGAGAACAACATCATCCCAGCGGCCACGTTGATTCTTGGATTACCCGAGGAGACTAGTGACGACCTCATGGACACCGCGGAGCTCATCGATAGACTAAAGCCATACAGGTCGCTGATCGTCCCCATGTTCTTCGTACCCATGGGCGTTCTAAAGAATAAGGAGTGGTTCACGGAGGTGAAGCTGAAGGATGAACACATCGAGGTCATGAGGATATGCCTATGGCACACGGTTCGATGGGCAGAGGATATAATTGACAGATTCTATTTGAAGAGGCCCCACCTTGTTCCACTAAAATACTCGCTGAAGATGTTTCTGGGTTATGTCAAGATGAAGGCTAAGTCTTATGAAAAGAAGCTTGGATTAAGGCCCATCGAGACCGAGGCGGTATTAGCAACCCATTAACCGATCATTCGCCCCAATCTTCAGAAACCTCTTCCGCCTGTTTCAACAACATTTTTCCATCCTCATCTATCTCGAGCTCGAGTTGTGCTCCGCACTCATCGTGTTCGAAGAGTTCTCCTGGAAGCGCGTCATCCGGTATCTCTAGGGATCCCCCGCAAACCGGGCAAGTTAAGGTCGGCATATCCCACACCTCCGTTCTGCGAATCGTTAATGGAAATGGGAGGCTTTATAGTTATGGGGTGATCCAGGTCCCAGACCGCTTCTCGAGCGCCGAGAGCGGGTCCTCAACTATTCCAGAGGCTATTACTGCTGCTCCAACGCCTTCTTCAACGGCCTTTGCGCACATCATGACCTTCCGATTCATCCCGGCCCCCAGCCTCGAGTGCAGGGCTTCAACATCTCCCAGCCTAATAGTCTCCACGAGCCCTCCATCGAGGATTACGCCGTCGACGTCGGTGAGTATGAGGAGCTTTTCGGTCTTCAGGGCTTTGGCGATGCTGGCGGCGGCCTGATCTGCGTCCACGTTCAATAACTCGTATTTTGATCCCAGCGCGATGGGCGAGATCACCACGGTGTATCCCTGGGCTAATAGGTCTTCGAGCAGCCTGGTGTTTACCTCCTTTATCGATCCGGTGTAGCCGCCCGGCATAATCCTCTTCCTTCCGCGGTCATCGACCACGACTATCTTGTCCTTCCTCTCGGCCCTCAATATTTCGCCATCAGCTCCTGTGAGTCCCACCGCCTTAACGCCCATCGACTGGAGCCTTGACACGATTTCCTTATTCAGCTTCCCAGCCATCACCATGACGTAGACCTCGAGCTCTTTTTCATCGGTGTATCTGCTCCTTATCCCCTGAGGGGATGTGACGAACTTGGGCTCCATGCCCATCAGCCTCTCATACCTCGAGACGACGTCGCCTCCGCCGTGCACGAAGACTATTTCCACGCCTTTAGCCGCCCTCTCCGCCAAGCTCCTCAATATTC
This sequence comes from Aigarchaeota archaeon, assembly GCA_025059415.1. Classification (GTDB taxonomy): domain Archaea; phylum Thermoproteota; class Nitrososphaeria_A; order Caldarchaeales; family Wolframiiraptoraceae; genus Wolframiiraptor. Next base: position 17,210 of record JANXDQ010000001.1, read on the forward strand.
CATTAAGGTTTTGTTCAAGCGCCCTTCCACCGGCCTTCACGACGAGCACCCTCGACACCTCCATGTCACGCGGGCTTTAGGGGCGGGGTAAGTAACCCCTCCCGCTCATCGAATCCCATCACTATGTTGAATGCCTGGACTGCTTGGCCCGCGGCGCCCTTCATGAGGTTGTCAATCGCGGCCATGAACGCGGCCCTTCCAACCCTTTCATCGTAAGCGAAGCCGACATCAGCGAAGTTGCTCCCAACTACGTATTTTGGATCAGGGTATCCGACCGGCGGCCCCCTGACGATCCTGATGAACGGCTCTTTCCCATAACATGAGGCGAAGGCCCTTACTATTGCCTTCTCGTCGGCTCCCTCAACCAGCCATGTGTGCGCCGTCGCGAGGGCCCCCCTAATACATCCAACCGCGTGAGGCGTAAATGCGATCTTCAACCACCTCCCGGCCAGAGCCGAAAGCTCCTGCTCGACCTCGGCGACGTGCCTGTGCCCCGAGGCCTCGTAGGGCCTGATCACATTATCCCTTTCAGGGTGGTGGCTTCCAGCCGTCGGCTTCCTGCCCGCCTCGCTGCTGCCGACTTTCACGTCTATGGCTATGTGATCCAGGTCTATCAGCTTCTCCTTAACCGCGGGGATCAGGGCCAGTATGGCGGCGGTGGAGTTACAGCCGGGCGACGCTATGAGCTCCGCGCTCTTCAATTCCTCTCGATGAAGCTCCGGCATGCCGTAGACCACCTTCTTTAGTAGGTCGGGCTGCGGGTGTTCAAAGCCGTACCACCTCACGTAGTCTTCGGCGTTCTTCAGTCTGTAATCCGGCCCCAGATCCACGACCTTCAAACCCGACTCCAGGATTCTCGGAGTATATTGTAGTGAGACCCCTGCGGGTAAGCTCAAGAAGACGGCGTCCGCCCTCAGGATCTTGTCTAGGTCCACATCCATGAACCGCATGTTGGCATAGAATCCCCTGAGATGCGGGTGGACGTGTGTTATCGGCTTGCCGGCATATTCCCTGGAAGTCGCCGCGATCACCTCGACTTCCCTGTGAAGGGAGAGGATTCTAAGAAGCTCTCCACCGGTGTATCCACTCGCCCCGATTATCGCGACCCTCACACCCATGTCCAGACACCAAGCCGGAGGAGGTCACGCGATGATGAGGTATGCTTCATTAAAATCTTTCCCACAATTGGGGGAAATCCAAAGACTCTCGAAGGTCCGGCGTGGCACAAATACTTATATATTTTACTTTGATGCATATTTCATTTGGGTGATTAATGGTATGAAAATCGGGATTTTGACTGGTGGAGGCGACTGCCCTGGCCTCAACGCGATAATTCAGGCGGCCGTAGTAAAGGCATCTCAATACGGCTTCGAGGTCTACGGCGTAAAGAATGGATATGAGGGGCTGATAAAGGGCGAGGTCCAGCCCTTAAGGAAGGGGGATGTAGAGGGGGTCTATGCGATAGGCGGCACAATGCTCGGAACGTCGAGGAAGAATCCGGCGAAATCTGAGGAGGACATTAAGAGGGTCGTGGAGAACGTGAAGAAGTTCCAGTTGGATGCCGTGATAGCGGTGGGTGGAGACGATACGCTGGGGGCGGCTCAGAAACTCTATGAGAGGGGAGTGCCGATCGTCGGCGTCCCGAAGACCATAGACAACGACCTCTCCGCCACAGACTACTCGGTTGGATTCTGGACGGCCGTCGACATAATAGCGGAATCCCTCCACAGATTGCACACGACCGCGAAATCCCATAGAAGGGTCATCATCGCCGAGATCATGGGTAGATATGCTGGCTGGCTCGCCTTAATGGGTGGACTAGCTGGCGGAGCGCACATAATCCTGATCCCGGAGAAGCCGCTGACCCTGCAACAGGTATGCGACATCGTAAAGAAACGTAAAGAGGAGGGT
>JANXDQ010000001.1:19302-28060 GCA_025059415.1 Aigarchaeota archaeon
CGTCCAGAGGGGTGGACCGCCGAACGCCTATGATAGGGTTCTAGGCATAAGGCTTGGATACGCCGCCGTTGACCTGGTTAAAGAGAAGAAGTTCGGCTACGCGGTTGTTCTCCGCGGAACCCAAATAGTCCCGGTGAAACTGAGCGAAGTCGTCGGCCAGATGAGAAAGGTCTCAGAGGAATTCTTCGACTATCTCGGCGTCTTTGAGAAATAATCCTGTGGCTCCGGAGAAATTCGATTCCCAATTCCTTTACTTTCTGAGGATTAGTTTCACGTGGTTGGCGAGTTTTTCGGGGACATTTACCCGCGTCGCCTCCATGAATCCCTTGAACTCCGGAACGCCGTTCACCTCATTTACCAAATAGCGCCCATTTTCCTCGAAGAAGTCTATTCCGATGAATTCTCCATCTATCACTTTAGCAACCTTAAGCGCCAGCTCCACCAGCTCATCGCCGAGTTTAATGGTCTCAACTTTCCCCCCTCTCGCGACGTTGCTTCTCCATTCGTCGGCTCCGGCGATCCTCCGCATTCCCCCGAGGACCTCCTCTCCGAGTACGAGTATCCTCAGATCGCGGTCTCCGCCATTTACATATCTCTGGATTAGGTGAGTCCTTATCACCTGGCTTTGGAAGAATTCCCTGTGCTCTATCACGGTCTTGAGAGCTTGATGATCTTTCACGAGCGTGACTAGCCTTCCCCAGCTCCCTATCGGCGGCTTATCGACCAACGGGTATCCGAGGGCTTCTCCAGCCTTCTCAGCGGCCTCGGGATTGAAGGCGACGAGGCTCTCGGGAAACGGTATACCGTTTTTCTTGAGCTCGCTGAGCGTTAGGATCTTGTCCCCCGCTATCAAGATGGCCCGATAACAGTTTATAGTTTTGACGCCAACCGCCTCTCTAAGAGAAGCCGAGTAAACCGCCCTCTGCATGGATATAGTCCTGATCAATGAGAGGGGCGCCGGCGCCTCACCCCAAGTGAGCGGACTGTACTTGACATTCGTAAGCTTTATGTTGAGGCCCATATTCCTTAGAGCATCCACTATCAACTTCTCCTCAAACCTAGGAACATCAAAAATTAACTCGACCTCAGCCACCATCCCCACGGACTCCGTTCCTCTCTGAGACTCTTTCCTAATAAAGTTTCACATCAAAGGCTCCAAAAATGAAGAATCTTAAAAATTAAACGACTTTGAGCAAAGCTTCCTAAGCTACGCAGCGTCCCCGAATACTCGGGACTTGGTAAAAATGGTTATAACTTGGCGATGAGGCGAATTCTTGGAGGCTTCTCTACTTGCCAGTTAAGAGGAAGAATAGAGGTAGGGGTAAGGGATCCAAGGGCCATGAACCGATGATCCAATGCGACAACTGTGGGGCCTTCGTCCCGCGTAGTAAAATTCAGAGAATCACTAGGAGGGTTTCCTTGGTCGGCGGCGACCTGGCCAGGGAGCTCAAGAAGCAGGGCGCCTACATCGCTGAAAACGTCGTCACGAAGAACCTTTGCATAAGTTGCGCCATACACTATGGGGTTCTAAAGGTCAGGCCGAGGGAGGAGCGTAAGAAGTCCGTCTTCATCTAAATGTTTTGAAATCCAAGGTGGAAATCCCCGGGCGTTAAATCTGGAATAAGAGAATATTTATTTCTACAATTCCTATTTCTTGATTTAGAGAAATGAGGGTAGTTTACGTCTTAATGGCGCTGTCGCTGAGCATCTCGATCCTCACATGCATAGGCTTAGTACTTGTCTATCAAAGAGTATTGGATTTAACGACTAGGATCAATCAATTTGAGGAGTCGACGCGTCAATCACTGGCCTCTCTCCGGGACTCGGTGGAGAACAGAATTTTAGATCTAAACAGAAGAATCTCCGAGATGAATTTGACCGGGGGCGGGCAGGCAATCATCATCAAAGAGAATTTAACGGCCCCCGAGTTCGTTTATGAGGAGGTTAAAGACTCTGTCGTCTTGATTAAGGCGACCGTTATTGTTGAAACATTTTTCGGGAGGACCTATTCCTCGAGCGAGGGATCGGGGTTCGTATATGATTCACTCGGGCACATCGTGACTAATTACCATGTCATCGAGGGCGCGGTGGATGTGGAGATTTTCTTCCCGGACAAGAGCATCTACGACGCCGAGGTAATCGGTCAAGATCCATATGCGGATCTAGCCGTCTTAAAGATAAATCCGGGCAATAAGACCCTCCACCCACTCATCTTCGGCAATTCCTCGAATCTAAGGGTCGGGCAACCCGTCATAGCTGTTGGAAACCCATTCGGTTTGGCGGCCAGCCTAACAACCGGCGTGATAAGCCAGCTCAACAGGGTCCTCACGGCTCCTGGGGGAAGGCTGATTCCGAGGGTTATACAATTTGATGCCGCAATTAATCCTGGGAGTAGTGGCGGCCCATTACTGGATTACTCGGGTAACGTTATAGGCGTCACGACGGCGATAGCCTCGGCTACGGGCGAGTTCGCGGGAATAGGATTCGCGATTCCATCAAATATCGCGGCAAGGGTTGTGCGATCACTAATAGAAGTAGGGAAATACGAGCACCCCTGGATGGGCATCGCGGGAGTGGATGTAAACATGGAGATCGCGAGGCTCATGAACCTACCAAAGGCCTACGGCTTCCTGATAACGGACGTGACCTCGGGGAGTCCGGCCGATAAAGCCGGGCTCAGGGGTGGAACTCGATTGGCGACCCTTTCTGATGGGAGTAGATTGAAGATAGGTGGAGACGTTATACTCGGTGTAGATGGAATGGAGATCTTTGGGTTAGGTGACCTATTGGCCTACTTGGAGGAGTACAAGAGGCCCGGCGACGAGATAACGCTCACGATATACAGGGAGGGCGGGAAGATGGACGTGAAGCTCGTCCTCGGAGCGATCTCCTAAACAAGTTAATCAAGGTACACTATCTCGACTTTTCCACCTCTTAGAAGCGCCCCAGCGGGCCTTATACCATAATACCTACACGAGAAGACTGTGAGGAGTCTATCGTTAAATAAATATCCATAACCTTTGTCCTGTGGTTCATGTGATCTTATCATGAGCTTGAGGTTATTCATATTCATGAACCTCTCGAAGGCGAGTCTACCAAATAACATGGCTCCACCACCTCTCCAACTCGGCGCAAATTCATCGATATCCTCACATGGATCATTCCAAATGAGTTGGATAGCTTTCGGGTGACGGGGATTTATCTCGCCCTTGGGGAAGTCTTCGATCTCATCTATACTCGTAAGCTTCTGCGGGATGCCGCCGTGGACGCAGAATACCTTATCTTGGATTAGAGCGGCGTAGGGAAGCTGTGAAAACAGTTCCGCAAACTTTTCATAGAGTTGCGGCTCGTAGATTGAGACAACGGCATTGTAAAATCCATACCACATATTCATCTCGGCCGACTCGTGATTCCCCCTTAACAGCGTGAGCCCCCCATTCCAACTTAGCTTTAATTCGAGGAGCGTGGCTATGTTCTCTAACTGCCTTGGCCCCCTATCAACGTAATCCCCCAGGAATAGCAGATTTAGGCCCTCTTTCTCGGCGAACTTAATGGCTTCCAGAGTCGTGTCAAGATCTCCGTGGGTGTCTCCGACGACGAAGAAGTCTTCGGCATGATGCCTAATCAACTGAGGTTCCCTCGAAAATACTTCACGCGCCTTTTCTATTAGCTCCACAATGCGCCCCCGCTCCATCAATTCCCATTCTCGAAAATTTTAACCCCCTTTCTTAAGTATTCTCAAGATGAGATTTAGAGAGGCGGATAACGCGAAGGACGGTATACTTGCGCCGAGCTCGGGGATATATCTCGCTATCAGGAAATATGTCGCGATTCCAGCGAACCATGAGAATAGCGGCCTAAAACTGATCTTCGGCGCCTTCTCATAGAACTCTAAGATCTCAAATCCACCAGCCTTCTCCCGGATCAAGTATTCCGAGACCAAGACTCCGAGGAGTGGGACGAAAAGCCCGCCGATCATCAGTAGGAACCACTCATATTCCGTCAAGGGTATCGTTAGCGCGAGAACCAGGCCTATGACAGTCGTGAGCATAACCAGTTTCCACTGCCTAACTTTCGGGGCGGCATTCTGGATTGAGACCGCAGTCGAGTATATGTCGGCGAAGCAGTTATCTGTCTCATCGACGAGTATGAAGATGAGCGCGAGATTTCCGAGGAAGAGGGCGGCTATCGACGAGACTATGTCTTTTATTCCCATGACCATGACGAGCGCCGCTCCGAGGAAGTAGAACCAGGTATTCGAGATCGTATATCCTAGGAAGGTCCCGAGGAATCCCCCCCTCCCCGTCGACGAGAATCTATTGTAGTCCGATATGAGGGGCCACCAAGAGATGGGCATCGCTATAACGAGATCGAGCGCCAGGGATATTGGAAGGGATCCATCACCTGGCATCGCGAAGAGATCCCAGACTCCTGAATGGGTGAAGATCTGCGCTGTGATCCATATCGCAGAGAAATAGACGAGCCATATCGCGACGCGTTCAAGCCATTTCCTAACAACCACCAGCGGCCCACCGATCGCCAGCGCCGCGCACCAGACCGCGAATATCACAGTCCAAAAGATTCTCGTGGCCATCTCTGAGCCCAAGATCGGCCCCGAAACATTTGTCGCCGCGATCCCCATGATCATGAGCTCGAACGCCGTCCAGCCGACCAATTGGATCACATTCAATGCCGTGGGGAGGTACGATCCAGTTTTGCCGAGGATGGGCCTGAGACTGACCATCGTTGGGACCGAGTACTTGCTCCCGATGAGCCCGGCGGATGCTAGGAGGATGCTTCCGATCAACGAGCCCACTATGGATATGGCGAGGGCGTCTCTAAGGCCTAGGCTCGGGACCAGGAGTGACCCGGCTACCAAGACCAGTAAGCCCACGCCGAGACTCGACCACAATACAAAGAAGTCTATTCCCCGCAGGATCTTGTATTCTCTTGGAACGGGGTCGATGCCCCACTCTGGAGGGGCCCTAATCCTAAATTTCCACGGCATCTTTAGAGATCGGAAGACCATGACTAATTAACTTTATCCATACCCATCCATACACATATACATCATTTGTAGCTGTGCTCTATTGAGTTTATATGCCAGACATGTTTCGCGATAACGTTATTAAAATCTCCACTCCCGATTCCTTGATCGTGATGGGGAATTGCGGTCAATAATTAGCCTTAGGTTTTCGGATTTAAATGGCGTGTTAAAGGAAGTCCTTATTTCCGAGCGGGAATTCGAGAAGGCCTCATCCAAGGGAGTCTGGTTCGATGGATCGTCAATAGAGGGATTTGCTAGGAGATACGAGAGCGACATGATGCTCATGCCCGACACCACGACCCACTACGTGATCAATGGGGTGAAGACGTATTTCTGTGATGTCTATAAATTCGGAGAGCCATTCGAGGGCGATCCAAGAACAATTCTTAAAAAAACTCTGAAAGAAGTAGAGGAGAAAGATGACGTGACTTTGATCGCCGCCGGGGAATTGGAGTTCTATGTGCTTAGGGGCGGCGAGCCCATTGATGGTGGAAGCTACTTCGACGTCTCACCCAGAGACAAGGCCAACGAACTCAAAGTAGCGATAGCCAACAAGTTGCTGGAGGCGGGGATAGAATGGAGTAGCGGGCACCACGAAGTCGGGCCGGGACAAAACGAGATAGACATCCTTCATGATCATGGCCTTAGGATTGCTGATAAGACGCTGTTAACAAAGAACATAATCAAACTCGTCTGTGAGTCGATGGATTTTAAGGCTTCATTCATGCCCAAGCCATTCTACGGAAAAGCCGGGAATGGGCTCCATATACACTTGAGCCTGTGGTCAGGTGGAGAGAACATGTTCTATGATGAACGCGACCTCTATAAGCTCTCAAGCATCGCGAAGAACTTCATAGCCGGGGTCTTCGAGCACATCGACGGCATCACGGCCATAGCGAATCCCACCATAAACTCATACAAGAGGCTTGGGGAATTTGAGGCCCCGAAATACGTCTATTGGGGGATGAGGAACAGAGATGCCCTGATAAGGATACCCGAGTTCCACAGCAAAGAGGAGGCGAGGATAGAACTAAGATCACCAGATCCTTCATCGAATCCATATCTGCTATTCTCGGCCGTGATGGTGGCCGGGTTAGATGGCATTAGGAGAAACCTTGAGCCCCCTGAACCAATAGAAAAAGACATCTACGAGCACGGCATCTACAAGGAACTTCCAACGCTCCCATTAACGCTGGAGAAGGCGATTGACGCCTTAGAGGGAGATAAACTCCTCAGGAAAGCACTCGGGCTGGCAGGCGAGAACTTCCTCAACCTCAAGAGACAGGAATGGATGGAATATGTTACGAGGAAGATAACCGACTGGGAACGTGAAAGATATTTCGATGTCTGAGACGTGTCGCAGAAAGGGGATAATCCTCCAGCAACCAGTAAAATTACCTGCTTCAAATGATTGTCCCCCTCCCCAATAAGTGTTTTCCACATCACTAGATTCTAGGAGTTTAAGTGATGGGAGAGAAGCTTCACGATTAAAGGAAATTACTCCTGAGAAGGTGAGAGCACACGCCTATAATACTCTCTAGCGTTTTTCCCAGTCACCCTCTCCCATTCATCGATCGGGATTCCATATCCCTTCTGGATCACATCCCTGTAGACCTCTGGTAGGACGTTGAAGGCGCAGAAGGGTATAACCCTGTTATCGGGAAGCAGGTAATGAATGCAGCACCGTCGAACTCTCTCCACATCGTAATTGTATTTATCCATGAAATGCATCATCCCGAGGAAGAGGCTCCTGCGATGCCACTCGCCGAGGCTCCTGTAATCATGCTTTATGAATATCTTGAAGAGTAATCGTCTAACGTTGAGTCCAGAGGGCTTCTTCTCCTCATTTATGAATTTTCCCAAATCCCAGATGAACTTTGCGAGGGTCATGTATTTGTTGGCTCCTGCCTTTATGCTATCCACCGTGTCTTGGAGGTATTTCAGGAATCCATCTACATCGATAAAGGATGTTATTGGGATCATCCTGCCTCCATCCTTAAAGACATATGTCCCGGCACCGCATACGAAGTGTGCTGAGAGCTCGTATTGTGGTCTATTGGTTATTGCCTCAACTAGGTGGGTTACCGGGGTGCATGAAGGGACGGGGAACCAGGCATCCTCGGGGATCTCGCCGCCGGTCTGCTCCTCGATCAACTTTATACAGTCTGGAATCGTTATCCTAAATCTCTCCCTCTCCTTCCTCGGCATCCTCCCGACGAGTGATACTGGCTGGAAATTAACAGACCTGACTATGTCCGCGTTCTCGAATCCAAATCTTATCATGTCACCGAGCTCATGATCGTTCACGCTCTTTATGACTGTGGGGACCAGGACTATCCCGACGCCTAGCTTCCTCGCGTTCTCCAGAACCGCCGGGATCTCCCAGTGATTCTTAGGATTGGTCTCCGGCGTGACGCCGTCAAAGCTGAGGTAGAGGGTGCTGACGCCCTCCTCTTTCACGCGCTTAAAGAACTCGAAGTCTCTCGCGAGCCTGATCCCATTGGTGTTGAGCTGAACATGGTCAAACCCCTCTTCCTTGAGAACCCTGATTATCTCGGGCAAATCATCCCTAAGAGCGGGCTCCCCACCAGTTAGCTGGACAGAATTCCCCGGGACCGGCCTCATATTCTTCAAATTCCTCGCCATCTCCCGGATCTGCTCTATGCTCGGTTCATAGACATATCCAGCCCGCTCAGCGAAGAAGAAGCAATACCAGCAAAAGAGGTCACATCTATTCGTGACAACTATGTTAGCGAGCGCCGTGTGGCTCATGTGGCCAGGACAGAGGCCGCAGTCAAATGGGCAGGTGTAATTCATTGTCGTGACGTTGGGATTCTCCACGCCCTTCCCATCATGCGCATACTTTGAGAATCTATGGTACATCTTGCTGCTGCCGAAATAGAGTTCGACGACTTCGCCGTGCTCTGGGCAAATCTTCTCGATGTAAATCTTCCCATCCTCCTCGACCAGTTTTGCCGATACGAGCGCATTACACTCTGGGCACACGCTGAAGGTTTCTCCAACTACTCTAGCTTCCTCTTTTCCAACAACTGCCTGAACCAATTCCGCGGATTCACAACGTGCTTTGCATAATAAAAACGTTATTAATAAGATAGCTAAGTGGAAAGAGGGGATAAGATAATCCGGAGAACATCTTATGAACTTGGGTACACCACAACGCGGTCAACACAATTTGTGTCTCCGATAATGGAGCTTGCATCCATAAACGAGGCGTCAAATATTTTCTATATGAGATATTTTTACAGGCATGAGATAGTCTTCCTTATCTGCTCAATGAACTTACGATATTTCTCTAAATCATTCCATATCCAGAGGTTAATCCCATTAATGGGGACTGGCTCGGTTTCTACAACTTCCCATAATTCCTCCTTCGTGAAGACCTTGAGATAATGCTCTGGATTTTTAATGAGTAGTATTCTGCGATACTCTACTTCGTGAACATGGGTTATGGGCGTGCCGTCTAATGATTCAACTTTTTCAAGAAGCTCCTTTATATCATCAAGGCTTATAGTGCTTGTAAATTCTCTCCTTCTCCACTCGTCTACGCATGCCTGGAAAAAAACTCACGAGGTCTTGGATATATGCCCTCCCATCATTATAATACATAAGAACGATGGGGTGATTTAGCCAGCCCCTTTTCCCATCATTGATCAAATTCAGCCTCCGGAGAATGGCCTTCAAAACCTGCTT
>JANXDQ010000001.1:28156-30484 GCA_025059415.1 Aigarchaeota archaeon
GTCTTCATAAGTTAATATAAAATTAAGGTGCATCCCAATATGCCAGCACAGCGGCGGAGAGCCGATTTTACACAATAGTCCCGAAAGTCGATCAAAGCTAAAACTTTCAGCTCGAATAATTAAGAGCCATCTGGGGATGATATATTAAATATGCTCCGGCCGGGATTTGAACCCGGGTCTCGGGCTCGAGAGGCCCGCATACTTGACCGGGCTATACTACCGGAGCACTGTCAGGGATTTTGTCATCGGGATATTTATGGATGTGTCCGCGGGGCTTAAGACCTCATTTATACTTATGAGAAGCTTCTTGTATTAGGTGGTTGGGAGGTCTGTGGTTGGCGGCTATAGCTTCCAAGAAGTTTTCAGACGAGTTATCGGCCATCATGGGGAAGAGGGCGCGTGTGACTCTTTCGAGTGGCATGTGGTTTGAGGGCAGGGTTTCCGCGTACAACCCATTGGACTATAGTCTATGGCTTATGGAGGCCAGGGATAAGGAAGGCGGATTCTATGATAGGGTACTAATCTCTGGTAGGAGCATCGAATATCTAGTCGTCCTTGAAGCAGGTCCCGACCTCTCAAAACTCGCGGAGAGACTTAACAGGGTCTTCCCAAACATGGTTAGATACATCAGGGAAGCCGACGTAATTTTAGTGATGGATAGGATTAGAGTAACTCGGGACGGCGTGGTTGAGGGGGCTGGACCTGCGGCCGAGAGAGTCAAGAAGATTTACGAGGAGTGGAAAAGCGAGAAGGCTGAAACCTAAAGCCGTTACTGAACGCGGAGTAAGGAGCTTGCTTCCATCTCCTGCTAAGATGTTATATTAAAAAGGTGGTGGGTCTAGGAAATTCTTAGGCTTGGATGTAAGGGTAGTCGACGTTTTCGCTGGTTGCGGAGGATTCACTCTTGGATTCGGTAGGGCGGTTAAGGCGGCCATAGAAAATCACCCACACGCCGTCAAGACCTATATCTACAACTTTCCCTGGGTTCACGTCTTCCCCGAAGATGCTAAGAGGGTTAGTGGGAGGGTTATCCTGGAGACCGTTGGGGAGGTAGATGTGGTTATAGGGGGCCCGCCATGCGAGCCATTTACGAGCATGAACCAGAAGAGGAAGGGGGATCCCTTAGATAGACTCTTAGCTGATGCTCAGGGGAGGTTGGTATTAGAATTCATCCGCCTGGTTGATGAGCTTAGGCCGAGGATATACGTGATGGAGAATGTACCCGACCTTGTTCAGGAACCTCTCAGAGATGTCTTAAGGAAATTCTTCAAGAGAATAGGTTACGAAGCATATTTCAATTTCTTTGAAGCCCATCGCTACGGCGTGCCTTCGAGGAGGTATAGAGTGTTCATTTCCAACATAAAATTCGATCTTGGCAGGATGGAGGAGGCCAAGTGCGTTGAGGAGGCATTGAAGGGGCTTCCACCTCTAGGAGAGGCGCCGAACCACAACCCCATTAAGGTGGGGGTGATTAGGCTGAGAAAGATAAGGAAACTCAAGTGGGGAGAGGCATTATTCAAGTTCAGGGATTCCTTGAATCGCGTACACACTAATTGGGTCAGATTACATCCAAGGAAAATTGCTCCCACGATTCACGGTAAGTCGAGGTTCATTCACCCATATGAAGACAGATTATTGACTGTTAGGGAGCAGGCGCGGTTAATGAGCTTCCCGGATGACCACGTATTATATGGCGGTATTAATAACCAGTTTAACCAAGTAGGGGAAGCGGTTCCGCCGCTCCTTGCAGAGAAAATAGCGCGTTTTATTTTCAGGAAGTTGACTGAGCTTTAGTGTTCTTTCTTCCCTTCTTCTTTACCAGCCTCCTCAGGCAACATTATCCTAACTATTCCATCTTTATCCTTTCTCATCATGACTGTTATCTTCCTAGGGGGCTTTTCGGCGCCCCTGCCCCAGATTAATCGATTTACTCCCTCGGATATCCTCACGTCCTCGGATTTCATGTGTCTCTCCGCGAATTCTCTGAGAATGTTTATGGCCCTTTTCGCCCTCCTTCTCCGAGAAGCCTCGTATGCATCTCTTAGAGGCACGGTGTAAATCCTTTCAAGAATTATCTCGCTCACTCCTCAGCATCCCTCCTAAGTCTTGATTTTCCCCCTTCTCCAGTGCCTACGCTTGACGTGGAATCTGACGGCGCCGTGTGTCCGCATTATGACCCACGCCGGGACTGGCCAAGCCTTCTTCATCGCCCTTGCAAGCTTCTTCTTGAGGGCGAGCGTTCTTATGGTCATGGATTTAAACCTCCCCCAGCCCTCCTGAAGGCTTTGGGATTAACATAAAGATTTCATCACTTAAATCCTCCTGATT
>JANXDQ010000001.1:30516-75490 GCA_025059415.1 Aigarchaeota archaeon
AATGTCCTTGAGCACCTCATCGGTAATCGGCATCTTTACCCTCCCACTATTCGCTAACTGTATTAACTGCTCCTCCAGCTGCGCGACCAATTCGGGCTTTATGAGCCTCAGGTTTGCCAGCCTTTGACGCGCCTCAGGCGTCAAGATGATCCTCATGGCCGCCTGCCTCTCCATCTCCCTCCTGAGCCGCTCTTCTTCGGCGAGCTTCTCTTGAATCTCCGCCATCCTTTTCGCCTTTAATTTCTCAAGCTCCTCATCATGTGACATTCCGGATCCCCCTTGAATGTAGTTGATGACGCGAATTTATAACCTACTATCCTCTTCTTTTAAGTTTGGAAATTGCTTCGAGCCCCCTTTGATCGCGGCCTATCCTACTTTACGGGGGCCTAAATGCTGTTTCTTTTTTACATAAACATGTAAAATATTTAGATATGTGTAAGCATATTTTAAATAATTTTGTAAACAACCTTTACATGAGATGTGTGCGGAGAAGATTTCTAGAAGAGAGTTTTTAGGAGTTGCCAGAGGCGCCGCAATAGGGGGAATCGTGGCTGCAGGGGCCTTGGGCGCCATCGCTGGGTATCTCGGCGGCTCTGCCGCGGCACCGGCGAAGACAACAACCGTGACCTCGACTGTTACATCCAAGGTTACCTCGACTGTTACAGCGGCAGCGAAGCCTCTGAAGGTCGGTTACGTGTATGTCGGCCCGGTTGGAGACTATGGCTGGAGTTATGGCCATGATAGGGGTAGGAGATGGGCCGATGAGAGATTTGGCGCGGGCGTCGAAAGCTTCTACATCGAGAGCGTTCCCGAGGCAGAGGTCGGTGGTGCTATCGAGAGCTTGGTGGCGAGGGGCGCCAACCTGATTTTCACGACGAGCTTCGGCTACATGGATGCAACCGCCGAATATGCGGAGAAGTATCCCGACGTATACTTCGTCCACATCAGCGGCTACAGGAGCGGGGCGGCTGGAAACGCCCCAGAAAACATGAGCGCGGCATTCGCCGAATTCTATCAGCTTTACTTCCTCAACGGATTAGCGGCCGGCGCGGTAACCGAGACTGGGGTCATTGGCTATGTTGGTGCGTATCCGATACCTGAAGTCGTCCGACATATTAACGCATTTGTCCTAGGAGCAAATTATTCGTACAAGAAGAAGACTGGGAAAAACATTAAAGCGCACGTTAACTGGATTTTCAGCTGGGTCGCACCCGACAAGGCGAGGTCGGCAGCGGTCGCCCTGGTCGAGGAAAAGAACTGCGACGTATTGGCGTTCACGGAGGATACCCCGGCAGTCTTACAGGTCGCCGAGGAATATCAGAAGAAGGGAAAGAGGGTCTGGGGTTTCAGCCACTACAGCGATATGAGGGAATATGGTCCAACAGCGCATCTAACCGGCCAGATCGCGAATTGGGGCCCGATCTACCTAGAATTCTACAAGATGGTTGCGACCAACAGCTGGGTCTCGATGGACATCTGGACTAGGATCGGAGACTACATGCCATATAGGTGGAGGAAAAAGGTTGGGGAGAGCACCGCCGGCCAACCCGAGGGAACGGTCTTCCTGGCGCCGGCTGAACCCGGTCATCCCCAACGAGTGGCAGCTCGAGATCAAGAGGCTTTACGAAGACATGAAAGAGCTCCTGTTCGAGCCTTTCAGCGTCGATGGGAACCTCGGCGAGCCCATACGCGACCAGGACGGCGAGGTCAGGATCAAGGCCGGTGAACGGGCAGACCACGACATGCTCTGGAACATGGACTGGCTAGTGGAATACGTAGAAGAGCCCCTGCCTAGGTAAAAAATAAAACGAGATGAATGCCTTTTTACAACCTTCCCCTTTTTATCTTGAAATATCGTTGATAAGGTGTTTGTGAATTGGATGAGCTGGTTGGTTTACGTGGGATCGTTAAGAGGTTTCCCGGCGTCGTCGCGAATGATCACGTGGATTTCACGCTTAGAAGGGGGGAGGTCCACGCCCTCTTGGGAGAGAATGGCGCGGGTAAAACCACGCTAATGAACATCCTCTACGGGCTCTATAAGCCGGATGAGGGCGGGATCTATATCAAGGGCAAGAGGGTTAAGTTGAAGTCTCCGAGGGACGCGATCGAGCTCGGGATAGGGATGGTTCACCAAAACTTTAGGCTCATAGAGGGCCACACGGTCCTCGAGAACATAGTCCTCGGAGCAAGAGATCTAGAATTCGTTATAGACTCCAAAAGGCGTGGAGAAGAGATAAGGAGAATCGCGGAGAATTATGGTTGGAAAATAGATCCCGAGATGAAGATTTGGCAACTATCGGCCGGCGAGAAGCAGCAAGTAGAGTTGCTTAAGATACTCTACAGGGGCGCCGACATATTGATCCTCGATGAGCCCACTTCCGTTTTGACGCCCCAAGAGACGAGGGAATTGTTCAGAGCGTTGAGGAGGATGGCTTCTGAGGGAAAGGGAATAATCTTCATCACACATAAACTAAATGAAGTGTTCGAGGTCAGCGATCGAGTAACGGTCATGAGAAAAGGGAGAGTGGTGGTGACGGAGAAGACGACGGAAACGACTCAGGAGCAGCTGGCGAACTACATGGTTGGGAGACCCGTTGTATTCAGGCCGGAAATCGCGGAGGCCGTATCCGGTGAGGAGGTAGCAAGGGTAATAGACCTCGAGGCTCTCAGCGACAAGGGCATCCCAGCGCTCCGAAAAGTAAACCTGACGATTAGGAGCGGGGAAATCGTGGGAATAGCCGGGGTGAGTGGAAATGGCCAGGTTGAGTTAGCGGAGGTCATGGCCGGGCTAAGAAAGGCAACTGGCGGAAGAGTGATCATAGCCGGAGTCGACGTCACCAACAAGGACCCGAGGAAGATAATCGAGCTGGGCGTTGCATACATTCCTCCAGAGAGCATCAAGTGGGGGATAATACCGGACATGCGCATAGTCGACAACCTATTCCTGAAGGCATATCGCTATCACCCCTATTCAAACAAATTGATCCTAAACTGGAGGAAGATCTTCGAGGACTCTGAGAGGCTCGTGAGAGATTTTGAGGTGATTACCCCAAACATCTTCAATAAGGCGCGATCACTCTCCGGCGGGAATATCCAAAGATTAATCTTGGCGCGGGAGTTATCCGGGATCATAGGCGGAGGAATCCCAAAACTCATTGTAGCGGCTTACCCGACTAAGGGGCTAGATGTTGGGGCAACGGAATTCGTCCACAAGACACTGTTGAAATACAAGAAACTCGGTTCAGGGATCCTCTTCATATCCGAGGATCTTGAAGAGATAATGATGCTCAGCGACAGGATAGCGGTGATGTTGGAGGGAAGGATAACGGGCATCCTTCACCGTGGTGAGACGAACATTGAGAGACTTGGATTATTGATGTCCAAAGCGGTCGCCGAAAAACGGTGAGAAGGATT
This sequence comes from Aigarchaeota archaeon, assembly GCA_025059415.1. Taxonomy (GTDB): domain Archaea; phylum Thermoproteota; class Nitrososphaeria_A; order Caldarchaeales; family Wolframiiraptoraceae; genus Wolframiiraptor. The sequence goes on from JANXDQ010000001.1 coordinate 33,931, forward strand.
GTCTAGGAAAATTAACACGCCATTCGGTGTGATTAGAATTGAGAGGAGAGCAGCTTACCCGAGACACATTGCGGTCTTAACGACGCTTTTGGCAGTACTTCTAGCATTTCTGGCCGTTGCGATAATCCTAGTATTGATAGGCATAGATTTCACGGCCGCCTTCACCCTGATCGTTGAGTCATTTACAAAACCAGAGCTGATGCTCAATAGCGTTAAACAGGCCATACCTATTTGTCTCAGCGCCCTGGGACTTGGAATAGCCTTCAAGATGAATTTCTGGAACATAGGGGCGGAGGGGCAGATCTACGTCGGCATGATCGCGTCAACGGGGGTGGTCCTCCTCCACGCATACTACGGCTTATTCGACGAGCACGTGCTCCTCCCATTAATGTTTCTCACTTCCTTCGCCCTTGGCGGGCTTTGGTGCCTCTTACCCGCGTTCCTAAAGGCCAAGATGAATGTAAACGAGATCCTAACAACGCTCATGTTGAACTATGTCGCAATTTTACTAGTAGACTACCTAATTCATGGGCCTTGGAGGGATCCTGGGGGATATGGTTTCCCCCTCTCGATAAAGTTCCCGGATTATGCTAAGCTTCTCTTCTTATTCGGAGATACCGCATACACTGGGTTATTGATGGCGATCCTCGGGGCAGCCGCCGCGTACCTCATTATGGACCACAGTAAGCTGGGGTTCGAGATAAAAGTCGTCGGACAGAATCTAAATGTCGCTAGATATTCCGGGATCGATGTCTCTAAGGTGATAATGTTCGGGGCATTTATCGCGGGCGGGTTGGCGGGGATTGGGGGGCTATCGATAGTCAGCGGGATAATTGGGAGATTGAGGCCGAGGGCTTCGCCGGGATATGGTTACACGGCGATAATTGTCGCGGCTCTTGCGGGTCTTAATCCATGGCTGATAGTTCTCGCGAGCATTTTCTTCGGCGGCCTATTAACGGCCGGGGACGTCCTCCAAGCATCCATGAACATCCCAAAGACGGTGATCCAGATGATGCAGGCCATAATATTCCTATTCATCTTGATGGGAGAAGTCTTCAAGCGGTATAGAATAGTCTTCGAGGGGAAGTCGGGTGGGGATATGCCATGATAGACTGGATCGAGTCCGTCCTACATATAACGGTCCAGATGGGGACTTTATACCTCCTCGCCTCGCTCGGCGAAATCTACGCCGAGAGATCCGGCATACTCAATCTCGGGCTTGAGGGCATGATGATCATGGGAGCCGCTCTCTCCTTCATCTTCACCCTGGCATACGGCCACTTCGCCGCCATAATAATCTCCATCGCGGCCGGTATCTTGATGAGCTTGGTCCTAGCGGTCATGGCGATCCACATGAGGCTGAATCAGGTAGTCGCGGGGTTGGCCATAACGATGCTGGGACTGGGGCTCAGCGGATTCTTAGCATTCCCAGACATCAGGAAAAATATACTCCTATCACTTAATCCAGCGCTCCCAGAGCAAGCTTTGATGACCCAGGAGGCGCCAAAGCTCCCCGAGATCTCAATACCCCTATTATCCAATATACCGATTATAGGGAGGGCCTTCTTCCACCATAACGTCCTCGTCTACGTCTCCTACATCGCAGCCCTCGTGATGTGGTTCATATTGTTCAAGACGAGGATCGGGCTAAGCCTCAGGTCTGTTGGAGAGGATCCGGCGACCGCGGACTCCCTCGGTGTAAACGTCTTCCTAGTTAGATACCTAGCCACGGTCATCAGCGGTGGGTTCGCTGGACTAGCGGGCGCATATCTCTTCATAGGATTCCACCCATTCTGGCAGGAGGGGATGACCGCCGGCAAGGGGTTCATTGCCCTAGCCCTCGTAATTCTGTCAACTTGGAATCCTTTGAGGGCTGTTCTCGGCGCCTACCTCTTCGGCGGCATAGATACCGTCCAGTATAGGCTTCAATTGTTCGGCCTCGGCGCGCAGAGCCCATATTTCCTCGCCATGCTCCCCTACCTGATAACGATCATAACTCTCATCCTGATCTCCTTCGAGAACTTGAGGAAGAGGATAGGGGTCCCGAAGTCGCTGGGAATACCCTACTCGAGGGAGCAGGATTAAGTCTTGCGCGCGGCCTCGGCCTTCAAGACCGCCTTCGCAGCTTCCTCCAGCAGCCCTCTACCCTTCGAAGTAAGGGTTCTACCTTTCTTATCCACCTTCTGAACGAGGCCCGCGGCCTCTAATTGCTGCAATATCTTGCGGATTATCGCCCCGCTCCCCCTCGCGAACTTCGGCGGCTTCTGTCCACGCCTATGCCTGCCCCCATAAAGTTTCCTCAACCTAGAGACCCCGATGGGGCCCCTTATGTAGAGCTTCCTCATGATGGCGGCGGCCCGGATATACCACCAGTCCGGGTCCTGTGGGGGGCGCTCTTTATGGACGCCCGTTTTAACGAATGAGGCCCATGGAGGCGACTCTATGACCTTATTATCCTTCAGATATGCGGCGACCTTCTGAATCAACTTCATGGGCTCGGCGAGCTGCACTTGCGACACCGTCCGCTGCCCGAAATGGTTAAAGAACTCATTTTTTAGCCTTCTTCTCCCTCACCGCGGGGACCCGCCTGATGTATCCACATACATTACACCTGATGGTGGCGTGTGTGCTCCGCCTATCCCTAACCCTAACCGTGAAGGATCCCGGGATGTAGAATGGCGCCCCGCATTTTCTGCAGAGGAGCCCGCGATACCGCGTTGGAAGCCTCAGCCTCGCCTTCCTACAAATCCTGAGGACGAGCTTTCCTGCACCCATCGCGAGTTCAGGCCTCTCAGCGGCATGCCTCCTGGCAAACTCCATGAGCCTCTGAATCCTATCAAGCGCTATTCTCCTAACATCGCTCAAGGCCCGATCACCAACGTGGAAGCAGACCTATAAACCCATAAATCGATCACCCTCGGGAATAGGCCAAATAAGCGGCGCCGGAGTCTATTAAAGTCAACTCGAATACCAAAGCAGAATATTCCAATCCATCAGCCGATGGTTAAACTTTAATACCACTCGCCGCGCAGCGTTTCACAAGCCATATTCCCCGCTTATTTAATGCCCATTCTCCAACGCCCAAAACCCCTTTTAAATGGTGGTTAACCGTCTAAATGGCTTGGAAAAGCTCGTGCTCCTAGTGGTCGAGGCTGCAATAGAGCTCGTGCCGAGGGGGATCAGAGATCATCCGGCCGTGAGGGCCTATGCCGCGAAGAGGGGGAAGAAGCCGGGGGAGGTCTTGCTCGATAGGTCATATCACCATGCGGCGATGAAAAAACTGGCAAATTCGGAGAAACGCGGGAGGCCGGATATCACGCATTTCATACTCTTGGAATCCTTCGGCTCACCGCTAAACAAACGCGGTTTGCTCGAGACATATGTTCACACGATGAACGGGCACGCGATATGGGCGAACCCCGAGACAAGGCTTCCAAGGGTTTACGAGAGATTTAAGGGGCTGATCGAGAAATTGTACAGGAATCCGATAGTGGAAGTCGACGGAAAAATCCTGTTAAAGCTTGAGGAGAAAAGTTTAGAGGATTTAATCATGGAGATCGACCCAGATATACGAATCCTCTTATCGGAGGGGGGTAAGCTGATGAGATGGAAGGAGCTCGGTGAACTAATCATATCCAGGAAAAAGCCGCTTGTAATGGTTGGCGGATTTCCAAGGGGGGATTTCTGCGAGGAGACCATCAAAAATGCCGATGAAATAGTCAGCATATGGCCGGAACCGCTTGAGGCGTGGATCGTAACTTCAAGGGTGATCTCGATAATAGAACAAGCACTTGGATTTGGGGAATATACATTGGGGGAGGCTAAATCTCCCTAAAGACATGATTACGGCCGGAAACCTCGGAGACCTCCCTCACGCCTTATTCACATCGATTTTTATGGGCCGTGAATAGAATCACCGCGGCGGATTTGAGGTCGTTAGGAGCGCCTCGACCGGGTTATTAAAAACTCAGGACCAATATGAGAATGAGATGTAGAGTCCATCTACAAGAAGCCGAAGACCTCGCAACACCCTTGGAGCCCGCCCTACCAGAGGAAAGTTTAAGGGGATTGAAATCGAGATTTGAAAAGGCTTGAAGAAGGATGGGAGACATCATCCGCCGCAAAGCCTAAATAACCATGAGATAATATCCGAAAATTGGCGGCCGTAGTCTAGTCTGGTAGGACGCCAGCCTGCCACGCTGGTGATCCCGGGTTCAAATCCCGGCGGCCGCAATCTTTTCAAAAATTGAGAAAGTCCCATATTAGTCATCAAGGTTGATCTTTCAGAGGTGCTTGATCCGATTTTTCCCATCTACTATTGATGCTAATCGGGTGTGATGAGTTATACATATATCATAGTGGTTCGAACTTTCCGTGACATCATGTCTCAGAAGATTTGCGCCTTTGAGAGGAATTTGAGGAATTGCCCCTGCACCTGGGAGCCTTGTGGTAGGAAGGGGATTTGTTGTGAGTGCTTGAGGTATCATTGGGGCCACGGGGAGCTGCCGGCCTGCTTCTTCCCACCCGAGATCGAGAAAACCTATGATCGATCACTCAGGAGATTCGTCGAATATTGGGGTAGGAAATCGAAGTAGCTTTTGAGAACGTTACCTCATTTTATCTTCGCCACCGGGGGAAGCTGCCGCTTATGCTCATTAGCATGAACTCTCTCAATTATTCTTTCGATTTTTCCCAAGTCGATCCCCGTCTCCCTTTCAACTTCGCTTGGGGATAGACCGCGTTCGAAATGTAGGTATAGTACCTGGTCTATTTCCTCGTAGGTGGCTCCGAGTTCTTCCTCGGCGGTTTGGCCCGGGAGGAGCCTTGGGCTACTGGGCTTCTTGATTATCTGCGTGGGGAGGTTTAGTTTCCTAGCCAATTCCCTAACTTGAGTCTTGTATAAATCCCCTATGGGAATTATATCCGCCCCACCATCGCCGTATTTCGTGAAGTATCCGAGAATGATCTCGCTCTTGTCGCTAGTTCCGCACACGAGCAAATCGTTCAGATTCGCGTAGTAATAGAGAATTATCATCCTGATCCTCGCCCTGAGGTTTGCATTCGGGACGCCCGCCTCGGCCCTGTAAAATCTCATCGCTTTCGAGGAAGAGTCATAGACTTGATCTATCTCGATGATTTGATGCTGTATCCCAAGCTTCTCCGCGAGCGCAACGGCGTCCTCAACATCCTCTGTGGGAGTGATCCTCGTATCGGGCATTATCAGCCCATGGACCTTTTCCGGCCCGAGAGCTCTGACGGCGAGAACGCAGGCCACGGAGGAATCCAGCCCGCCGCTAAGACCCAACACGACCCCCTTTCTCCCAGCGCCCCCAACATATCTCCTCAGAAAGTCGGAGATAACTTGAATCGTCCTCTCATAATCGAGGGGAGGAAGCATGGCAAGCAATCACATGTCAAAGGAGGTTAAAATCTTATCCGCAAACCGAGGAAAAACTCAAAACCCCCTACGAGGGCCATAACAATGGGGCGGCCGTCGTCTAGCCTGGTCAGGACGCTGGCCCCCCGAGCCAGCGGTCCCGGGTTCAAATCCCGGCGGCCGCATATCCTCTTAACTTAGGAAAACGTTCTCATCTAGCTTCAAATATCTCTAAGGAGAATGTCATGGATGCTGTAATCTCCTCGTTGCTCTAGTCTTAGAATATTTGGTCTTAAGCGTATTTGCCGCAGTTATAGCAGTACCATCTTCTGTATTGTTCTACGTATGTTAGGGGTTTCCCGCATGTTGAGCAAGTTGGTTTTTCACCTTTCCTGAATATTCCCGTGATCGCCCCAAGCCCCCTCCTCTCTTCCTTAACCACGGGAGGCGTTGTCGAAATGGGGTAGGTGGGCGCTATTTCAGCAGGCGGGGCCTTTATTTCCAGCTTCTCCTTCAGGATTATTATATCTCCTACAGCGGAGATCTTGCTCCATTGAATCGTCTCCGTTGTCTGAGCCCTTGTCGATATGAGGAGGCCCATCTCCCCTCCTCCTAGTGGCAGGGCTATATCCTGCACCGTTCCAACAAATGTTCCATCAGGATTATAGACCTGCATTCCAATCAACTTTCCACGGGGAATCATGGACAAAGTATTACGCTCCTTGCCTAGCTTTGCCAGGTCTCTTTTATAAGCTTTTCGAGAACCCCGTCATTAAAGTATCTTTGAAGAAAGAGCGCGCGTAGTTTTCACGACCTTCAGCATATCGCACGTTAGGTTTAATGACACCCCATATCAATTAAGGCATCGATTAGATCACGCAGACATATTTCTCAAATAACTAATTTTTTGGATTCGCATGACCCCCTTCTTGAATAGGTGTCCTGATAAACTGGAAAAAATTGGGAATTAGCGTTTCATTGAGTAACGTGTGGTTTTCCGGCTTGTTCTAGCGCCCTTATGGTTGCCATCTTCGACACGTAGTGGTTGACTGCGAGAATGGTTCCCCAGGTCGCGAGAATCGCCGCGGACATGGCGCTGCCTATTGTGGCCATTTCATGGAGCATTATCGGGATTTCCACGGGATTCGTCATGGCCGTTAGGAATGGAGGCCAGGGAACAACCTCTCCATGCCATACATGCTCCACCGCTAATAGCACTACGCCCCCCCAAAGCAGCGCATTGAGGATCCAAAGCTTCAATTTCTCAGCCAATCCCCGCGCCGCCTTCTGCATCAACGACGTGGCCACTGCCAAGGCCATGGGCACCAAAAAGCACGCCATCCGCCCAGACCACCGCAGCGCTAGATTATCGGTAACACTAAATAAACTTATAGTAACACCAAATTTATATGATCGCGGAAATCGGCTAATAGATTGATGTGGCTCATCATCTTGGCGTTTGCTGCGATTATAACAACCGCGATATGGTATTCTAAGGCCGAGAATGATAAGTACATGCTCAAGTTCCTCTGCCTCATATTTTGGGGGGCTACAATAATGGTGTTCATCGATCGCGTGATAGGCTTCTTGATGGAGGGCGGGGAATTCCTCGAGTTGACCGCGGATGCCGTGGTCTTGGGCTTCGTTATGGTGATCGCCGCGCTCATGCTGTGGGAGATAGTCCTACTTCTCAAGGACCCGAGGGGCGTACTCCGTAAGTTGAGGAAAACGGCGAACATGGGAAACGTTTGAAAGATTTTACGAGGATTATTCATTGGATATGTGGGTTATTTGGCTCTTTTGGAGTTTTGAGATTAATTTGCAGTAGCTGCATGTTTCTGAAAGTGATGGCATTCCACAGGATTTACATTCTATCAGGGTCGGTTCCCGAATTGAATCTCTGAGGTGGGGCATGATTCTCTTCAAATGAGATTTGTAGAATGTATGCTTGAATCCCGGGATCTCCGCCTCTATCATATTCATCAATTTCTTCCTCTTGAGCGCCCGCGAATTCTTGGAAAGGGGACACTTGGCGCTGAGTATTGGTAACTTATGGCTTAATACGTAGTATAGGTTCTCTTTCTCCGTCAACTCTATTAGCGGCTTTATCTTCGTGACCAGCTTTGTGTGAGTGCTCCAAGAAACGGGCCTAATCCTTACCATTTCTTCAACCGATCCCCTTAGATATAGTTCGAATAGTACCTCGACGACGTCATCTAAGTTGTGGCCGGTCGCGAGCTTATCGGCACCAATCTTATAGGCTATTTTATTCATCAAATATCGTTTGATGGTTCCACAGGCCCCGCAGATCCTTCTCCTAAATGGCGTTGCCTGGAAATCCGGTATAACGTAACCCTTCTCCGCACTCAAATCATATACGTGGCACTTCACGTTAAGGTTGTCACAGATTTTCTCCACAAGGTCCCTGCTTTCCTCGGAATATCCGGGTATCCCTAGATCTATGTGGACGACCTCGAGCTCCACCTCTGGAAACTTTTCCATTAATATCTTGTGGAGGGCTTTGACGAGGGCTAGGCTGTCCTTGCCCCCCGAAAACGCAACCGCCACCTTCCTCGATCCACGCAACATATTGTGTTTTAAGATGGACTTGTAAACCTTACGCTCATAATACTTAATGAAGCAATTTTCACATAGATGCATCTTGGCGTGGTTGAGGTAATGGGCCGCTTGTTTTCCGCAAAGCCGACACCTCGAAGTCACATCCGCCGCCCTCGGCCCGGGCCTCATCAGATTTCGTATTTCACGGATTTTTCGGGGACTATTGCATCAAGATCTAGTTCTTCTTTCGCGTAATTAGCTAGATCTCGACACGCTTCGGGCTCGCCGTGGATTGTGAAGACCCTGCTTCCTGGGTTTAACTTCTTGAGGTATTCTCTGAGCTCCTTTCTTCCAGCATGGGCGCTGAAGAGGAATTGTTCAACACGCGCCTTCACCTCGACTTCATCCTCCCCCCTGATCAGGATTTTCCGCTCTTCCAGCAATTTCGCCCCCGGCGTCCCCGGTATCTGGAAACTCACGAGATATATCGCCGAATATGGGTCATCGAATATCTTCTCCACGTAAAATGTCGCCGGGCCACCCTTTAACATCCCCGCCGGGCTTATTATGACCCCAGACCTCTCAACAGCCTGCTTCCTCTTCCTTCTATCATTTACCCTGTGTACGTGCTTCGCAGCCGAGTAGAGCAGTTGGTAGCCGTCGACATACCGTTTATCTTCGAGAAAGAGGTCGAGGACCTTCACCGCCATCCCATCTATGAATATCGACTCCCTTAGGCCATATGCCTCCAGGACGCACATCATCTCCTGCGATCTGGCGACGGCGAATGCCGGAACTAAGGCCCTGCCACCAAGCTCAACCACTTCCTTAACATTGTTTATGAATTGTTTCTCCAGTTCCTCCCGTTTTGGATGCTCCGTTGTGGCATAAGTCGATTCCATAACCACTGCATCGACGCCATCGGGGTTGAATTTGCTGCCATGTAGTAGCCTCGTCCTCGTCGTCGAGAAGTCTCCTGTGTAGAGGATGGTTTTATCGGCGTTTATCAATACCTGGATGCTTCCAGGTATATGGCCCGCGTCTAAGAATGTTATCTCCGCGTCTTTGACTTTGATTGTTTCTCCATATTCAATGCGCACCCCCCTGCGGATCAGCTCCTCCACTTCCAGAACCTCGTAGGGGATGTAGTAGCCGCTGAGCTTAATGAAGTCTCGTAGAAGTATGTCGCATAGCTTGAACGTCATCTCGGTGGCATAGACCTTGACGCGCCCATTTAACATGAAGAGTGGTGCCGCGCCGCTGTGGTCAAGGTGCGCATGCGTTATTATTACGGCGTCCAAGTCTTTGGCTGAAACATGGCCGGGGAAGAGGGGCTCCGGCTCAGACGGCTTGACACCATAGTCTAGGAGAATTCTGGCTTCTCTAGTTTCAACCAAGACCGCCGCCCTTCCAACTTCCTCAACCGCGCCTAAGAAACTGACCTTCAAGGTTTCCACACTTTGATCTCTGCAGTCTTCCTCCTGGAAGGTGCTATTAAGGAATATCTTAAATGTTGCGATGGGGGGAAGCGCCATAAAGCTCGAAGGGGGTCGCTCAATCCATGGTTTTTAGAGTGCTTGAAAAGGAATTAGCATCTTTGCCCCAATTGGGGACGTCCAACTCAAGGCTCCTGTAATTCCCTCAAATCCTCTATTTCCTTGACTATTATCCCACTTCCCCTCAACCGCCCCACAAGCTCTTTAGCGAAGTCTTCGAGGTGCCTGCTCTTAGCTTTGAGGAGGTATACATTCTCGTATCCAGCGAGGCTTATCTGGGAAATTGACGTCTCTAAGATATTCCATAGGCATTCCTTGAGGAGGTATTTGGGGTAGTTTGTCTGTGAGAATGGGTAGCTATATCTCAGACTATATGGTATCAGCCCAAATGGCGTTCCGTAAAACAGTATCTCCAGCCTCTCAGCGAGCTTGACCGCTTTCTCGATCGAGAGATCAAACGTGCTTGGCAAGAGTAGGGCATCGCGCAGGGCTCTTCCCCCACCGAAATAGTTCTCGATCAATTTTTCCTTCGCGGCCGCAACCTCGGGTCTTTTCAGGCTCAATTCGTCATAGAGATTAATCCCCTTCCTGCTCGAGATGGGCGTATGCCTCTTCATCTCATTTAATAGCTCATCGTTTTCCATGAGCTCTATAAATCCTTGGTAAAGTCTTGGATGGGATCGGGCCCTTATTTCAAGCAACTCCATTAGTCGACCGTCCTTTATCGCCTGCCTTATCCTCCTCAATTCCTGGAAACACATGTAGAGATTGTGCATCGCCAGCTTCTGGACTCTTTCCCTCTTTTCGAGTTCCTTGAGTTCTCTAGCATCGGTCTTGGAGCAGACTGGGCAGCAGCATGGGAGGTAGTCGAGCCTATCCACCCTCAATGTCCCTGTCTCCGTCAGATATCTTTCGTCCTTCGCGTATAGGTAGTAGCTGGCGGAGTCGAACATATCTGCTCCAAGCGCGACTATGAAGGGGAAAATCATGGGATGTCCCGCGCCAAATAGGTGTAGTGGTTTTCCGAAGCCTATTGTGAGCCGGACCGAGTACAGCATCTTGAATAATTTCCCAAAGTGGTATCCTTCCATGAGGGGGGTTGGGCTGCCCAAAGCAAATAAATCGAATTCCATCTCCAACTCTGCCCTCGCGCATTCTCTGAGCAGATCGATGTGTATTCCACCCTGAACAGGTGCTGTCCACAGGGCCCGCCTCTCCCCCCTCTTAGCAAGCGTTTCCAGAGTTTTCCTCAAGTTATCCAAGGTCTTCTTAACGGTCTCCTCCGCGCGCGTCCTGTCACCCATCCCCGTCGGTATATCTAGTGGGACGGCGATGTCGCTTCCCATGTCTTCTTGCAGATTCGCTATGTCCTCGGGCGTTGTATCCACATCACCATATTCTAAGATCTGGTATCCGCCGCTGTCGGTCATGATCGCCCCATCAAAGTTTAGGAGACCGTGTACTCCACGCGATAATGCTTCCTCTCTAAGTCTCTTAGAGATGATGTAGGCGTTGGTTATCACCGCCTCGGCTCCCAAATTTTCCTTCATCCAGTTCGCCGGGATGTCTTGTGTAACGGGGTTTATCACGGGGAGGAAGACCGGCGTCTCGACCACTTTACCGCTCCTCGTCCTGAGCCTCCCAATTCTCCCGAGAAGATCCTCCACCAGAACCTCGAACAACGCCGAATATATGACCTATTAACCATTTAACAAATTTTCCGAAAATTCCTAAGCATGATCCATGGGGAGACCAACATCACGTGGTGATTTTGGGATAGTCGAGGCTCCTAGTAGGGAGAAAACCTAAATAACTTAAGTGAGGTGACGTAATCCTCGATGGGGGATGGCTGTGGAGACGGAGGCGATCTTCGAGCCGGGATATGAGGATTACAGGATTCCAGGGGCGGTACTCATAGAGGGACTTCCCGGGGTCGGACTCGTCGCCAAGGTCGCCGTGGCCTACTTGATTGACAAGCTCAAGTCCAAGAAGATTTGCCGATTCTACTCGCCCTTTTTCCCATCCACATGTTACATAAGGGGTGGCAGGCTGATACCCTACTTCGCGGACATATATCTGGCCGAGGAGCCGAGGCCCCTCCTACTACTCTATGGGAATGCTCAGCCCGCGAGCTACTACGGGCAACACGAGTTCTGTGAGAAGGTGCTTGAAGTGAGCTTAAAACTCGGAACCAACTTCATAATAACCCTCGGAGGATATGGGAAGGAAATGGTAAGTAGGGTGAGGACCATCTATCTCTCATCTACAAGTGATGAAGCCATTAAGTCGGCCTTGAAGAGGCTGGACGCCGTTCCATATGAGGGCCAGATCATCGGGGCCGCGGGACTGTTGATAATCATGGCTGGGGAGTATGGCGTAGATAATTTATCCCTCTTAATCGAGACGGGGGAGGCCGCTCCAGATTACCATGCAGCTAGGAGGGCCATAGAGGCCATTGATAGACTACTAGACCTCGGAATACCGATTGACGACGTTTATGGGATCTCGCGGGTATATGGGGAAGCTGTTGAAAAATTTGAAACCTGAGGGCGATTTGGTGGCCTAGAATTGAGTAAAACAACTACTCGACCACGTGGAATCTACTTGGAGACCTTCCTTGGCACGGCTGAGATAGGGCTATTCGCCGTCCCCACCGAGGAGGTATGCCTAATACCGCCTCAACTCAAATCACGCCAAATGAAGCTCATCACGGATGTTCTGGGAGTTGAGGTGATCCCGACCACGTTGGCCGGCTCAATCCTCCTTTCGCCGATGGCCGTTGGGAATAGCAACGGCATCCTCCTCTCGAAGATGGTCTTAGACGAAGAAGTGGAGGCGATAAAAAAGAAAATCCGAGACCTGAACATCGGGATATTGGACTGCAAATATACAGCGATAGGTAATTTGATCTTGGCGAATGATCGCATGGCCCTAGCGAGTAGTGTCCTTCCAAAGAATGCCTCGAAGGATGTCGGGGATGTGCTCGGCGTCGAGGTATTGATGGGGAAACTCGCTGATAGGAGTTACGTCGGGTCACTCGCCGTGATAACGAATATTGGGGGAGTGGTTTATGCTGAAATACCTGAGGAAGAGGAGAAGTGGTTGAGCGAGATATTCAAGGTAGACTTAATTCCCGCAACCGTGAATAATGGGGTCAAATTCGTTAGAAGTGGGATAATAGCAAACAGCAAGGGAGCGATAATAGGGTCGATGACCACGGGGCCGGAGTTGATGGCGATATCCAGGGGTCTGGGGGTCTAAATTTTAAGGAAGAGCTGTACGTGCGGCACCTCCCCGATCCGCATCACTGCCCCCTCAGAGACCAATCCCTTTCTAATCAGATATGATGTTATGGATTCGCCGAGCACATTTACTATCCCAGCCTGCTCCAGGTATTTGTCGATGTCATCGCATCGGACTAGGAATCCGCCGTAAAATGCCCTGCTGACCTCCACGGAGAAGGTGTCGTTAACTTTCAACTTCTTTCCAAGCAGATTCTCATCGCAGATGGCCACGACGACTTCGCCGGTTTTGGAGCGATGTATCTTGATCCACACCTTCGTGGACGCCATCAGTTCCTCAAGAAATTGCCTCAAAACTCCAATATAAGTGGATCTATAGAAAATATTCAAAGGTCTTGGAGATGTGTATTTTGGGTTACAAATGGGTGGAGAATCCGACGAGGAATTGATGAATAGGATTGCCGGTGAGATAATCCTGTCACTAAGCCCCGGTAAAACCATGAGGAAGTGGAGAAACCTATTCGAGCTCACGCAAAGCGAGGTTGCGAAGCTGATGGGAATCCCTCCCTCCGTCTTAAGCGATTATGAGAATAATAGGAGGCGCTCACCTGGGACGAATTTTGTTAGGAGATTTGTCCACGCCCTTGTGGAGGCGGATGCGAGGAAGGGTGGGGTCCACATCAAGAGATATGCGATGCTTCACAGGAACCTGAGCGCAGCGGTCATAGACATGGATGAATACGACTCCCCGAAGGCCATCGGAGAGGTCGTGGAGGCCATCGAGGGAGAGGTCTTAGTCGGCGATAGATGGCTTGAAATCCCGATCTACGGCTACACGGTCATAGACAGCATCAGGGCCATCAAGATGCTAGATGCCCTCGACTTTCTATACCTACTCGGGAAGAATCCGATGAGGGCCGTGGTATTTACCGGAGTGACGAGGGGGAGGTCCCCGATAGTCGCCGCCAGGCTCTACCCAATTAAGCCCAAGATTATGGTCATTCACGGCCCCCCGGATAGAGATCACGTGGACCCCCTCGCGATCGAGCTCGCGAAACTCGAAAACCTCTGCTTCGTGCTCTGCCGCCTCCCGACGGTCGAAGAGATAGTCAAGAGGTTGAAGGGCCTCAAATAGGTCGGCCAATAAATATAGGGGGCCTCCCAATATCATCCCTCGATGCGATTGGTCAAGGACATCGAGATAAGGCCCGGCATGAAGGTATCAGAGCTCCTAGACCAATTTGAGGAATCCGGGGGATTCGCCGCGAAATACCTGGGATCGGCCCTGAGGATTTTAGAGGCCATGGTAAAGGATCGAGAATGCACGCGCTTCCTCTCATTCGTCGGAGCTCCAATCTCGACGGGGTTGAGGGGGGCACTCGCTGAGGCGGTTAAGTTGGGCTTCTTCGACGTTATAATAACCACCTGTGGGGCATTAGACCACGACATAGCGAGGGCGCTTGGAAACTACTACATCGGCGACTTTTGGATGGATGATGAGAGGCTCAGAGAACAAGGCTACCACCGCGTGGGAAGCGTGGTAATACCACTCAGCTCCTATGGCCCGGCGATAGAGAAGTTCGTGCAGGAACTGCTTGAAGAAGCATATGAGAGGGGATTGAATGAATTCGGGACCTTTGAGTTGTGCAAGCTAATAGGAGAGAGATTAAAGGATGAACACAGCGTTCTGTATTGGGCCGCCAAGAGAGAAGTTAAGGTCTTCGTGCCGGGGATAATGGATGGCGCCGTTGGGACACAGCTGTGGATCTTCCAGCAGAGGAGGAGGGATTTCCGGATCAACCCCTTCAAGGACGCCAGCGAGCTCGCCGACCTGGTCTTCGAGTCCAAGAAGAGCGGGGCGCTAATAATAGGGGGAGGAATATCAAAACACCACACATTATGGTGGAACCAGTTCAGGGAGGGGCTGGATTACGCGATATACGTGACGACCGCCTGCGAGTATGATGGTAGTTTAAGCGGCGCTCCGGTGAGGGAGGCCATATCCTGGGGCAAGATAAAGCCTGAGGCCATGAAGGTCACGGTTTATGGGGAGGCGACCATAATCATCCCACTATTATTCGCGGCTCTGCTGGATAAAATTCAGTAGTATTCTTCCCGCTCCTTATTCTGGATGACGTTCTCCCTGAGGAGCCTTATATGGAGTATCCCATTAACGTAGGAACTACTTAGAACCCTCACCTTATATGGGAGCCTTATAACCCTCTTAAACCCCATACCCCCTCTGAGAAGCAGTTTCCTACCTGAGACCTCGAATGAAACAGCGTTCTCGGGGCCTGGTACCTGAGCCGTCAAGTTGATCACGTCACCTTCTTCACTGATCTCGAGGGGATATTTCCTAACGGTTTTCCCGGACTTTATCGCCTTCTTAATCTCCCTGAACCAATAGAATCCTATTATTATGACGATCGCGGTTAAGATTAGGCCTAGGAGGCCGCGCTCTAGGCGTATCAGCAGAGAGAGGGCGAGGAGGGCTAACAATATTGCCAAACTTCCGAGAATCAGATCCGGCCTTCTCTCTCCCAAACGCCTCCCCTATAAAATACTGATCCATGTCTAGCTTTAAGTCTTAGCTCCGCTTGATCGCGATGTAGTGGAGCTCTACGACGCCGTTTTCGGAATACATGGAGCCCACGTTGATGCTGTCGCCCTCAATCCATACTAAGACCCTCTCTAAACCTCGTTTGATGACCCATTCCTCGACAAAGGACTTCACCTCTAACTTGAACTCTTCCACATCTTTGAGGGTTATTTCCCCTTCCTTGAATACGAGGTGGGGTGAACTCTTTTCTGGATAGACGAGTTTAAGGCCGAGCTCTTTCAAGGTTTGAATGGTTAAGTTATAGATGTCAACTTCCATGGGGGCCGGCTTTTCTTCGAGGCTCGTGACAAACGACGAGAAGGAATACTCCAACGTCTCCCCAAGCCCTATGTAATATTTTCCGGTGAATTCGGCTCCGATGACGGCTATAGTTCCCAATTGCGCAACAACGCCGCCCGCAGGCGAAGTATAAACTGGTATCACGTAGACAAGTTTATCCCCGATGTAGTAGAGGAGTATGTCGCCGATCCTCGGGTTCTCGAGTAAGGTCCTGAGTTTACGGAACTCTGCAAATCGCTCCAAAGCCTCTCTCGCAGCTGATGGGCCGAGTAACTTCACCTCAGACTCTATCGGGACCTTGTAGAATATTTTCTCGCCTAAGTTGGGGTAGTCATTTCGGACTATCATGAATCCCGCAAGATTTCTTCCCAAAGAACCTCTCAACTGGAGCGATAGTATCCCAAGGAACTCCGGCTCCTCGATCCCGGGATATCTCGCTATTATGAAGTATGTTGAAACGCCCTCAGGGATCTCATAGAACTCCCTTGCTTGGATGAATGTAGCGGGATCATCCACGTGATAGTAGTTGAACATTTCAACTTGGTATTCGAATACTTCCGCCGGAAACCTGCTCTGGTCCTTCAACCAGTCAGGAAACTCCTCGATCAATATGTCCCCATAGACCCCTTTTATCAACTTGCTCACAAAGTCATCTCCGACAATTATCAGCTTTAGATCTCCCCCATAGATATCTACCAGTGCGTATCCTATGAATCTCACGAAATCGTGGTTATCGCTCCATGGGACATTGCTAGCGGATAGCCTGATGATGAGCGGGATCAGCCAATACGTGTTCTCCCCGTCCGTGACTGGGAACATGTCGACATAATCCTCACCCCATCTATAGTTGAAGTAGGGAAGCAACAGATTCAGCCTATCATACACATCCCTATACCTCAGGAGCTTGACTTCTTTGTCTGGATATGAGAGGAGGAACGTGACATCGTATAGCCAAGTTACAGGCGGCCCGACCTTGATCCCCCCTTCCCCGACATACTGCGTCCCCGTGATTTCATCGCTTCCCTCCTTGCCCAAGATGACCGCGGCCCAGGTGGATTCTAGGAGGCCGCCTTCCCCATAGTAAATCCTCCTCTGCTTGAAGAAGTTTGATGAATCCACGATTGTGCCGTTGTTGGCGTCGAGGAGGAGGAAGCCATTTGGAACATGTGTATAGACTAGGTGCTCGTTATACCAGATATTGGCTGGGGGAATGCCGCGCGGGAGGATCGGCTTCATCGATGCGCTCCAGTAAATTCTATTGCCAAACCTGATGATGTCCGAGTCCTCGAAATCTACGTATGGTATTAGTCCTATTTCGGGCTTTAACTTTGTGAAAGCTGCATCCCAGTCCCAGAGCCTAACGACCGCGAGGTCCTCATTAAGCGCCCTAGCACCCATCTTCGCGGAAGCCGTTTCCCCCGTGAAATTATACAAGGCAATCTTGACATCGGATATGTCGGCGAGATCTCTATTAACGATTATCTCCTGTTTGACGTAGGGGCCTAGCCACTCCACTTTCCTAGCATCCGCTATGCTGTTCTGAATGGTCGCAGCCGCGAATACCATGAAGAGTATCAGAATTATGGTACCGAACTTTATCTTGAAAGCATATAGGAATCCCGGATTTCTCCTATTCAGATAAATGAAGACCAGGGAGGTCGCTAACAACGCGAATGCGCCGATTATGTAGATCTTCGTGTTGTAATCTATGTAACTTGTGAAGAATGACGTGAAACCTATCCAAACTGCCGCCAACGCGATCAGGGATTCGATCACGTCCACCGGCATCCTGAAGAAGCCCGTCTTTAGGAAGTTCGCCACCGAGGATGATACGGCCTTGACTAGGATTGTTAAGGCGACTAAGAGTGTCAGCCTAATCGCCATCGCAGATAATATCGGTGGAACTAGGAGTATGAGGGCTGGTGAGGCGGATATCACGCTCAACGCCGGGGAAATATCTGATGCGGATATGGGAATGAATGGGAGTGCGAAAATGAGCCCTATATTCTGTACTCCCAGATCGACCCCACTAAATAGGGCGGCTACGGCCATCCCGAAAAGACTGTTTGCGAAGAAAAACGTCCCCACAATTACTTTTGTTAGCTGCCACGCCAGAAATCTGCTCTTACCGAGCTTATACGCTGAGAAATCTAGGTCCTCGGGCTCGATGTATCCTGCCCTGCGATAGAACTTCGCGATTAGGCTTAGGAACCAAAAGATGAGAGAACGTCTATTGATGAAATCGAACCTAAAGAGCGCGATTGTTGATAGTAGTAGCCCTCCGAGGATCGAGTAGTAAAAGGGCCTGATGAAGAGATCTCCAAATTCCCAAATATTCAATATTAATTGAATTGTCTGAGAAAGTGTAATGAGGGCGGCGATTAGGATCGCAACTATCAGCAAAATTATTAATCCGGCTCCTCTCCTTCTACCACTCTGCATACCCAGATCCTCCGATGCTATCGCCCAACTGTCTTTTCTATCACCTATCTTTTAAGGGTTCAGCGTCCTTCCACAGGTATTCGAAGTAGACCTTCGCTATCCTGGCTAATCCTATGTGATCTGACCAGATCGCGAGCGCCGGCTCCCCATTTTCACTCCTCAAGAGTATTATGGCTTCCTTGGAATCGGCTATGACGCCTCCTCCAAAAAGTTGGTTTCTAAACCTCACCTCCGCGTAATCGCTTAACTTTCTTGCAATACTCCTACTGCAAGAGCTCGAAAGCATGATTTGAATGGTGCCTCCTTTGGTCTTGAGAATGGTGAGCGTGGGCAGCAACATATCTACCAACTGTTTGTCTATCCAGGGAGTCGCGATTTGAAGCTCTAAATCACAGCTTGCGAGCAGATCCTTCAATTTCGATAAGATGTTTAACTTCCCCCTCAGGATCCAGATATCATGACGCTCTCTCAGACCTCCGCTCTCATATAGTGGAATCAACTCTGAGGCCACGATGTTCTCGTAAGTCTTTAATTTCCTCTCGATCCTCATCCTATTCACTTCTAGGGCGGTGATCGGGCTGCGTGAATAGAACTTTGCAGGGCGTCCACCTTCACTCCCAATCCAACCCTTTTTCTCCAGGCCTTCGAGAACTTCGTAGATCTTGGAGTATGGGACGTCGGCGGCTTCACTTACCTGATTAGCCGTCATGCTCCCCCGCTCCAAGAGCGTTAAGTAGACGCGAATCTCGTAATCAGTTAACCCGAGACTGTGTAAGGCCTTCCTAAGCCTATCACTGACGGAGATCACCATGACTAAGGCAGTATTAACTTCTCCTCTACAAGTATTTAAGGTTCGAGAAAAGTGAGGGGAGAAAGGCCTGATAAAAAGGAATATTTATTTATTCTTCGAATTCGGATTTAGAGGTCTTCGCTTCACTGGGTTTTTCAGCCTTCTTTGAAGCAGCGATTACGTCGTCAATCCTTAACACCATTCCAGATGCCTCGAAGGCGCTCTTAAGAACCTGCTCCTTAACTTTGATTGGCTCAATTATTCCGGCATCGAACATGTTTTGAACCTTTCCCGAAATCACCTCTACGCCATATCCATGTTCCCCTTTCTCATGCCTCGCCCTCAGTTCGGTCAGGATCTCGACGGGTTCTAGTCCAGCGTTCTCAGCGAGCGTTCTCGGGATCATCTCTAGGCTCTCCGC
Source organism: Aigarchaeota archaeon (assembly GCA_025059415.1). Lineage (GTDB taxonomy): Archaea > Thermoproteota > Nitrososphaeria_A > Caldarchaeales > Wolframiiraptoraceae > Wolframiiraptor. The sequence goes on from JANXDQ010000001.1 coordinate 53,157, forward strand.
GAAAGCTAGCATGGCAAGCTGCTCTTTTCCTGGATATCTAGGCGCCTCCTTCCTAATCATGCTCGCCAGCGCCATCTCAGTTGCTCCGCCTCCGGGAACGTACTTTAAGTCTCGTATTAGCGATATCATGTTCATTATCGCGTCGTTTAGGGCGCGTTCCGCTTCGTCGAGCTGCCTCTCCAGGCCGGCTCTGATCAGTATTGAGACCGCCTTCGGGTTCTTGCACTCGCGGACGAACACCATCTTGTCTTCTCCAACCTTTACCTCCTCCACTAATCCGGCCGATCCTAGGTCTTTCTCGGTTAGGTCCTCGAAGTTCGTGATTATTCTGCCGCCCGTTGCCTTCGCGAGCTTCTCCATGTCGGATGCCTTGACCCTTCTAACTGCGAGGATGCCCGCCTTCGCTAGGAAGAACTGGGCTATGTCATCGATCCCTTTCTGGCAGAATACGATGTTGGCGCCCACTTTAACTACCTTGTCCACCATCTCCTTCAGGATCCTGGTCTCCTCGTCTAAGAACTCCTTGATTTTAAGTGGATCGCGGATGCGGATCTCGGCGCTGAACTCCGTCTTCTCGATCTCGAATGGCGCATTTATCAAGGCTATTTTCGCGTTTACAACACGTTTGGGCATAGCTGGATGTACCACTTCTTTGTCCACGATGACCCCGTTAATCAGCTCGCTCTCTAAGAGACTCTTACCCATCTTCTTAATTATCTGGATGTTGTCCTTGTCGACGTAAGGCTTTCCGTCTCTTTCTTCGATGACGCTTAGAACGGCATTTATTGCGAGGTCTGCTATACGATCTGTCGCAAACCCGAGGGACTTGCTTCCGAGAGCCGTATTTATTATCTTCTTCAAAGTCGCCTCGTCATCAAGCTTAATTGGTTTGGCCATCTTCTCTAAGGTCTGTAGCGCGATATCGAGCGCCCTTCTATACCCAGTTATTACCGTGCTTGGATGAATCTTCTGCTCAATTAAGTCCTCTGCACGTTTAAGCAGCTCACCGGTAAGTACTACCACGCTAGTCGTCCCATCTCCAACGCTTGAGTCCTGCGCTTTAGCGACCTCGATCAACATCTTGGCCGCAGGATGCTCGACATCCATCTTATCCAAAATCGTTGCGCCGTCATTTGTTACGATGACGTCTCCTATGCTGTCAACTAGGATCTTGTCCATTCCCTTAGGTCCAAGCGTCGTCTTCACCATCTCCGCAATTATCTTCGCGGCAGCTATGTTGTTTCTTTGAGCAGTCCTTCCCCTCGTCCTAGAGGTTCCTTCCTTAAGGATCAAGACGGGTTGACCAGCTCCCACAACTCTAGCCATTCCTCAAACACCTCCTCTCTATTCCATTATAAACTAGACCCGGAAACATCTTCCATCGAGCCAAATATAAACCTTAGTAAATGTCCTCATATTATGCTGTGATTTAGTGACTCCTTCTCCATTATTGTGAGGAATAGTAGCCTCGTAGGAGGGTTCTGGCCGCCCGCTCGACGTCCTCCCTCCTGACCGTTCTCCTTCCCGCGTATTGGGCTAAGCTCAGTGCTTCCTTAGCGATCGCTGTTCCGAGATCTTCCAGTATTCTCCTAAGCTCCTCAGCTGCGTCCTCACTCGCCCTCGTCGCTCCAGCCTTCTTTATTAGCCTATGAATTGGCGCAAGTGAAAGTTCATTGGAGCCCAATCTTCTCCCCAACCCCTCTTAGAATTGTTTACTCGCTCGGGGTATATATTTGATTCGCTCGCCACCTCATCGTTGACAGCCTAGGTTCGTGGTAATACCATGAGATGCTGAAAGTAGTTCATGAAGGTTAGCGAATTTGATGGATGAGAAATTCTTAATTATGAGGAGCCTTAGAGTTTATTCGCTGGCTTAGCTATGTGGGAGGAGAAGATAATCTGCCCGTATTGTGGTAAGGAAACCTTCAGGGCACCCTTCTGCAGGTTTTGTGGCAGACCTATAGACTTAAAGGAAATGGAAACAAGGGGGATGAAAGAAGTTTTGGAATCATCAAGTGAACGTAAGGGTGAAGATGTGGAAGAAATAATTGAGAAAGTCCCACCTCAGGAAGTATCGGAGGAAAGAAGGATAATCGAACAAATAGCCAACCTCTATAACTGGAGACATAAGTTGATTGAGCTCTTTCTGAATGGAGAAGCACATGCCGATGTCTTCATCGAAATCTACAAGGAATATCACGCTAAGATCCAGTCCATAAATGCCAGGCGCATTGAACTCATAAAAACGCTTGAACAGAAGATAAATGAATTAACCACAAGACTTGAGCAGCTAAAAGTTAGACATGAAGTCGGCGAGATATCTGATAGGCAATACATCACCGATAAACTTGCCATAGATAGGGAGCTGTCTAAACTGAGGCCAAAGCTAAACATGTTATACAACGTCTCTAATGTTAAGCTGGCCGATATCCCAGAATATGAGGGAAATCTAAGGAGATTCAAAGATGAAATTGATAAACGCGGTGAATCACTTGGGTTAAGCCGAGAAGATATCGAGATGATAATCAATGATCTAAATGAGACGCTGGAATCGCTTAAGGGATTAATGGAACTTCACAAGAAGCTGAGGAAAGAGCTTGATAAAATCGAGTTAAGGTATAGGATCGGAGAACTGACCGAGGAAGAATATCAGGCAGCGAAACAGAAAATAGAGCGGCAGATGCAGCTTTAACCCCACTAACCTTTATGTCGTAGATATTAATTAAGAGATCTCATGGTTAGGGTGGTAGTCGTAGCTGTTCCAGGTGCTGGTAAATCGACCGTACTGAAGAAAGTTGTGGAAAAGATTCCGACTTTAAAGGTCGTTAACTTCGGAGACTACATGTTCGAGGAGGCGAAGAAATCTCTGGGGATCTCTGATAGGGATGAGATGAGGAAGAGAATCAAGCCCACAGATTACAAGGATCTCCAGGAAAAAGCCGCCAGCGAGATAGCTAAGCTTAAAGGAGATCTAATGATTGATACTCACGCCGCGATAAAGACCCCATTTGGATATTATCCCGGACTTCCATCGAGAGTTTCTGAAATATTAAAACCAGACGCGATAGTGGTGCTGGAGTTCAGGCCTGAAGATATTCTGCAAAGAAGAATGAAGGACTTGAAAGCCGAGACGGCGCAGAGGAGGTTCAGGGAAATAGAGGAGGCCGAAGACATTCAGGAACACCAAAACGTGGGGAGGGAATTCGCCGCTGCTGCCTCAAACCACGTCTGCTGCTATTTCCTGCACTTGAAATACTTAGAGCCCCAAAAATATCCATATCAACACGCTGAAGAAGCCGCAGCCGCAATCGTGGAGTTAATTAAGAAGCTAAAGGGAGAAGAAGATTGAAACATATTTTCATCGGAGATTTTTCTACATTATTTCCATTTTAGCATTATGAATGAAATGCATACCGCGGCTAATATTGTCCAGGCTATTATTAGTCCATAGGTCCAGTCTGAGAATTCCGCGATGTTGGCATATATTACTGGAGTGCAAGCGGCGAAAATCAGTATGATGATCATTATTATCTCATTTAGTCGCTTCATCTCGCATTTCACGGGATAACTCCTCGCTTTAAGGATAAGTTTTAACCCTCTCCTTCCCTATAGGCTTTCCTCGCCGTAGTTATGTATGCAGTATGCGCATGCATTAAGTGTTCGGGGCGCGTCATCCCTCTCTTCACCCGTAAAGTCCTCATCAAGATCTCGACCGTGATTACATCCGCGAACCCCTCGTTCTTCAATGCTTCCACGGTCTCGATTACCTGTTCAATTGTAGGACTTAGTGAGACGAGTACTCCGCCATCTCTTAACGCATTTTTCGCGTTTGCGACCGCGAGCCAGGGAGTCGGTATATCTAAGATGACGGCGTCAATGTCTCTCTCCTCTATTTGTTTGGTGAGGTCCCCATGCTTGAGCTCAACAAAGTCCCTCAAACCCACTTTCTCCAGTTGTTTCTCGGCGTTTCTCAGGTGATCCTCTACCACGTCATAGCTGTATACTTTTCCCGTGGGGGCGACATAGTATGCGAGGATTGTTGTTAGGACGGCGGCCCCGGTTCCTCCCTCCACAACTCTGCTCCCAGATCTAATGCCGCTCATCAATACTATGTATCCCAAGTCCTTTGGATACACTATCTGCGTTATTCTGGGGAAGTTTAGGACTTGGTCGATGATCAGGGGATAAGCGGCCACCCAGACCGATCCGGTATTTGTCTTGATCCTAGAGCCATAGGGCATTCCCATGACCTGTTCTAGGTCTATGTAGCCTTCACTGCTGTGGAAGCGCCTCCCTCTCCTGACCTCAAGTAAATACTTCCTCCCTTTCTGGGTGATGAATAAAACCCTGTCCCCCTCCTCGATTGCCTCCATCTCCTTCGCTGAGACAGCGTGAACAGCATCCTTAAACTATTCCCTTTTCCGGCCCTATAGGCAGAAGACGCCCTACAAGGTTTATAGAACTCCTGGCTCCATTAAGGTTGCGTTAAGATGCCATTGAAGAGGCGGCAAGTGCTCTTTATTGGCCTGGCTTCTGCGGCGGCCGCATGTCTCTCCGCATTACTAGCATTATTCGGTGGGGTTAAATTTAATCGGGAGGAAATCAAGGTTACTACGCCAACTATGGTGAGGGTAAAGCTTCCCAAGCCGAGTTATAAGAGCGAGGTCTCGATCGAGGAAACCCTTCTATTAAGGAGGAGCATAAGGGAATATGAGGATAAGCCAATCACGTTAGAGCAATTGTCCCAACTCCTCTGGGCCGCCCAGGGAATAACCCTCCCATCTTATGGCTTTAGGACGGCGCCTTCAGCCGGGGCCACCTACCCCCTAGAATTATATGTGGTCGTTAAGGAGGGGGGCGTGAGGGATCTCGACGCCGGCATCTACCACTATATCCCCAGAGAGCATGCGCTTGAACTCGAGAAGGCGGGTGACTACAGCGTAGATCTGATGAAGGCCTCTCTTAACCAGGAATGGGTTGGCGACGCCGCGGTAAATCTCGTGATCAATGCGGTCTATGAGCGGACGACCAGGAGATATGGGGATAGAGGAGAAAGATATGTCCACATAGAGGTGGGACACGTCGGTCAAAACGTATACCTGCAGTGCATTAGCCTCGGCCTAGCATGCGTCGTTATAGGAGCATTCTACGATGATTGGGTGAAGAAGGTTGTGGGCGGCATCGGCGAGCCGCTTTACATAATCCCCATTGGGGTCAAGAAAGGAGGTTACAAGTTTCAAGCCTGAAAAGGCTATAAGCTAGCTAAACCAAAGAGAAAACGGCGATGACGAATCAGAGTTATGCTGACTCCGATGAAGTGGAGGCATTTGTCTGAGCCGCCGCACATCAATCAAGCAATTCTCTTTAAGAAAGGGGCACTCTGGATCATTGATGAAGAAGACTAGGATTGTTAAGATCAGTTGGTTAATAAAGGTGGGGAGGCTCTCCCCTATGTCGCCAACCGCCTTAATCTCTGAGAAAATAGGAATAAAATGGCTCATGATGTTTGATGATGAATACGTATATGGCCCAACTCCAGGAATAGTAGAGATCGCAGATCTATTAGTATCTCAATTAAAACCGAAAACAGTTATCGACCTATTTGGGGGAAGTGGGGCGCTATCAAAACTCGCATTAAGAAGAAATGTTGAGAAGGTGATTTACGTCGATCTATATCCGGATGCCGCGACTCTTAACCTGAAGGAATGCAGGGGAATCGAGATAGTCAAGCAAGATGCATTAGAGTTCATCGAGAAAGATGGGATATACTGCGATCTCTTGTTCGTAGATCCACCCGAGGAATTAATTGACGAAGTTTTATCCAAAATTGGGCGAATGCGTAGGATGATCAAGAAAGCCGGATTGATCTGGATTGGCTCCAGCGATGTGGCAAAAAGGAGGATCAGGAGAATTAGAAGACATAAGGCGATCACGTTCATCAACGCGTGGGGAGACGCATTCATGATCACCTGGAAACCAGGCTTCGGAGAGAAGATAGAGCGGATAAAGCAAATAATTGGGTAAAGTTAAAAATCGAAGAGGAAGAATTGTGGAATGGGGTGAAGCTGTGGGGAGGCGACAAGTAAACCCCTACTTATCATATCATCAGTCGAGTGAAGAGTCCTCTGAGAAGAATAAAAAGAAGAAATAACTTCATTTGTGATTTACGCAAACCTTCTGTTTTTGATGAATGCAGAGGTGGAATCCATTTTAGTTACCGAGTATGCCGATGTGATGGAGGAGAGGTGGGGTTATTGAGGGTAGCCGCCGTAGGTGATGGATTCTTTATCTCGCTTTGGCAGATGGCTGGCGCCGAGGGGTTCAGGGCGGAGAATGATGGAGAAGTGTTATCCACACTCATGAAGTTAATTAAGGAAGGAGGATACTCGGTCATATTGCTACCAGAAAGATATGTCGAGTTAACTAGAGAGGTGAGGTTAAAGCTGATTAAGGAGGGGAAAATTGAGCCCATCTTCGCCTTCGTCCCAGAACGGGGATTAACGAAGAGGATGGGGGAGATAATGGAGAAGGCGGGTCTCGCAATCGGCGTGAAACTTGAGGTTTAGAGGAGGTGATTGAGAAGTGAGCCTTGCCTCACTAATACTCGAGGAAAAGAAGGCCATGCTCTATGTCCAAGAGGTGAAAGAAAAGGCGCAGAGAATTCTGCAAGAGGCCGAAAGAAAAGCTGAAGAAATATTACGCACAGTCCAAAGCCCCGAGAAAATCCATGAGGAATTGGAGTCCTATAGGAAGGAGTTGGAGAAAGAGGTGGAAAAAATCCTGAGGGAACATCGTGAAAAAGCTGAGATGATAAAATCGCTTCCAGACGAGGTGATTGAGGAAGCAGTAAAGATCGTCGTCGAGGAGGTCTTGAAACATGAGCTCTGACGCTATTCAGGTCCTAAAGGAGGAGATATGGAGGAGGGCGAGGGAGAAGGCTGAAAACATCATGAGGGAAGCCGAAGAGAAGGCTATGAAAATAATCGAGGCCGCGGAGATGAGGGTTAGGGAGGAAGTGCGGAGCAAGGTCGAGTCAGAAAAACTTGCCCTGAAGAGGAGGACTCTCGGAAAGGCGTTGATGGACGGGAGAAGGGAGGTAATCTCGGCCAAAAACGAGGTACTCGAGAAAGTCTTTGAAAGAGCTGTGGAGAGGATAAATACGCTTAGAGACTCAGACCTCTATAGGGGATTCCTGGTAAATAGCCTGAAAAGAGCGATCAAAAAATTCTCAGACATGAACGTGGAGGAACTCGCAATCTACGTCAATGAGAAAGATCTAGAATTTCTCCAATCAAGAGTGCGTGAACTCAATCCACCTGTTAAGTTAAAATTTAGAAAGGGAGACTTCATCGGCGGGATGATAGTTACGGACCCCGAAGAGAAGATGATATTCTACGACACGATTGAGGGTAGATTTGAGAGCCTTAAACCAATACTTCGAGAGAAAATCGCGTCGATACTCTTTAGGAGGGTTGAGTGAGGTGATTCGCGAGGGTGTGATTAGAAGGATTAATGGATCCCTGATCATAGCTGAGGGACTCCCGGACGCGAAGATCGGAGATGTCGCCTACATCGGTGGACAGAGACTCATAGGAGAAGTTGTGAAGATTTCTGGAAATGAAGTCGACCTACAGTGCTATGAGGATACCAGTGGACTGAGACCCGGGGAGCCGGTGGTCAACACGGGGAAGCCGTTGGTGGCCGAACTCGGTCCAGGGCTCGTCGGGGAGATATTCGATGGCCTTGAGAGGTCCGAACTCGAGTTATGGAGGCTTACTGGGCCGTTCATCAAGAAGGGTTACAGAATCGCGCCTTTAAGGAGGGATAAAAAGTGGCATTTCATCCCAAGGATTAAGGTGGGTGACCGCGTAACCGAGGGCGACATCCTGGGAATAGTCCGAGAGACATCCGTTGTGGAGCACAGAATCCTTACGCCGGTAGGCATTAACGGCGTTGTTGAGAGGATTGAGGAAGGAGATTTTAGGGTGGAAGAGCCCATAGCCGAGATCAGGCTGCCGAGCGGCGAAAAAAGGGAGATAACGATGGTCCAAGTTTGGCCTGTCAGAATTCCGAGGCCCTATAAGAGGAGATTGCCTGTAACTGACCCACTCTTCACGGGGCAAAGGGTCATAGACATGTTCTTCCCGGTCGCGAAAGGGGGAACCGCGGCCATACCGGGCGGATTTGGAAGCGGCAAGACGATAACCCTCCATCAAATCGCTAAGTGGTCTGACGCCGACATAGTGATCTACATTGGATGCGGTGAGAGGGGAAACGAGATGGCTGAGGTCATCACGAACTTCCCACAACTCGAGGACCCCAGAACCGGTAAGAAACTCATCGAGAGAGCGATATTCATAGCAAATGTCAGCAATCTCCCGGTGTCAGCCCGCGAAGCAAGCGTCTACATGGGGGTAACCATAGCGGAGTACCTCAGAGATCAGGGATACCATGTCGCCGTAATCATTGACTCAACATCGAGGTGGGCGGAGGCGTTGCGAGACCTCTCCGGCAGGCTTGAGGAGATCCCGGCAGAGGAAGGTTACCCGGCATACTTAGCGGAGAGGATAGCTGGGATCTATGAAAGGGCTGGGAAAGTCGTCGCCCTAGGAGGTGCCGATAGGGTGGGATCCGTGACGATTATGGGAGCGGTATCGCCTCCTGGAGGAGACTTCAGCGAGCCCGTAACCTCGACCACGATAAGGTACGTTGGATCTCTCTGGGCCTTAGATACAGAGCTCGCTTATAGAAGGCATTTCCCGGCGATAAACTGGCTAAGAAGCTTCACAAAGTACGTCGGTCTATTAGATGAGTTTTGGGGGAGATATGATCCAAATTGGAAGATTTATAGAGAGAGAGCCCTCGAGGTCTTAGAAGAGGCCTCGAGGCTCGAGGAGATCGCGAGGGTCATAGGTGAAAAGGCCCTTCCGGACGAGCAGAGACTCATCCTACTGGTTTCTGAGATAATCAGGGAGGGGTATCTCGTGCAACACGCATTCCACGAGGTAGACACGTACTGCCCGCCTGAAAAACAGGTAGAAATCCTGAAAGTGATAATCGGATTCTACGATCTGGCCAGGCCCCTGATCGAGGCCGGAGTCCCAGTCGATAGGCTCAGGGAACTTAGAAGCGTGATGGAGCTGTTAAGACTCAAGGAGAAAAAGACCCTGGAGGAGATAATGGAGGACTCCGCTAGGTTGAAGACGGAGTTGGAGTCGCTAAAGGCCGAATATGAGGTGAAGGCGGCTTAGGAGGTGGATGAAATGAGGCCTTCCAGGGAAAAGGCGGGGATGGTTTATAGGACGGTTAGGGAGATACGCGGCCCATTGATGATCGTCGAGGGAGTTAGAGGGGCCGGATACAACGAGGTAGTTGAGGTAAAACTCGCTGATGGAACAGAGATAATTGGAACCGTGCTCGACACTTACAGCGACAGGGCAGTAATACAGGTCTTCGGGCACACAGAGGGGCTCAGCCTAGACGCGGCTGTGAGATTCACGGGAGATGTTTTGAGGATATCCCTCTCTGACGATCTTATAGGGAGGATCTTTAACGGGAGCTTTAAGCCGCTCGACGGCCTCCCCGAGCCCATAGGAAAAGAGAGGAGAGAGGTATTCGTCTCAATAATAAATCCCGCGGCCAGGGAGCCTCCGAGCGAATTCATACAGACCGGGATCTCTGTGATCGATGGGATGAATTCCTTGGTGAGGGGACAGAAGTTACCAATATTCTCTGAGGCGGGTCTCCCACACAACGTAATGGCCGCTCAGGTAGCGAGACAATCAACAGTCCTTGGACGCGAAGAGGAATTCGCCGTGGTCTTCTGCGCAATGGGAATCAAACACGAGGAATATGAGTTCTTTAGGAGGGAGTTTGAGCAAACCGGAGCTTTAGATAGATCAGTGATGGTGTTGAATCTAGCAGATGACCCAATCATCGAAAGAATACTCGCCCCAAGGATAGCACTTACCATAACAGAGTACCTCGCCTTCGACCTCGACATGCATGTACTGGCAATATTAACTGACATGACGAGTTATTGTGAAGCCCTACGATCCATCTCCATCGCCAAGGAAGAGGTCCCCGCGAGGAAGGGATACCCAGGCTACATGTACAGCGATCTAGCAACGATCTATGAGAGATCTGGGAAGATTAAGGGTAAGAAGGGATCAGTGACTTTGATGCCGATACTCACGATACCCGGCGGTGACATAACGCATCCAATTCCAGATCTAACAGGATACATCACTGAGGGCCAGCTAATACTAAGTCGCGATCTGGAGCTAAAGGGAATATATCCTCCTGTAAACCCCCTCCCGTCACTCTCTAGGCTCATGAAGGACGGCGTCGGCTCCGGGAAGACCAGGGAAGACCACATGGAGGTCTCAAACCAGCTCTACATGGCGTATGCCGAGGGCGTGAAGGCGAGGGACCTCTCGAGGATAATCGGTGAACTCGGGTTAAGCGAGAGAGAGCGGAGGTATCTCAAGTTCGCGGATGAATTCGAACGTAAATTCATAAATCAAGGAATCTACGAGAACAGGCCCATAGAGAAGACGCTCGAGATAGCTTGGGACCTCCTCTCCCTGCTCCCAGAAGATGAGTTAATCAGGATCAGCGAGGGTAACATCAAGAAATATCACCCGAAGTATAGGAAGATGGCGGTCTAAAATGTCCACGACGATCCGCTATACCAAAGGATTTCTACTCGACTTCAAGAGAAGACTAGGATTTATTGAGAGCGCGCATGACCTACTCGAAGTAAAGAGAGATCACCTCATGAGAGAGATTAAGGAAAACCTCGAGAAATTAAAGAGGGTGAGGAAGAAAGTGGTGGAAGAGGTCATGGAGATCAATAGGAATTTCGCGCTCCTGCATGCCGCATATGGTAGCTCGGAGATCAAGACGGCGGCCGCCTTCCTAGAAGAAAAAGCGCGGGTCACCGTCATCCCGAGAAGTATTTTAGGCGTGGTCGTTCCCCTCGTCAAGGAGATAAATACCCCGAGCTTGAAGACAAAATATCCACTCTATATCACCCCATTAGCCGAGAAAATTTCAAATGTACTCTCCGATCTTGTAAGGCTCGCGGAGCTTGAGGCCGAAATCGAATTTATCCTAGAGGACCTAAGGACCACGAGCACTAGGGTGAATGCATTAGAGAGGGTGGTGATCCCCCGTTATAAGATGGTGATTAAGCGCATCCAAGACGTTTTGGACCACGAGATGCTCCAGGAATTCATGAGAATAAAACTCGTGAAGAGGATGCTTAGTAGGAGGGGTGGGGCTTGGACTTAACCTACCTGATCTGCAGAGCCCATGGATTTGAAACGAAGTTACTCACGGCTGAACATATCAGAGAACTTATGGCAGTTAACAGTCTAAAAGAACTCGTCGAAAGGCTTTCACAAACTGGCTATGGCCCAAAACTCAGAGACGCGAAAAACATCTGGGACCTGGAACGTATATTCGCCGAAGAGTTGATGGATAAATTCCACAGGTTATTGGGGATATCGCCTGAGGGGGTCCTCAGAGATTTCCTAAAGACCTATTTCAGGAGATATGAGGTCCAGAACCTCATTTGGCTCATTAGGATGAAGTGGAGAAAAGCTTCAGAGGAAGAGGTTAAGAGCATCCTGCTCCCAACCGAGAGGATAGGGGATGTGAAATTTGAGCCATTGATCAAATTAGAGAGCCTAGAAGAGCTATTCGAACTGTTGGAAAACCAAGGATATCAAGGAATTGCAGCGTTTGGAGAAGATATCTCATTAATTGAGTGCGCCCTCAGGAAAATCCATTATCAGCGGCTAATGGAACGCTTATCGAGGATAATCTTAGCCGACAGAAGAGATATCAGGAGTCTTTTAATACCCGAGATCGATCTCTCAAACCTCAAGTTATGCATTATCACACTTCTTCACAACTACGATGAAGACACAGTAAGAAAGCTCCTTATCAAAAATCCAGGTGGAATATCCTTACGAGAGCTCCTAGCATCCGTCAAAATGGGAGATATCCGGAAATTTATAGAAAGCTTCCCGAACTATAGGGCGTTCCTGGAGACCGTTCTCTCTGGAGAAGAGTGGAGGACCGATGTGGAGCAGTTGAGGGCTGTCAGAAAGGCGCTGTACCTCAAGCGGGTAGAGAGATACATAAGCTTCCTCTACGTCATGAAATACATCATCGATGTTGAGACAGAGTATAGGAATCTCCGATCGATTGCCTTGTCAATATACCATAATCTACCCGTTGAAGCGAGGGAAGAGCTGGTAATATTACCGTAATCAAGTCAACTTCACGAGTTTTATGAAGATTAATGCGAGGAGTATGGGGAGAATTGTCCCCAATAATATTGTGAGCAGTATAGCCACATATATGCTCGGCTTCCGTAAAAAGTATAGCACTCCTAACGCTTGAAGGGTTATGAGTGTGATCAGGTAAAGAAGGAGCAATTTGAGAAGACGTTTTCCCATATGGAACTACGACTTAATTTTAATAGATAACATTATCGATTATGCATGTCTCCGAGGGTTAGGCTATCCAGATCAAGACCGCGACAAGTAGCCCGTAAATGGCGATTCCCTCGGCCAAACCCACGAAGATTATTGTTCGCCCAAGTAACTCAGGCCTCTCCGCCGCGCTTGCTATTGCAGCCACCGAGATCCTGGCCACCGCGTATCCTGCTGCTATTGAACAGACCCCAACCGATAAGGCCATTGTTATAAACCTTATACTCTCAACTTCTGCCATCGGCGTTACTGCGTTTTGTTCAGCCGCGATTGCCGGATATAGGCTACCGGAAAACATTACCAAGAATGTTAAGAACATCGATAGTATTCTTCCTAAACCTGTTTTCACGCCCTTCCCCCTCTACTTTAGCATTTGGATCAATTAATTAACCTTATTTTTACAGCTTCCAAGGTCTGTAAGGGGATCCTGTCCCATGGTAGAACTTTGTGAAGAATTCGTAGTAGAGAAGCCTTAGGGCCTGGATCATGCAGACCATGAACTCTATCGTTAACGCAAATAAGTTGAGGAATATGAGTCCTATGCCTATGCCCATTATCGGATTAGCTTCCATTAGCTTGTGAACGAATATGGCGAGCGCCGCGTGGACTATCGCGAATCCGGCTATTCTTGCGTATGAAAATGTATTAGCCAAGAATGCGGTCACAGTTTCAAGGATGCTAGCTATCCCCGCGGAGAATGACTCCTTGACGAAGACGGGTTTCAATATCATCATTAGCATGCCGGCGATCATTAGGGAGAAGGGCCACTGTAAGAGCGCACCTATCCCGAGTTCTGGAAACTCTAATATGCCGGGAACCACCGTTATCCCGACAAAGTAAAAAGCAGTTAATATGAACCCTATAAATGATATTAACCCGGCTAAGCCATGTTGACTTAATATAGCTTCTGGTAAATCGTTACGTTTAAGTTCGTTGTAGATTGCCAACACCATCGCGAGCAATATTTGAGCAATGCCGAAAAATATCGCGATCTTTATGAGCCAAAGCGTCACGCTTGGATTCTCTATCCAGCCTGCGTGAAGTCCGGGGATGAGGGGGATTGTCTCGATTAAAAAGAATTCCCCAAAGAGGAGGCCGAAAAATGCCGAGGATATTCCGAGACCAATCATCAGGTTTCCGAGTTTCTGGGAGTTTAGACCCAAAAACTTCTTCTTAAAGACGCGGGAAAAGAAAATCCCGATAGCTATTATCGCGATCCCGTGGCCGAGATCTGGAAACATCAATCCAAACATCAACGTCCATAAAATGCCGGAGACAATTGTTGGATCCACTTCTCCGTGCTCGGGCCAACCATACTGAACAATCAAGCTTTCAAACGTATTGAAAGGCTTGGGATTTCTAAGGGCCGTTGGAACCTCTTCCCCGGGCTCTGGATCCATTACTTCAAAGAATAATGCCCCACCAACCCTCCCCCTAAGCTTCTCAAGTTCGAGCTTTAATTTCTCGATGTGATCCGCCAAGACCCACCCTTGGATAACGCGCATGGTTTCACTTTTCAGGGTTCCCATTAAGGCTTCACCAACCTTTAGATTCGTCTCCAGATAAGAGATGATTGCCCCCACCTTCGATGCAAATCTCGTCTTCAACTCCTCTAGTCTAGCTTCAACCTTTTCCTTTTCAATTAGATTTTCCTCGAGTTTCATATTTACATATTTGAGGACCTCGTCGATTTTTCTTGGCAACTTGGAAAGAACACTTATTTCTTTAAATCCAAATGATGTCAACTGGCTTCTAATCTCCTTGGATCGATCCCTGAGACAGACAACGTAGAGAAGCGCCGTTTCGTCTAGTTTGGTATCAAGGGTCCCCGCGAATGCCGATATCGTCTCAAAGTCCCCGGTTTCGGGTAATTCGTCGGTTAACTTCTTGAGGTTTTCTAGAATTGAGCTTAGTCTTTCCAGGCGCCTTCTCTCTCCCTCAATTCTATGAATCTGCATCTTTATGGAATTATATTCTATTTGAAATCTATTGATTAAATCTCTGACTTCCTTTTCATCCAATTCTATCTCTTCTGCGTGTTGCATGGAGTGATGGGGAAGTATTCCACGGAGTTTCACAACCTCCTCGTAGAGCGCTCTCAACCGTCCGGCTTCAGATGAGTCTTCCTCAATGAACCCCATCAACCGCTCCTTGAGATCATTCAACTCCTTCTCAATTGACTTTACCTTGTCGCCAATCTTCGATAACTCTTCATCGATTAGGGATATCGCTTCTTGGCAATCCTTTGGAAATCCGTCGGGAAATTTTACAACCTCGAAGTTGAGGCCAGTTAAGGCCCTATCTACCTCGTTCCAGCGATCCATTAAGCCCACTAAATATATCAGGACCTGGCCATCGGAAAGATCCACATGTTTCATGGCGAATAATCCATTGGCCATAAGCTTCTGTAATTCTTGGAGTCCATTTCTGGGTAATATTCCGATTGTTGAGAATACTTCGCCAAAGCTCCCGACTTCCGGCAACTGTTTCTCTCCCATGCGTAGCAATGCCTCAACGACCATCTTCATCCTCATGAGATTGGATTGTTTGGTTAGATAATCATCCAATGTGTTCTTAAGCCTAGTATACTCCTCGTAGAGGTTTCCCTCTTCTTCAAAAAAGCTTCCAGTCAGCATTCTGCTAAGTTCAATAAATTTACGATATATCGTTTCCAGCTCCCTCAATTTCTCGGTTTCCATTTCTCTGAACCTAGATGCATCTTCATTTGTTAGCTTTCTGAGCTGGATTACTCCGAGCTCTCCCAATCTTCTAAGGACTCGGGCTTCATGATCCCTTAGAGTAACGATTAGCAACTTCTTGGCGGGAATTATCAAGCCTTCTTCCCATTAAGGGGAAATTCTTGTTTAATTTAAACTTGAGCTGTAAATCCTTTCTTCTTCGCAGGAGATCCGCCGAATAAAACCTTCATCACCTCGTTTATATTCTATCATCCTCCATTATTCTTAGGACTCCGGGCTCGGCGCGTAATTGAAAGAGATACGATCGGCTAAGTGATTACTTTTCGCCTATCGAGAACGATGAGCGTGGAGATGCGATTCAATCTGTGGAGTGTGTCTTTGCCTCGAGGATTTCGAGGAGGCCCTCTTTATCTAATGCTATTAGGAGTTCGTCATAGGTGGCATCTATCTCCCTGACGCATGTGTCGGGGAAGTTTAAGTCTATGACGATCCTGTGTTTCCAATAGTATCCACCTCCTTGGAGGTTCAGCCTCGTGAATAGGCCTATGAGGCGGGGGCCGAGCTTCAGATTCTTGACGTTCAAGAGGAATTCGACGAAGCAGTTTCTGTAGGCCTTCTCGTAAACATCGCCGTAAAACGTGTTGAAGTACACGTAGAGGGGGTGATCCCTCGTATATGTTTCCCAGCTCGTGAACTTTGTGTATATGGCCTGCCAGGATCCATCCTTCAAGATCATGTCTTCAAGGGAGATGGGCCTCTTCCAGCAGGACACGATGTAACCTCTTTCCTCTAGCATCGGTATGATGTATCCCCGTATTACCCCCTGCCTGATGAGCTCCAGCTTTTCGCGGAGACTTAAGCCCATATAACCACGCTACCCAATTCACTATCCCTGAATCTGCCTTTCACTCATAAAAAATATAAATAAAAATATTTTTGGTGGTGTTGAAATTCGGCTACTAAAGGACTTTCTTCAACGCATCTTCTAGAGCTTCCTCCGTCGTTCCGCTGCCTATGAATCGGGCCACCTCTCTGTGCTCCCTGTCCAGGATCACGTAGGTCGGGGTTCCCTCTACGCCATACTCCTTGAAGACCCTTCCGTTGTCCACGAGGTGCACCCAGTCGGTGCCGTGTTTTTTGATGAATTCGCTGGCTATTTCCCGAAACTCTTCACTCGACGAATCGCCATACATGACCGATATGAAGACTACTCGGTTTCCATATTTCTCCTCAATTTCCTTGATCACGGGCGTCATCTTAACGCAGTGGCCGCATAGGGGAGACATGAACTCTAGGAACACCGGCCTCCCACTGAACTGGGATAAGCTCCCCATCTCCCCTGTCAATCCTAGTGAATCAATTTCCGGGAGAGCGAAGTCGGGCGCTGATCTCAAAGTAGTTTCCGTAAAGGTGGTTTCCGCGGTAGAACTGGATACAGATGTAGTTGTGGAGGTTGCGGTACTCGTCGCGGGGAGCGGCTGGACGGTTATCAAAAATATCATGATGAAGATTATGGATATTATCACCGCTAAGGCCCCTAATCTAGTACCATAATAATAGCCCCGGTGAGATGTCTTCATGTGTTGTTTTAGGGCTGCCGGAGTGGCGAAAACCTTTCCGCAGGTCCGGCATTTGTTCCTCGAAGTCATCGGGCTCAAGAACTTGTTGGCGTTGGAGCATTAAAGGTTTTGGGAATCAGGGGCTAGAGAAATCGGCTAAGGAGACCTCTTTGCCGGTCCACCCCTATTCGGGACTTGCCCCGGCCTTTCACCCCTATCCCTGGTGCCGGACTTCAGCTCCTCGATCTCATCTTTTACCTTGTTTAGGGTTTTCTCGACCCTTTCTAGGATCTTTAAGGCCTTTTGACCGTTTCCAGCATCGAGGTCCTTGCTGGCATCCTGCATCTCACTCAAGATTTTCTGGATCATTTCCTCAATATCGTGGAACACGTCTTCTGGGAGCTGGCCTTTTAATTCTCTAAGCCTTTCCATCAATTGATCGCGTTGTCTCTCGAGATCGCGCATCCTCTCGCGAAGTTTTTCCAAAAGCCTTTCCCGCATCTCCTCCCTCTCGGAAATCTTCTCGAACATCTTTTCAGCGTTCTTCAGCGCCCTTTCGGCTTCGACTAGGACTATAACTGCCTGTTTAAAGCTGAGGTTCCCCTCCCTAAGCATGTCCAGCGCATTCCTCAGTTTGCCTAGCACCTTGTCGAGTTCCTCCCCAAGCGCGGTGAGGTTTTTCTCGATGGCAGCTTCCCTGAGCTCCTCCAGTTCCTCGAGGCATTTCGCCATCCTCTCCTCTACCTGTCTTAGTCCGGTCTGAGTCCTATTTTTCACCAGCTCATGGATCTCACGGCGGCTGAGATTGTGCCTCTCCCTGAGCTCCTCCCACCTCTCCTTAGCCAGCGCCAGCAGCTCTCTCATCGCCGAGATCTTCTCCATCGCGTGCTCTATTGCGGCTATCGCAACTGGAGATGCGTTGAGAAATGTCAACTTCTCCTTAACCCTCTCCAAAACCTCTAAGACCTTGGAGCTGCTATTAAATGCCCTTTCAAGGCCAGTCATGTTTCCCCATTCAGCCGACTTATTTGTGAATTCTAGAATCGACTCGGTGATGTTGTGGACCTCTGCCGGCGCCATCCGGGCCCGGATATCCTTCATGATCCCCCTGAGATGTCCAAAAGACCACGCATGCCTTAACTTCTCCTTGAATTCAAAACGTTCTTCTTTGCTGACGTTTAGCCCCATGAAGGCGTGTTCCAGTCTCTCCCGCAATCTCTCGGAGAGAGCCCTCGTGACATTCTCCTCGCCCACGAGCCCCCTGGAGTCCATGTTTCTCCTTAATTCCGCTAGGACCGCCTTTGCCTCCCTAACGAAGTCGTTGAGCCCCTCACGTGACATCGCACTGACGTTTGCAGCTAAGGTTTCCCTGACCCTGACTTTAAGCTCGGCGGTCATGTTTGACATTTCTGCAGCCCTAGCGATAATGCGTTGCAGGAGCTCCGCCTGAGTCCTCAATCTACGGAGCTCGGGATCCATCTCGGAATTACCCGCCTCTGCGGATACGATGGATGACATCATGCTTATGGCCAGTAGGGATAATAGGATGAATGCTGTGAACTTTAGGGTAACGTTCCCCATGCCCTCGATCCACCGCTAGAAATCATCGGCTAGCACGGATATGAGGAACCCCCTGGAAAATGGGTTTCATCCGTTTTCTCCCACAAGAAAACGGGTTTCACTCAAAGTCTCGGATCAGTAGGAGCTTATTGAATGGCCCCTCCTTGACTATCTCGATATATCCGAGTTCCTCAAGCTTCCTGACATGCCTCCAGAGAGTCGTCTTCGGCAACCTCAAAACGGCCTGTAGATCCCCCTGCATCATCGACCCGCCACTCCCCTTAATCAGCCTCAGGATCTCCAGATCTACATTGGATAAGCCCTCTCGTAGGAACCGTGAACGGCCACGTCTCCTGAGTAGGAGGACTGAAGACGCCGCAGCTATGGCGATCACCAAGCCCGCCGCTATTAACCCAAACTGAGCCCAGAACGCCACCTCCGTTCCGGTGAAAGCTATAGACGTATACGTCTCGGTTGGCGGAGCTGTAGCTTTCTCCGTATGCGTCGCTGTCGTAGTGGTGGCCGTGCTCGATTGGCTGGATGTCGACGTGGCCATTTTCCTAATCACGTATTCGATCACCTGTGGACCATAGAATTCTATGAGCAGGCCGCCGTCAATGTATGTGAAGGCCACGGCGTTATCCGGGACCGAGAGCAGGACTATCTCAGGGTTCAGGATCAGCTTTACTAAATCGTCGCCCCTCACCTCGAATGAGAACACGTTATCGGTGACGGAGATGTTCGCGAGATAGGTTATCTCGACGCTACCCGGTTGTGGGGAAAATACGTAGAGCGAGTCGCCCTCATAGATCGGGACCAATTTTGACTCATTAATCTGAACCATTATTGACTCGGGTATGGGCTCCACGGGCAACGGGATGACGTTTAACCCCTCCTCGACTTCGGCGACAAACTTAACGGATACTACGCCATCAGGATCGATGGTCACTTGAGCGCCTTGGGCCTGTGCAGCTGCGAAAAACACCAGTAAAGCGAGTAAAAGCCCGGTGATCTTCACTAATGATAAGCACCAACATTACGAAATATTATATTTTCTTCCCGATGCAAATCAATGAGAATCGGCTCGAAAACCTCGAATACCTAATTTCGCCGGTCAACATGAAGAGGTCTCTTATGTTGAAGCCGCTACGATGTCTTGATGTAGATTTATTGTAGCTTGAGCGTGGATCTAATCTGGGTTAAGCTGGATCTTAACGCATTTTATAACCGGCTTTGATGATATTCCTCGCCGCTATCTCCGCGGCCTTTGACATTACCTCCGCACATTTATTCCAGGCCCCTGACTCGATGAATTCCTTGACATCCTTTTCGTCTCTTAAGTTATAGACCCTGTCGAAGAGCCTCTTATGGATCTCCCTACAAATGGATGTCCCGAACTCATCCTTAAACTCGTCATAGATCCTGGTAGCTACCTCCATGCTCCTCGAATAATCCTCCGACATATCCGTCCTCTCCAACCTACTACGGCCGAAAATCACCCCAACACATAGTAGTGCTCCCAGCAGGGCCCCGCATACTTCGCCCGACCTCGCAACCCCTCCGGAGAGGGGAGATGCCGCCTTAAACACTTCGATGTCCGTTAACCCAAAGACCTCTTGAAGGGCCTTCAACGTCATCTGAGCGCAACCATGAAACTCCTCCCCAAGAATCCCGGCCAACCTAGCGGCCCGCCTCGGCAGATCCTCCATCACGCACTTCCTCCAGAAAAAACATGAATTGGCTCATAAATTTACATATCGCCAAGCGCTTGGAGCAGACCGAGCTCAGGCACATATCTCCGATCCTCCAAGTTTCTTATCACCGGGTATAAGAAGATCTAAGATACCGGCGCGTAGGAAATTAGGCCTAATCCAGAACCTTTTAGTCGTAAATGCTCATAGCGAACCCTATCGTATTATTCACGTCCGAGTGGTTTAAGGATTATTGGGAGATTACGTAGCCGATACCCTGGTTTTACAAAGTGGTTAAGCTGGACATCACGCTTAAAAGAATGAGGCCGCAGCTGGAGCCGTAATGCTCGAAGACCGAAACAAATACACCATTATTGGACTGGAAGAGCCGAGCAAGCGTGCTTTTTTGGGAAAGCCCCTGATCGAGAAGATAATGAAAGACTCTAGGGGTTGGATCGACTTATTACTCATGACGGTGAATGGGACGAAAATAGTGTTCAGCGAAAGCGATGACGTCGAGCCGAAGCATATTGCAGACGCGGCATCATCCATAGCTAAGGCCACTTTAATGGTGATGGAGCTCTTCGGCGCAAAAAACTTCAACGAGATAGATCTCCAAGTTCAGGAAGGGCGATACCTCATAATCAGAGGCTATAGGGAGTGCTATATCGCCGCCCTAACAAAGCCTAATCCGAGCCTCGGTTTAGTAAAGCTAGCACTCGATAGAAATCTGACATCAGACCGGCTACTTAGAAAAGTTATGCATGTTGCCCAGAAGGCCGCCGATGCGAGGATCCCAGAAGAAAAATCCGTTACAAAGGGTAATAGAGTCCCTGCATACATGATAATCGAGATGATCGCAGATGGCATGAGTGTGAAAGAAATTTTGGAGAAACATCCAGAACTTACCGAGGATTATGTTAAAGCCACTTTAGAATACGCGGCCTCTGTACTGAAGAGGGAAGCCTATTGCGAAATTCCTTCCAGAGGATGATCATAGTGTTAACTCTATCCCCGCGATATGTTATTGTATGGTTTTGACGGGCATTTAATTTTAACAACTTGCGATGATGTTCTCGCGCGATCGGATAAACTCGCTTCCAAATCACCACTCTTTTTCACGCATCATGCTTCTCAAAAAATCGACGTAATCTCCTTTACGAAAAGGATGGATGTAAAATGCATAAGTATGATTTTTATTGAAAACACCTCATCCCAGGAGTGGGGGAACCACACTGATATTGGTAAAAAGAATTGCACCCCTCAAAACATTAGGGAAGGGGGGTGTGGGGGCGCCCGGATTTGAACCGGGGGTCTCCGGGTGGCTCCTCTGACCAGGGAGTGAGGATCTGGAGCCCGGCGCCGTAGACCGTCAGCCCACATCGCGCCATGCCGTAGATTGCTGGGCCACGCCCCCTTCGGAGCCTAATGTTTCTCGCGGAATTATTAAACTTTCAAATATTTCAGTATGGATTTTCCAGGCGCAAGGTCTATTCAGAGGGCGGGAGATCTAATGGTTTCCTTAAGTAGTTTAGACGCGATTCATGTATGAGCTAAGAGGAGTATGTGTATTTATTATTTAATTGAAAATTTATCCCCGCATCCTTTGAGACTGTTCTGTTTCTAACTACTGATCAGTAAACATGGAGTCGGATGGGGGCCATGAGCCGTTGTGGCATAAGTCATTCCATTCTTCTCTTCGTCTTTAGATGTATTTTGCCTCCGAGGATGCTGTTGTTTGGTATGAGCACTTTTGATCCATCATTTTTAACGATTGTTGTGAATAGTGTTGAGACGTCTTCTACTACCCCTTCTTCTCCGGATAAAATAACTTCATCACCAATTCTGAATGGCCTGGATATTAGTAAGAATAGGCCGGCTAATGTTTGCCCTATTACTTGCTGGGACGCAAAGCCTATGACCATGCCGATGAAGCCCCCTAGCGCGACTCCGGCGGCTCCCCCTGCTACGCCACCAGCTATAGCCGCAGCCAGGGCACCTATGCCCACCATTCTAACTATATTCCTGAGGGCGGCCGCCGTGGAATGGTCGTATTTCCCCCTCATGCTCCAATAAAAGAACGTGGCAACCCCGCTGATTATCAGGTAACCGAAGGCTAGAGCGAGCAGTATCTGAACATACCCAATATAGTCCACGATGACTATATTGTATTGTGGTAAGAAGCTTGTGAAAAGCCATTGAATAACAGCGGCGACAACAACATAGATCACGACATAGATGACCACCTTAACTATGGAGAGCGTCGTCTTTTTAGCGATCTCAACCTTACTCATCTCTTGAGAAGACGAATCGGCCAAT
>JANXDQ010000001.1:75528-106037 GCA_025059415.1 Aigarchaeota archaeon
AAATTTGCAATATGGATTTAACAAATCCATGCCTAACGCATTGTGTTTCTACGTGCCGGCTGAGCGGGACAGTAGTTCTGGGAGTTTTTCGTAGTCTTCAGGGTTCATCTTCCAGCCTATGCCGCCGAGGAGCTCGTCCAAATGCTCTTTCTTCATAGTCCTCGCCAACGTTATGACCCCCTCGTGCCTGATTACCCAGTTTATTAAGACCTGCGCCGGCGTCTTGCCGTATTTTGCGCCGATCTCCAGGAGGATCTTCCTGTAGGGATCTTGTAGGAGGAGGCCTTTTCCAAGGGGCCTATACGCTATGACGGTGATGTCGTTTTTCCTGCAGAAGGGCAGGATCTCCTCCTCGATGAGCCTGTCCATGGGGTTATAGAGGACCTGATTCGAGACTATGTCGTATTTCGATAGGCAGCTCATGGCCTCCTCCAGCTCCCTCACGTTGAAGTTGCTGACGCCGATAAACCTGATCTTGCCCTCGTCCACGAGATTCTCCAAAGCCCTCATGGCCTCCCTAATCGGTATGAATGGATTCGGGAAATGGATTTGATAGAGGTCGACGTAGTCGACTTTTAGCCTCTCAAGGCTATGGCCAATGGCGTCAAAAAGTCCTTGTAGCGCAGGTTATATGGCCACACCTTGGTGGCTATGAAGACCTCCTCTCTGGGGAACGTGCTTATCGCCTCGCCAACTATTTCCTCGGCATGTCCGGCGCCATACATCTCCGCGGTGTCTATGAATTTGATGCCCCGCCTTATCGCGTAACGGATGACCTCGATTGCCTGACCATTGTTGGAGTAATCCGGGTAATCCCTGCCCCCTATCTCCCATGTCCCGAAACCCAGCACGGGGAGAAAGAAGTCGGTTTTCCCAATCCTCCTAAACTCCATACCCACTTCTCTGATCCTATGTGCGCATTGAAAAGAGTTTAGTCTATCGGCGGCTCGGGAATCACCAAATACGGCCAAAAGCATCTCTCAATGTTTAGGTCGGCGGAGTCGGGGAAGGAATTTCTTTGGCCGGGTGATTTTAGACCTCTCCTCGAAGCGGCTACCGAGTTTTCGAGGCGGCCTTCATCTTGAATTCTGCTATTATCCTCTCGTCGGAGGTCATTTCCCAGTTGACGAGCTCGGCGTCTGCCCCTGGGTCGATTTCTCTCAGCTCGTAGATTAGGTCCTCGAGCCAGTCGCGGACGCCGCAGGATCTGCAAAAGGCTCCGGAGAACTCCACTACAAATCCTTCTTCCCCGATCATTAGGAGCTTAGCCATGGCCTCCGGGCTCCTATACATGTTGTACTTTTCGATGGCCTTATTTATGAGCACGTGGTCCAAGTTCCCACTCCCTTACTCATAGATGTCTTCGGGCTCGATTAATTACTTTCCAACATTCAGGGTAAGGAGATCTGTATGTATTCTCCTTTTTCGGAATATTTTCTAAGGATCTCTGCCATTTTTATGGCTCCGGTTAGGAGCCTTCGATAAAGTTCTTCTGCGTCTATGCCCACCAATCTACATTTCTCCTCGTCTAGAGCATATGGCGACCTCACCCATATGGTTATGAGGTTTTCTGTTATCGCTATTCTGAGGTGTGGTAGGCCGATGGCGGCGGCTCTATGTGAGGGGGTGAGCGCGTAGCCTTCAGCCCTCCTCTCAGGCTCTAGGTTAAGTGATTTCCCAACTTCCAATATCTCCTCCATGAGGTCTTCAACGTATTTCTCGTGGATTTTCAGGGTTAAGTGGATCTTCGCCAGATCCTGTCCAAAATTCTCAAACCTGCTCACGTTTCTTTAAGTGGGAACGGGCTTAAAATTGTTTAGGAAATATTTCTCCGTGATAATATCTGCCCGATGACCCGAGGTTGTCCACGAATCATTCTCCTTTTCGGGGCATGGGATCGCCCCATGACTGAATTTATCGGCCTTCTCAATGCTTTACACGGGTTATTTTCCAAATGAGGCCAGTTTTTTACCGCAGTATGGGCAAAAATTTGAGTCGACCGGTATTAGGCGACCGCAGAACTCGCACCTCTTTCTCCGCACATTTTTCTTCACCGCCTCCCTAAAGCCCATCCCCCAGTGAACTCCCTCCCAGAACCCGCCCTCCATCTCGGGGGAAATAGGTTAATCGCGCCTTAAATCTGCTCGCGGCACCATTTTCAGGGTCTTTCAATTGTTTGGTCCATCCATTTTACGTAGTCCTTGTTTCCGGCGATTATTGGGATGGCGATTATCTCTGGGACTGTGTAGCTGTGAGTCTGTTTAATGACTTCGACGAGTTCATCCATTTTGTCGAGCCTGGTCTTGATCAATAGGAGGCATTCGTCCGCTTCCTCGATTTCTCCCTTCCACCAGAAGAGCGATTTGATTCCAGAGACTATGTTAACGCAGGCGGCGAGGTTCCCGTCGAGGAGCCTTCTCGTGATCCTCTCGGCCTCCTCTCGCTTGGGCGCCGTCACCATGACGAGGACATGCGTCCCGAGCATGCCCGATAATCCTATTTCGGGGGATATTAAGCTGACCACTGTAACCATTTAATCTCGTCATGGATTTGGATTATTGGGGATGAAGGCGGCCTCGCCTCTCCCAAGGGAATTCTACTTGAGGAGTCCAGCCGAGGTTGCAGAAAACCTTCTTGGGAAGATCTTGGTCAGGGTGATCGATGGAAAGAGGTTGTCCTGTAGAATCGTTGAGGCCGAGGCCTATTATGGGCCGGAGGACCCGGCTTCGAGGGCGAGGAGGGGCGGAGACCTCAAGAGGACGATGTTCGGCGATGTTGGGATCGCCTTAATCTACGGTATACATAGGCAGTGGCTCCTCAACGTGGTTGCCCACGAAGAGGGAGATCCCGGAGCTGTATTGATTAGGAGTGGTGAGCCGCTCGATGGCGTAGAGTTGATGAAGGAGCTGCGTGGAGTTGATGACCCACACCTATTGACTAGTGGGCCGGGGAGATTGACCAAGGCCATGTGCATCGACAAGAGCTTTCACGGGAAGCCTGTTTATGTGAGGGATTATGGGTTGTGGATCGAAGAGGGCGAGGATATTTCATCGGATCTAATCGCGAAAAGCCATAGAATCGGCGTATCCGATGACCTGCCGACCCCGCTCAGGTTCTACATAAGGGATAACAAATATGTCTCGAGGAGGAAGTGATGTTGCCTACGGGATGTACCGGATTCTCAGGATCGCGTTGGCCTCGAGGAGCGCGGCAACAAACAACATCGGCAACGTCGCTAATAACAGCTTCTTAATGGACTTGAGGTATCTCGGTAGGGCCTGGTCGGGGTTCTCTGAGAGAGCTGGGGTGGCCGCGGAGATGCAGATGGCGGTGATCGATGCCACTTCGAGCGGAAGAAATTCCAGCCCCTCGAAGGCCAAGCCCTTCACGATCGCTATTCCCCCAATTATGTAGCACTGGAGCGCGAGCCCGTAGAGTGGTAGGATCAGTGAGAGTATCTTGTATGTAGTCCACCCAATTGGCTTAAACAACCATATCCCGTACTTGTAATATATTTTCGATAGATGCTTGTCTGAGAATGGTTTCGCTTTCAGGATCAGGATCGGGGAGAGCGCTATCAGCACGGCGACGAGGGCATTGTTGGCAAAGATTCCAAGTCCAAGCGAAAAAACCGCGGCCCATCGATCAAAGATGCCAAGCGACCTGAAGAAACCCAGCAGTGCCCGCGCGATGAATCCCGCCCTCTCGACTGCGAGCTCCAGAGCCGGAATCGGGGCCGTGAATTCGGGGCCATGTGCCTGGGCCTGGATCAATCCGAGAAAAAGGCCTAAAATAGATACCACAACGACGGACGTTGATAATGCCGCTAATTTAATCGCCCTCAGCCTTCTCATGAAATCTTTCAAGAGATATGGGTCGTTACGTGGGTAGTTAATGTTTTTGGGCGCCGGCGGTCAGCGGATTAATCCCGGGTCATCATATTTCAGTGATCGAGGGCCTCCTCATCCACGCGCCCCGCTATATGTATAATTTCATCCGGGCTTATAGTCTTATGCTCAAGGCTCGGTACTCAGGCTTTTAGGATAACATCTAGGAAGAGCATCAGCATTAACCCGATTACTAGGCTGAAGGTTATCGACCTCTCCTTCCCCAGCCTGTGGACCTCGGGAATTATCTCGTCGCTTACAACGAAGATCATGGCGCCGGCCGCGAAGCCCATGGCGTAGGGCAGTATTTGGTGTGCGGCGATGACGGCGGCGGCTCCAACGACCGCCAGGGGGAGCTCGACTATGCCCGATAAGACGGCTACCAGATATGACTTGGCCCTGGAATATTCTCCTGATGAGGCGAGTGAGAGGCCGACCGAGAGGCCCTCGGGTATATTCTGGAGGCCTATCGCGATCATGAGGGCCATGGCGGAGGCGATGCTCCCCGACCCGAAGCCGACGCCCACGGCCAACCCCTCGGGCATGTTGTGGATGGTTATGGCGAGGGCGAAGAGCCAAACCGCCCTAAGCCTCGAACTCTTACCCTCAACCCCTATACCGAGAAGGTGCATGTGCGGGATTACCTTGTCCATGTAGGAGACCGCAAGCGCGCCCAGGAGGATCCCGACGAGGACTGGCAAGACCCCGCCTGACTCGATCCCTGGAAGGATTAGGCTCGTGAAGCTCGCCGCCAACATCACGCCGGCGGCAAAACCCAAACCGAGGTCGGTCAGCTTCTCCAAGGGCCCCCTCAGGAAAAAAACGGGTATACAGCCCAACATATTCAAGATCGAGGTCACAAGGCCGCCTAAGAAAGCCAGTAACACCAAATCACCGCCCGAAAGAGACAACAATAAGCCTCCAGCCACCACCATCCCGGCCGCAAACATGTATTGGCTAAGCGTTTTTAAGGGCTGTGACGTTGGATGGATAATCCATCCTTATATAGCTGGGGCGCCATTAACTTGGTATGAATATGCGGCGAGTTGCCCTCATCGTATTACTGCTCTACGTGGCGGCTCTGGCCTTCCCATCGGCGGCGGCCGTGGGCGGGCGGGGCGTCGTGGTTGTCGACAGCTTTGGGAGGGTCGTCGAGGTTCCGGAAAAACCCGCGAGGATAATTTCGCTGGCTCCGAGCATCACCGAGACCCTCTTCGCCATGGGTCTCGGAGACATGGTTGTTGGGGTAACGAGCTACTGCAACTATCCACCGCTGGTCCTAGAACTCGTCGAGGAAGGGAGGATACAGGTCGTCGGCGAATTCGTGAATCCGAGCCTCGAGAAAATAGTCGCCCTCGACCCGGATCTCGTGTTCGCGCACAACCTGCTCTCGCCGGAACTAGTGGAAAAAATTGAGGGCCTCGGGATACCCGTGGTGGCCATAAGGACTCCCGAGAGCATTGATGAGATTTACCAGATGATAATGCTCATCGGAAGGGCTTCTTGGGAGGAAAAGCGCTCAACAGAGCTCGTCACATCGCTCATCTCAAAGACCCAGTTCTGGAGGGAGCTGACTAGGGAAGTGAAAGCGGTTGATGCCGCATACATCGTGAGCTATGGCCCGATCTGGGTAGCCGGATCCGGAACCTACATCAGTGAACTAATCGAGTTCGCCGGCGGGAGAAACGCCTTCTCCGACAAGAATTGGTGGACGTCGATAAGCGAGGAGGAGCTCGTCGCTAGGGATCCAAGCATCCTCATAGCCTCGGATGAGGGCGTATACGAAGCATTGAGGAACCTCAAGGAGAAGGGGCTCATACATGGGGAGATAAAGCTCGTCTCACAAGATCCGATAAACAGGCCCGGTCCAAGGGTTGTGGACGCGCTGGAAGAGCTGGTGAAGGCGATACATCCCCAAGTCTGGAGCAGGGTGGTCGAGACCCTCAGCATAAGGGCCCCGCGGGAAATCGAGCCAAATCAGCCGGTGAAGATAGTCGTAGAAGTCAGGAACCCTGGGCTCCTCGAAGGCGTGAAGAGCGTTGAACTAAGATTTGACGGAGAAGTTTATTTCAAGGAGGTATACTTGAAGGCGGGAGAATCAGGGGTCGCCGAGTTCGAGGTATCCGCAGAGGGACCTGGGGCATACTTAATCGAGTCCGGAACCAGCCACACGATATGTTATGTTAGAGAGAAAAGTAGAGAGGAGGAGATGATCTCGCTCCAGCAATCCCTATTAAAGGAGCTCGCCGAAGTCAAGTCCCGCGGAGATCTCTTGAGAAACGAGCTCGGAAACTTGGCATCAGCAATCAACGCTCAAGCGGCCTCGGTGAATGGGGCGCTCGCGGAGATCAAGAACTTCATGGTAATCGTGTCAGCGATCTCGGTGGCCTCGCTGATCCTCTTGATCGCCGTCGGGGTCGCGGTGGCCAAGTCGAGGAGGAGCAGAAATGTCTAGGCTCATGGTTAAGGAGCTTGAGGAGAGCATTCTCAAGAGAAAGCTCCTGCGGTGGAAGCTCATCACAATCTACTTATCCATGACGCTCGTCTTGACTGTGCTGGCATCCACGGCGGTCGGGCCGATATACATCCCCCCAGAGAAGACTATAAGAGTGTTCTATGAGGCCTTGGTCGGCGCGCCGCATCTAGACAAGAGATACGCCGAGATAATCTTGCAGATCAGGCTTCCAAGAGTCTTGATGGGGATCTTGGTCGGCGCAATACTGTCGGTTGCCGGAGCCGTCATGCAGGGACTATTTAGGAATCCGCTCGCCGATCCCTACGTCCTCGGAGTCTCCTCGGGCGCCTCATTTGGAGCAGCCCTCTCCATGACCTTCCTCCCCATGATGCTCGGCGTCTACACAACCCCTTTGGCCGCCTTCCTGGGCGGGGCCACGGCAATATTCCTGGTGTATAACATAGTGAGGCTCGGTGGAGGATTTAGGACCGAGACGATGCTCCTCGCCGGGATCTCGGTGGCCTATCTATTCTCGGCCATGCTCTCGGTGGTGATCTGGCTCGCCACCAGGGACAGCCACCTGATCCTGCTCTGGGTGATGGGCGGACTTTCCGCTGCCGACTGGGTCAAGGTCGAGGTGACCGCGCCGATAATGGCCGTGGGAATCGCTCTGGCCTACATGCACTCGAGGGATTTGAATGCCCTCCTCCTCGGAGAGGAAAATGCCCAATCACTTGGGGTAAATGTTGGACGCGTCGAGAAGACCCTGCCACTAATAATCTCGCTAGTGACGAGCGGCGCGGTCGCCTTCTCTGGGGCGATAGGATTTGTGGGGCTGATGATGCCGCATTTGATGAGGGGGATAGTCGGCCCAGATCACAGGATACTAATTCCCATTTCGGCTCTAGCTGGTGGAATATTCTTGGCGTGGGCGGACTGCCTCGCGCGCTGCCTATCAGAGATCCCTGTCGGCGTCATAACCGCGCTATCGGGGGTCCCATTCTTCATCTACCTGCTCAGGAGGTCGAGGAGGATATGAGCCTCCGCGCGAGAGATCTCCAGTTCTATTATGGGGCGAGGAAGATACTGGAAAACATCTCGCTCACGGCCGATGAGGGAGAACTCATCGGGGTGGTCGGCCCAAATGGATCTGGCAAGACGACGCTCCTGAAGATACTCGATGGCCTATTGAAGCCCAAAATCGGGTCGGTGTATCTTGACGGCAAGAGCATCCAGGAGATGAGCATTAAGGAGATCGCGAGGAACATCGCCATGGTCCCACAGGACGCATCCGCCGATGTGGAGTTCACGGCGTTCGAGATGGTGATTATGGGCAGGACGCCGCACCTAGGAAAACTATCGCTTGAGACTGTGGAAGATGAGGCCAAGGTGAAGAGGTGGATGGAGGTCACGGAGACTCTCCACCTCGCCGAGAGGAAGATGAGTGAGATAAGTGGTGGGGAGAAGCAGAGGGTGATTATCGCCAGGGCGCTCGCCCAGGAGCCGCGCGTCCTCCTACTTGACGAGCCGACCGCGAACCTCGACTTATGCTATCAACTCCAGATCATGGATCTCTTGAAGAGGCTTACGAGGGAACTCGGGTTGATAGTGATCTGCGCGATCCACGACCTCAACCTCGCCTCGAGATACTGCGACAGGATAATCCTCTTAAACGAGGGGGTGATAGCGGCCGTTGGCAAGCCCATCGAGGTCATCACCGCTGAAAACCTAAGAAAGGTCTTCAAGGTGGATGCAAAGATCACCCATGACCCAGAGACAAACTCGCTTAACATAATCCCGATTAAGTCCCTAAAGGAGCGTGAAGCGGAGTCGAGAAAAATGATTTGCATTTTGGCACGTGGCGAGGGGTCAAAGTAAGAATATGGAGAGAGCGCCCGCAGAAATCTCCGGATTGGATGACGCCCTAAACGGGATAAAAAATGAGGACATGGCCCCACTCATAGGTGAAGCCCAAATTACCTCTAGATCGCATACATCTAATTTTTTATAAGCCATCGAGTAGTAAGAGGTCGCATGCTATCTGACCTGGAGTTGATTGGGAGGCTGTTGCTGGCGTTTATACTCGGTGGAGCGATAGGATTTGAGAGGGAGAGGGAGGAGAAGCCTGCTGGGCTTAGAACACACATCCTGGTCTCGACGGGGTCCTGCCTCTTCACGATATTATCACTCTACGCCTTCCCAGGAGCCGATCCTGCCAGGGTGGCCGCATACGTCGTCGCCGGAATAGGATTCATCGGAGCAGGGACCATAATCCAGACGAAGGAGAAGATCATCGGGATAACGACGGCGGCGTCTCTATGGGTCTCATCATCGATAGGAATGGCCATAGGGACTGGATACTACCTACTCGCCGCGATAACGACCTTAATCGCCTATTTCACCTTGAAGCTTAGAAAAATCGAGAAGAAAATAGGGTTAGAGGGGTGAATAAATGACGCGCTCAGCCATCCAACAATATCGCCTCGATCTCATCGGCGCCCGAATCTTCCGCGAGCGGTATCCCGGTGGCCTTCGCCGCCCTCTCGGTTAACGCGAACATATCATCCCTCGAGATCAGGTATAGTTTAAACTTCCTCAGTCCGGCGAGTAGCTGCTGCATCCCGATTCTGATTCTTTCCATGTATCCGTAGACGCCTAGAGTTCCCCACGGAACAACGGACAGGTCTTTGAACCTGTTTCTCAGCTCCGGGATCACGGCAAAGAACTTCTCGGGATCTTTGCCATAATATTTCGTGAAGCTCTCCGGGATCTTTCCCTCCTTAGCCAATCTCCCGAAGTATTCCGCCTTCATCGCGGCCGTCAACATCGCCCTGCCGATGACTGCGGCCTTGACGTATGGCTGATCTCCGAAATTGCTCATCGCGATGGCCTTCAGTATCTGCGTCTCGCCGATGAACCCACCGGCCATGACTATGTCGGGGACATGCCGCCCCTTCTTCTTCAGGATTTGGGCGCACTTTAAGACCTGTGCCTCCAGGTAGACCGTCGGTATCCCCATCTCCTCCATCATCGGTACAGGGCTCATCCCGGTCCCGCCCTCGCATCCATCGAACGTTATGTAGTCTATCTTCGCCTCAGAGGCGATCTTCATGGTATAGGCCGTTGCCGCAGGCCGATAGGCCCCGGTCTTCAGACTTATGTGTTTCGCGCCGGCCTCCCTGAGCCTATCTATCCCCTCAAGGAAATCCTCTTTCGAGGCCATTCCAACCCTACTGTGCCTCTCGAAGCTCCAGATCTGGCCGGCCTTGAACGCCTCCTGGACCGCCGGATCCTCCGGGTCCGGTATCACGAGGTATCCCCTCCTCTTCAGCATCAAGGCCTCGTCCAGGTTGAATATCCTTACCTCTCCGCCGATCGCCTTTGCTCCCTGCCCCCACTTTCTCTCAACGATTTCGACATCGAGCTTACTTATTGCATAATAGTCCACCCCGAGCCTCTCATCCTCTACGTTGGTTTGAACGGCTATGCCGCCGTATTTCCCGTCCCAGAACTCCCTATATGCCTTGACCCTTTCCTCGAGGGCTGGGGACTTAGCGATCTTCCCACCACTTATCACGGCGTCTGGATCCATGCCACCGACGTTCTCACCTATCGTGACGATTATGCCGGAAAGGGCTGCACCGACCGCGATGCTTTTCCAATGTTTAGCGGCGACCTCCGTCGACCCAAGGGCTCCGGTGATTACCGGCACCTTCAGCCTTACACCGCCCACCCTCGCCTCCACATCGACATTTGGGAATAATGCTTCATCCGGATCAGGGACTATCCCTTGAGCTCCTCGAACTTCGCAGTGGAAGTTGAAGTGACTCCAATCGAGGCCATAGTCCTTGACGGCTCCGGCGGTGGCGTGCCCGAAGAGGAAGGGAGCGGGATATAGGGCCTCCCTCCCCCTAAAGGCCGAGAGGGATATCTCGCAGATAAATGGGCACTCGTCGATGCAGAGGGGACACATCCCGGAAGCGCCCGCCGGATCTCTAACCCTGAGGGACGTCCAAGTCGTCGATTTCGAATTTAGATACCTCGAATCCATCTCTCTCACTCCCACATCTTCTGAAAAAGGCAGACATGGCTGGATATAAATATATGGTAATAGGATGCCGTTTTCCGCATCAACCGATCTGCCGGCGAAATCCAGCGGATATAAGGGGGGTAATCGTTAGAGATTTTGGACTTAAATTTTCTTCATGTCTTTTATGTCTACTAGGCAATGAGGGGCGAATACCTCTACGTCTATCCCGGCCTCCTTCATGGCCGCGGCCGGAGTGACTCCCCCAACCATCGAGACCCCGAATCTATCCATTGATACGGGGATTCCGAGGATCGGCTCATTTGGCATCCCAACCGCCAGGATCCCTCCCCACCCCCTTTCCTCAAGCGCCCCTATAACCTCGATCACCCTGTCCTTGGCCACCGCGGGTATCTCCCTCATATTCGCCGGTATAAGTCCAGATCCGTTTTCGAGAATCCTAAGAATCGTCGTCGCCTGTTTATAAACGAAGATCTCCAGCGGGTGGATCGTCACATGCTCATAGGAAATTATGTCCACGAACCTCACCGGCTTACCCCTGAGAAACTGCACCAAGCCCCCATACTTCAGGATCAACGGTATCCCATTTTTTAGTAGAACGCCGTCAACGGTTAGATTGCAGACCGTTAAGATCGCCATCTTACCATGGGGGACGGCCAGTTCCCGATATTCTTCCTCCTCATCTAAGACCTTTACATAGGGTGATGGCAGGAGCTTTGCATCATAAAGATCTCTTATTATCGTGAGAGCCGTTTCCTCGAACTTCTTATCCATCAAGAAGACGTTCGTCACCACCTCGCCTCTATCCTCATTGGGGGCATAGGTCGTCTCATAGGCGAGCGCCAGATATTCCGTCAGGATCGACCCCATTCTCTCATAGGCCAATGCCTTGCTAAGCTCCTCGAGGCCGGTGCCCGTGATCATTCTCCCCGCCCTTTCGTGGCCCTCCACGAGTCCCCGCTCTTCCAAGATCTTTAGATGATACCTTATCGCCCTCTCACTTAGGAAGAACCCCCTCTTCGCCAACTCCTTCCTAATGATTGATGAGCCCACGGGCTTACTGTACTCGCTTAAGATTCTTAAGATCTCTATCTGCTTCCTATAAGCCTTATCCTGAAACCAAGAAGAACTCAAGTCATGAAGAATATATGGAAGTTTGATTTAAAGATTCAAGCATAGTTTAGATTGTAATGTTGTATAATTATCGTTTTAGTTTTTCTTATATTGATTAGTTAGACCTCCAGAATTAACGAAGTCTAGAAATTCCTGTGTCGAGTTAAAACTCCTATAGAAGGTTGAGTTTGCTACAAAAACCACTTGAATTTGAGGCACAGTCTTCTCCCACTCCCCGATCCACTCAAACAATGTTTCCTCTATTGTCGCTGATCTGATAGAGGAGCCTGGCGCGAATGTTAGATCCGCCACCCCCCTTTTAACTAGTTGATCCTTTAATTGCGGTGGGAGCGTTAAGGGATCCAAATGGATTATTGCATGCCCTTCTCCCCCTTCGGAGCCCATCTCAAGGAATATCCTCATTGTATATTTCCTATCAGTTATGTAAACTCCTGCTGGATCAATGATCATGAACTCATCCCCTATCTTATATAGAATGGCAATGTGAGCCCATCCAATTCTATAACGATAAGAATATGGTGATACCCCCTCCAATGCTATTAGATAGACACTTTCAGAGTCGCCCCTCACTTTATCTAAGAGGGAATATGTCAAAATTGCTAAATCCTCACAGTCGCCTCCTCTTCTATCTATAACTTCTTCCGGTAAAGATATGTGGTCTTGAATTTGTAAGATGCCTCCATGAACCACTAATTCGTGAAAGTCATCTGGGATGTATTGAAGGTTCATTAAGATCCAGGTAAATATTTTTCCAGCTTTTACTTCTGGTTGATTATCTTGGGAGATTTTTATCCGATATAGTAAAAACTCTAGCATAGATATTCTAGTAGTAGCCAAGTAAATAATTTCGGGCAAATCCTCTGGCTTCATTAAAACTCTTTTTGACGCCTGCTTCACGCGTTCCTGAAGCCGTTTGTAATCCTCATAAATCAAAGAATAATTTGAATTTAAAATATTATAATTCGATTCAAGTATTAG
This sequence comes from Aigarchaeota archaeon, assembly GCA_025059415.1. Taxonomy (GTDB): domain Archaea; phylum Thermoproteota; class Nitrososphaeria_A; order Caldarchaeales; family Wolframiiraptoraceae; genus Wolframiiraptor. The sequence goes on from JANXDQ010000001.1 coordinate 88,031, forward strand.
ATATGATTTTTCAAGATCTTCTACTTTTTTCTGAAGGGTTTTAACAGCATCTTGCAACTCGAGAGCCTCATGTGAGGTAGATGCTTCCTCTGATGGAAATTTACTTTCAGATTCACGTATTACTGAAAGAAAGGAGTAAGCGCCCAGCATAGCTAGAATTATACATGTGGCTAAGATCACTAAGGTTCGAGCCCCACTACCATGTTTCACAAAATGAAAAAATGGCCCCGGCCGCTTTTATGCGTTTCCCAAAAAGGGTTTTTAGCAGCATCCTCCTATTTTCCATTCTCCGTAAATGAACGTGTTCCGCGATTACACGGCCTACGACAAAACCTATTCACCTCGTCAGATCCTCTCAGAGTGCTAAACTGCTGGTGCGGGGGGTGGGATTTGAACCCACGAACCCCTTTGGGACAGGGTCCTAAGCCCTGCGCCTTTGACCAAACTTGGCTACCCCCGCTTTTTCTCTCGTTTGGATTTATGGGGTAGGGGCCGATTTTAGGTTTTATGGTGGTTTCGAGGTGATGGGCAAAAATCATAGTTGGATTTATTCGAATACGCTTCTCCCGGTTAAGTCGGTCAATCACCGTTGAAAATGGTTGTAGCATGTTAATCATGTTCCATCCGAAACATTTTTTAGATCTAATCATGTCCGACCTATTTGACCAATTTGGCCTAATGGACGGTGTGATGAAGTTGCTTGGAATGGAGTTGGAGAAGAGAAGGTGGATTTTCGTAATCTCTGGGCTGATCATCAACATATGCCTGGGAGCAATATACGCTTATAGCATAATACAGGTGCCGCTCAAGAAGCTCTTTGAAGCTCCGCCTCCGGAGGGTTATGGCCTAAAGGTTACGGCCACGGAGATGCAATTACCATTCTCCATCTTCCTAGCCTTCTTCGCCTTGACGATGCCTCTGATGGGCAAATACATCGAGAGATATGGGCCGAGGAAAATAGCCATGCTCGGTGGAGTGATCGTTGGAGTCGGATGGTTTGCGGCCTCCTTCGCGACATCTCCTCTAGCCCTGGTATTCCTATATGGAGTTATAGGGGGATTGGGTGTCGGCGTAGCCTACAATTGCCCCATAGTCACCTCTGGAAAGTGGTTTCCGGATAGAAGAGGGCTTGCAGTCGGCTTGACGATCTTGGGGTTCGGATTTTCAGCGGCAATAATTGGTCCACTCATGGATTACTTAACGGCTTTCTATGGAGTCCAGAATGCTCTTAGAATTCTCGGCGCAATGTTCTTGGCGATAATAATTGTTTGCGCCTCGATACTCCGCTTTCCACCGGCGGATTGGAGACCGAAGGGTTGGACACCTCCGGCCGCTGCAAAGTCGTTTGCGACGGATTTCATGAGGCACGAAATGGTTAAGACGAGGACCTTTTATGGCCTTTGGCTCTGTTACACTCTGGGAACTCTCGCCGGCTTGATGGCGATCGGGGTCTCAAAGCCCGTTGGATTGGAAGTTGCAAAAAATATCGGTTTAGGTGAGGCCGAGATATCTGCCACGTTAACGGCATTGGTCATTCCCTTTGCTTGCTGCAATGGCCTTGGCAGGCCGCTGTTTGGATGGATCACGGATAAAATAAAACCGATGGGCACCGCAGTTCTCTCATTCACGTTGATCTCCATAGCTTCGATGCTGATATACTCTTATCCGGCATCCATAGCGGTGTACACGTTGGCCTTTGCGATCTTATGGCTAAATCTCGGTGGATGGCTTGCGATAGCTCCAGCCGCCACTGCCAGCTTCTTCGGAATGAAGGACTACGCTAGAAACTATGGCCTCGTATTCACGGCCTATGGGGCGGGGGCAGTAGCCGGCAACCTGCTTGTAGGACAGGTCAAGGACGTATTCGGATCCTATATCGCCGTATTCCCGTATATAGCGGCTCTAGCCGTAACTGGGATATTATTGGCCATCGCATTGATGAGGCCGCCGATGATGAAAGTGAGAATCCATGAATAATCCGCAACCTTCCTCTTCATCTCCGATCCTCAGGGATAATTATTTGGGGAATCTCGCTTTTCTTTTAATGTCCCCAGAGGATTCATAGCAGGCTTATCGTTGACCTCAATTTTTCTGCGGCTTCTTCTGGTAGGACTGTGTTAACGTAGATGTTTAAGCCCACCTCGGAGACCATGGGCATTAAAACGCGTGGGACGAGTTCTAGATGCCAATGGAAGTCTCCTCGATCCTTCGGCTTTGTGTGGAGGACTAGGTTAAAGGATGGGGACTTCAATACTCTGTCCAAGGCCTTGTATATCGTGGAGAGGGCCGTGGCCAATTCGAGTATCCCGTCATCGTCGAGATCGATGAATCTCCGCTCATGCCTCTTTGGAAACATCATGATCTCGAAGGGTTCCCTGCTCGCCCATGGACACGTAGCTAAAAAGGACCTAGTCGAGATAATCGTTCTCGGGTTCTGAGATTCGCGCGCGATATCACATAGGATGCAGTCCCCTTCATGAAGCTTCTCAGATTCTATTTCTATGAGTGGCGGCGTTATGGGCGTGGCGAAGATATGGCTATGTGGATGCCTGAGAGATCCACCCGAATGTGGGCCATGATTCTTCCCGAAACACGCGTAGATCATCCTCGGGTCAGATTCGATTTGGATCAATCTTTCCCTCAGCGTTAGGAGATAGAATTGAAGCTGGTCGACTGAAAGCCTCCATGGATCCGCATCATGTGTCGGCGTCTCGATTAATACCTCGTGGATCCCCGAGACATTTCTCGATCCAGACCCATCCCTCAAAACGTCGTTTATGGAGAACGCCGGATAAAGATTCGGGATACACTTCGCTACCCAGTTCTTTTTCCTCTCCGCCCCCTCCTCGCGTCCAAACCTCACGCCAACTCCCGTCCTAACTAAGATGAGTGTGGCGGGTGCGAGCGCGTCCTCTTTCCCGGGGCAGAAGGGACACTTGGCTGGGTCATCGAGTAGGGGTGGAGCGGCCTCTGGGGATGGGAGGGGCCTCTTAGCCCTCTCCGGAGCATAGGATACCAGCCTCCCAGTCAGGGGATCTCTCCTCAACTCGGGCATAAGTCATCGTCAGCAAGTTCTCATCGGATAAGATTTAAGCTCTATTATGGGCCAAGTTATTCGGTTCCTTTGAGGCCTATAAAGGGTTCGGCGATAATGGTTTTAGGAGTCGCTGGAGTCGGTAAGACCACATTTGGAAAACACCTGGCCTCGGCCTTGAATGCGAGGTTCCTCGACGTCCCGGAGTTCGTGAGAGAACGGGGCCTATACTCGCGTTATAATAGGAGGTCCCAGAGCTACATCATAGACTTGAAGAGGGTCTCAATCGTGGTTGGGGCTGAGCTCAGGGGTGAAAGAGCGGTCATAGCGTCTATCTATGCGTTTAAGCCCCGCGGAGTCGAAGTCGAAGTCGCCATAATCTTGAGAATGAGGCCAACGGAGTTGATGCGCATCCTGAAGGAGAGAGGATATCCCCTTGAAAAGATCCGTGAAAACGTTTTGGCAGAGCTCATAGATCAAACCCTCTACGATGCCATGGGCAGATTTGAGGTAGATAAGATAGTGCAGTTAGATGTCACCGGACGCGATCTCCCGAAACTAGCGTTGGATGTCGCCGAGAAGATTCTAGGAGGCGGAGTGAAGTCCCTCAGCTGCGAAATAGATTGGATAAAGACGCTTGAAGAAGAGGGCGGACTGGAGGACGTTTTGGGGTTCGTCGGGGGGGCTAAAAACATTTAAGCCGGTTTATACGAGTGTCCTCGGGAAAAGGGATTGCGCAAAAATTCCCGTAAACCGGTTCGCTGGCTTTGACTACTACAGTTGTTAGGGGTGACTCTCTATGCAAATTAAACTCGATAGAAGGGATTCTGTATCGCTTTATCGCTTTAAGAAGTTGATTAATGAACTTGAGTCGAGGGAGGGTAAGGGGACGGAGCTTATTTCCATATACATCCCGCCGAATAAGCCCATCGCCGACATCATAGGATACTTGAGGCAGGAATATGCAACCGCCGCGAACATAAAGTCGAAGAGCACCAGGAAGAACGTCCAAGACGCCATCGAGAGCGCGATCCAGAGGCTGAAGCTCTTTGAGAGAGCCGGCCCGACGGGCCTGGTGGTCTTCAGCGGCGCCATACCCCAGGACGGCGGCGTCGGAAACGAGAAAATCGAAGTATACCACATAGTGCCGCCTGAGCCAGTAAATCTCCTACTCTACCGCTGCGATAGCAAGTTCTATCTCGAGCCATTGAAGGAGCTTTTGAAGGAGAAGGATGTCTACGGCATCTTGGTAATTGATAATGAGGAGGCGGCGGTTGCGGTTATCAGGGGGAGGAGGGTCTCGGAGCTCAAGAATTTTACCTCCGGAGTGCCCGGGAAACATCATGCCGGAGGCCAATCGGCCAGGAGATTTGAGAGACTAAGGGAGATGAATCTCAATGAATATTACAAGCGGGTTGCGGCCCACGCGAACGAGGTCTTCCTCAAATATCCTGAGATCAAGGGGATCATAGTGGCCGGCCCGGGGCCGACTAAGGAGAAATTCGTCGAGAAGGGATATCTACACTACACGTTTAAAGACAAGATACACATCGTTGACACATCCTATTCTGGGCGCGAGGGGATCAGGGAGGCGATAAACAGGGCCGAGAACTTCCTCAAAGAACTCAGGATGGTCGAGGAGCAGAGGCTTGTGAGGGATTTAATGGATGAGGCGACGAAGGAAAATGGAAGGGCGGTCTACGGGGAAGGTGAGGTCCTAAGGGTGCTTAGAAGCGGATTGCTGGAAATACTCCTCCTCTCCGAGGACCTGGAAAAATCGAGAATCAAGATTAGATGTGGTAACTGTGGAGCTGAATACGAGTACACGATGGATGAATCCGAGAAGACCGTGAAGGTTCCTGAGCTGCTCTCCAAGCCGTGCGAGAGATGCGGTCAAACTGGACTGGGGTTCGTCGAGGAGAGGCCCCTAGTGGACTTCTATATAGAGGAAGCCGAAAAAGCCGGAGTCAGGGTCGAGCTGATATCCTCCGAACACGAAGAGGGATCGATGTTGAAGAGCGCTTTCGGCGGGGTTGCCGGTCTACTGAAGGGATTTACCTGATAGGCTCTTCCCCCTTGAAGCGTCTCCAAGCCGAGGAAGACGGGCCCGATACATTATATGATCTCTATTTGATTTGGGCTAAATCAGGGTCTCCGCCCGGATCTAAATTCCTCCACAAGCCCCTCGAATTCGTTGATGAAGTCGCGTTCTCTTCCGGCTGGAATGAGGGCCGATGCGGCGAGGCTGTGTCCATCACCTGATCCGCCCACCGCCTCGGAGGCCTTGATCGTTAGTGTGGAAACAGGCGGCATTGCCCCCCTATTTATCTGATTTGATAGCTGTTTGGGGGCCCTGATCGAGGTCTTCACCCAGTCGCCCTCGATCCTCCCTAATCCGGGTATATCGGGTAGAAAGTTCATGAATCCTGCCAAGTACTTCTTGGGGTCGACCTGTTTTCGATAGCTGAGTGTTGAGGTGAACGTCCCGAGGGCCTTCGACCCCAACCCCCTGAAGAGGTCTCCGAGATGATACCACTGGACATAGTTTCCAGAGTTCACCCCCTTCTTCGAGATCACGGCGAGCGCCTGTGCGAATTTCCTCCTCCTGAGCTCCTCAAATCTCTTCGCCAATTCCTCGGGCACCCTCCTGCGCTTGAGGTTCTCGACCGCCGTGATCGGCGCGCCCTCATAATAGCCCATGCTCCCTATCGCGCTCAAAGTTGATGAAGACTTGTCCCATGGTTTGTCCAAGAACTTGATGACGTATTTCTCGGATTCACCCGATCCCAGCACTTCGACGTCTCCACCTCCAACCGCATCCCCGAGCGCGACCCTGTTAAGGCCTCTTAGGGCGCCGGGGATCTCGGCTGAGCCTATGACAGCCATCCACGCCGCATCCCTCATGTCTACAGCCTCGCGCATTAGGAGGTAGGTGGCGGTTGAGCCACTCGCGTCGATTTCCCCACTATACCCATATAGCTCCGGGTTTAGGTGGATCAGTTTCTCGGATTCGACTTTCATCGGATCGTGGTGGTCCGCTATTACCGCTTCTCCGCCGCTGCGTTCGACCCGCTCTGCGATCAAGTCGGCTCTCCCCGACCCTATGTCGACATAGATGTAGAGGGCCTCGCCCAGGGAATGGATGAGCTTGACGACCTCAGGGGAAAGCTTCTCTACACATACCAGCCTGTGTTTTACGCCGACCCGATCCAAGGCCAATGAGGCTATGGCGCCGGCGCAGAGCCCATCCGCGTCATCGTGAAAGATCACGACGGCGTCGAGGCCTGATTCACGTATCCTCTCCGCGGCCCGGTGGAGGTCGCCGAAGTAAGCGAGTTCGCCCATCAAGTCTAATTGGTGTATGGCATCCTATAAGTCATGGCTTTCCGGGGGTTGGAAACTCTATATATGGGGTCTGGGTGTAGAGGGCGTTGATGAGCGTGGATTTGAAGCCTGCCATAGTCGAGGGCGCCTATCTAATGTCCATAAGCGCCAGAACGGCTCCAAAAACCCGCGGAATAGATGAGGTCGAAATCGTCCTAATCGAGAATGAAAAAGAGTTGAATAAATTGGCCGATAAAATGGAAGAGATCGGGAAGGAGACGGAGAGGGCGTTTTTCGTACGGGACTCCAACAATGTGAGGCGGTCTCAAGCCGTGTTGCTGATCGGGGTCAAGTCCTCGAAGCCTAAGGGACTCAATTGTGGAGCCTGTGGACACGGGACCTGTGAGGAATTCGAGAAAGCCATCAAGGTCCAGGGAAGGGACTTCGTGGGCCCCATGTGTGCCTTCCAATTGATAGACCTCGGAATCGCCGTCGGCTCCGCGGCCAAGACCGCCTCCCTCCTAAACATCGACAACAGGATAATGTTCTCCATAGGTGCCGCGGCCCTCAAACTCGGCCTGATGGAAAACTCGGACTTCGCCCTGGGCATACCGCTCTCCGCATATGGCAAGAACATCTACTTTGATAGGAAGATGTGAGGGCCTATTCGAGGAACTCCATCAACGTGGGCTCTCCCGCGGTCTCCAGGATCAGCTCCGGGTTCACCCCAACGGCTTCGAGGACCCGTCCACAGGCTGGGGCAAGCTGCTTCTCTAAATAATAGTTCCAGTCGACTTCATCCCTCATGACCTTGAAGTATGGCTTAACCCTCGCGTGAAGCGGCCCAGGCCCCTTGACGACTATGTAGCCGACCTTGTCTCCGGGCTGGATCTTCCAGCCTTCGTCGATCATGATCTTGGCGACGACTATGTGGGGCTGGGTGGCGGCGTATTCGCTTAGGGGCCGCGTTATCTGCCTCCAGATCACGAGCTTCTTGAGGTCGACCGCGCCGCGCTTCACCATCCTCGCGTATTCCCTCGCCTTTTCCAGGGCCTTCTTCGGATCGCCGGTTCTCAGCAGGGCCTCGAGGGCGTTTCTCTGGGCCTCCCTCGCTATCTCGCTCCAGTCCCCGCGCACCGTCTCGAGCCCGACCACCTCGACCGCGCCCTCTTCGGTTATCCCAGCATACCTCTTCTTCGCCTCCGTGAAGATTACGCGCTTGAAGATCCTGTCTATCTTCGCCTCTAACCCCAGGTCGCCCTCTATCCACCTGATCAATTCCCCGAGTTTTCCCTCGTGGTCCTTGAGAAAGAGGGAGTCCGTGTCCGAGTAGACGACCCGCATTCCGAGCTCCTCCGCCTTCTTAATCGTCGAGCTTATCACCTCCCGCCCCCACGCGGTCGTTGCCTCCGCGACTTCCCTGGTATACCACCGGGCGCCAACCCACCCTGTGTAGCCGTAGATCGCGTTGGCGATTGTCTTGACTGCTCTCTGCCGGGCGTCTAGAACCCTGGCCTCGACGCTGTCCGGCGGCACCTGCCTCAGCTTCTCCTGAATCTTCCTCCTCTCCTCGAGCAACGTTTTCAGGGCGTGTGGGAGGAACCCCTCCGGGCTGGATCTAAACCTGTATCCATTTGGGGCGATGTTTTCCCCTTCGTCGCTGAGCGTGTCGAAGGAGATGTTGTATTTGATCATGAGGCTCGGATACATTGATCTGAAGTCCAGGACCGCGACGTTTTCATGTATTCCGGGGGACGGTGCCTTTACCAAGCCTCCCGGATAACTTATATGCGGTATCTCGGTCCTCTTCGGGATCAGCTCCCCCACCTTTACGGCGAGCGCCATCAAGTAGTTTTCAACCCTGAATCCCGCGGAAGCGGTTAGGACATAGTCAGCCGGCATCGAGGTCAATTCGCTCAGGCTAAAGATGAAGTCCTTGACGGCCTCATATGCTCTCAATATGGCCTCGGCTCTCTGCATGGAATACCTCTTCACGGTTTCCTCATCCTTAGCCCACTTATCCGCGAGCTCGTATTCCCCTATAATGTCGATGGGCATCTCGATGCCGAGGTATTCGATGAACTCCTCGAGCGTCTCAACCGTCAGCTCCGGGATCTCCCTGGCCATATCATCCAAGTCGATGTTTAGTCTACCCCGTATGGAGACATGGCCATGGAGGCTCGTCCTCGGCTCGGCCTCCAACCTCCCAACCAACGGCTTCACGCCGATCCTCCTAGAGCGCTCCTCAAAGTAGCTCCACTGGACGCGGTTCAGCCCGAACCCCACTATCACGTCCGGATCCCTTCTCCTGACGGCCTCGCTGAAGGAAGTTATGATCTCCGCCTCGCCGCCCTCGAATTGAAGCTTCTCCCCATCGTTGAAGCATACCGAGATCAGCCTTATCGGGTCGCGTTCGGGTTTCGCAGAACCCTTCTCGGAGAAGAAGAGGAAGTCCACGGCCGCGACTGAGAGCTTAGGCGGAGGCGATGGCTCGAGAGCGTCGACGGCCTCGGCCTCGAAGAAGCTCACTCCTTCCCCATCACCTACATGCTCCCCCTCAACCTCTATCCAGGAGCAGGGCTTGACGCCGGTTTCCAAGAAATATTTCACCGCGGGCCGTATATCCTCCTCGTAGACCCCGGTTCTCCCGCCGGCCCTCTTAGCAAGTCTTTCGGCGACTTTCTCGGAGTCGCCGCTCTCGACATATACCCTTATGGCCTCGACCGGTCTACCCCTGATCCGCCTTTCACAATGTTCCCATCTTAGATTCTCCGACTCGAGTGTGGGCTCCGCCCCCTTAAGATCGCCGACTAGATAAAAGCTCGGCACATACCTCTGCTTTACTACCCAGGTTGCTCCATTCTCGTCCTTACACCAAAGCCAGAGAAGCGGCTCCGCCGTCTCCTGCTCCGAGACCACGTCAAGTAGCCAGAGCCTAAGCCTCATTACCACTCCAAAGAGGAGATAAATAGGAGATAAGTTTATCCGATAAGCCCGAAGCTGCCAAGATTATTTAGAAGATGGAATGAGCTGGCCCGGCTAGGACGCGGCCCCAGGCGTGTCTTATGCCTCAGCCTTGACCTCGACCTTGACCCTCGAAGCCTCTTTCACGACGCCCTCGGAGACCTCTATTACCCTGGCATTCCTCAGTGATTTCTTCTTCCTCGGAGAATTCCTCAGCAATATCCCGCAATATGGGCACCTGACGCTATCGGTGAGGTAGTAGACGCGGCAGCGGGAACAGTACTTGTAGCCGTTCGCATAACTCCTCCTCAGGGACATCTTGGGTTGCTTATCTGGGAACAACATCATTCTCCAACCCCCTCGTTTCCCCCTTAGAAGATATTACATAAACCTTATGTTGAAATTTGTAAGTAATGTAAGTAGACACCATGACCGGGAAGCCCTCAGAGATCATCTTTAGAAGACTTCAAAGGGTTGGTAAGGCAACCTACGCGATCTCTCTCCCAAAGCGATGGGTAGTGGATAGAGGCCTTAAGCCGGGGGATGCCTTGGAGATTAGTGAAGAGCTTGACGGGAGCCTATGTATAAAGCCTCTAGAGACGAGGCCGAGGCTCTTCCCCTGTAGGATAAATGCGGAGCTCTGCAGGAGCTCGGAGCAGTTGGCAAGGCTGATCACGGCCTGCTATAGAGCCGGATACGACTCTATTGAGATCTCTTTTACCGGCATGGCTACTCCAGAGGCCCTGAAATCCGTAAAGAAAACTGTTACGGAAGCCCTCCCGGGCTTTGACATAATCGAGGAAACGGGGTCAAAACTCATCATCCAAAACATCCTAGATCATTCCAAATATCAGTTAGATGACCTGTTGAGGAGGATCCACCTCATCACCTCAACAATCTTCAGTAATCTCATGGATTTCGTTACCACGAGGAGGTATGAACTCATCCCATACATAGCCGATTTAAGGAAAAGGGCTTTAGAGATCCTCCAACTCCATAGCCGGCTCTTAATTTCATATTTCAAGAGGCAGGAGACTGGACGATTCCTGAAACCTAGAAGCGGCGCCCACATCTATTCAGCGATACTCGTGGCGCACATACTTCGTGGAGTCATCGATGACCTCACTCTATTCGCCGAGGAGGTTTCGAAGATGAGGAAAAGGATATGGGCGAACCCGGAAATCTATCGGGTCTTGAGTTACTCACTTGAATCCGCCTCGAAATTATTTGATGACACCTTGACCGCATATTTTTCTATAAACTTTGAACGCGCAACCCATGTTCTTAGCGTCTCGGAGGATGTCTTCTCAACGGTCATAGAAGATGCCATCCATGAGAAAACAATCAAAGACCCAGCACTTAATAGATTTTTAACCCGATCCGTGATATTCCTCAGAGATTTAACGAGAAAATGCCGTGAAATAGCCCAATTAACGCTCGACATGTTCGTGGAGCTGGAGAACCCGATCCTACAAAGGACGTAGACGCGGTTTTGCTCATTTCCTAAATAGACCACCTTTCCCAACGAATGGATTCATGAGTTTTTCCACGCGGAGCACGGTCGATGGCCCATGACCTGGATAAACCACGCAATCATCTGGGAGAACGAACAATTTGTTTTGAATAGATGAGATTAATTTCTCAAGATCGCCTCCCGCTAAATCCGTTCTACCGATGGAGCCGGCGAAGAGCGTATCTCCAGTAAAGACGCATTCATCCGCGACGAAACAGACGCTTCCCGGAGTGTGTCCAGGTGTATGGATTACTTCGAGCTTAAAGCCGCCCACATATATCACATCGCCCTCCTTAATTCCTCCATCTGGAGGGGGAGGCCTTGGAATGGATAATCCCAATAAGCGTTCAGCATCCAAAGGTGCTTGGAGCAGTATCTCCCGATCATGATCATGAATATAAAACCCGCAGTTCAACTCTTTTTTCAAGTCATTAACCGCAAGGACGTGATCAAAGTGTCCATGGGTCAAATATATCCCGGTCATCCTTAAATTACATCCCTCTATAACTGACAAGATCTTTACGGGGTCGCCTCCCGCATCTATGAGGATTCCCTCTCTTCTACCTGAGTCGAAGACCACGTATGAATTCGTGTCCAAAGGCCCAACAGTAACCCTCTCAATGACCAACACCATTGTAATCCACTCGCATAAGATAATTATTTTGGATTATATGATGTTTACATGAAGTATTCGAGGCTTGTTATGCCCACGATTCTATCGAAGTCTATTCCAAGCGCGTCTAGGACTTGCTCAAACGTTGACATCAGATATTCTATGTATTTATCGACGTCGACCTGATCTTTCCTAGCGAGCTCCAATGGTTCGACGCCGTCGCTATCCTTTGTTTTGACATAGGCGATTATGTCTCCGGGGACCACTTGTATTCCCTTGTTAATGAGCTTTCGAGCTGCCTTAACGTGGGGAGGGGTGGTCTTCACGTATTTGTCGACGCCTTTAGAGAGCATCACCTTAAATGAGAGATCTTCTAGGTTGTATTCTCCCTTCTTTAAAGTGTAATACTTCGACTTAAGGATCTCCGCGATCTTCATCTTCGCTTCCTCAAATTCTCCCTCAGATTTCACCTCGCCTAGGATCTTCAACATTTCTTCGAACGCGTCCTTGATGAAGCTCGGTATATGGCTCTTTTTGCCGGTTAAGCCTTTTACATCGACTACGCCCTTATCCGTGACTCCGAGGTAATTCTTTTTTCTCTGGGAGAAGACTATGTACCTGTACCGTTTGTCTATTTCTAGGTCGAGGTTGAGTTCCTTCTTTACCCATGCCACCAGTTCATTTATCACGTGTTCATTTGTTGTTTTCAGGAAGAGGCTGTCGGTGTCGCCGTAAAGAACCTCTACCCCCAGTTCGCTCGCTTTCTCCACGGCTTTCTTGAACGCGTATCTGGCTATCGCGGCCGTGCTCTCGGCGACCGGGGGACAGTATAGTGGGAATTCCTCGAATCCGAAGACGCCGTATGCCGCGTTTAGGAATACTTTCAGCGCCCTCTGGACGACGCTGTACCACCTCCTCTGGGCTTCTGGGACATTTGGATCCGAACTCTTCGGCTTATACCAGCGCACCCGGATGTCCCTGAGGCATCCTATGACCTCGCTCTGGATCCCCCTCCTCTTCCTGCATATCCAGTGCGTCGTCTCGGGCACCACGTTATTCCTGCATTCTTGATGGGGGCATCTCGCGGTCTCGTAGCTGAGATTCCACTCCTTTAGGACTGATGGATATAGAGATGAGAAATCTAAGACCGTGACGGTGAAGTGGACTCCGGGGACCGGGTCGACGACGATCGCGCCGCGATACTTTTTCCCCTCTATTACGGCCTTAGTCGAGATCACCCCCTTCTCTTCAATGAGCTCGTCTGATCGCGGTATTAGGCATCCGCGCTTCCTATGTTCGAAATAGAGTAGGCTCTTGATCCACCCCGATACGCCGTGTCGACACGCGTCCTCGATCGGCATTTTACTTATCCTCGATAAAACGACCAAGAGTTTTAGCAATAACTCGTTATCGGATGTTAGGAGCTCGTGGACCAATAAAGCATCTTGGAAACAGTATCTCGCGAGCTCCTCGGTGGTTAATTCTCCTATGGGCTTCTCTATCTCGATCTTGCCTTTCCCGAGGAGGGCTTGGGCAATGGCCCCCAGCGTATGTTCTCTGTACCTGTTGTCGAAGGCGTAAACTTGTATGCTCCTATTCATGAATAGTTTGTAGAGGTCGATGTGTATCCCGTGTTTGAGGGACGCGCCCTCCCTCCCAAGAGATATTGGAATCTGCTCCCTCGGTATGTTCAAAACCTCGCCCCTATGTCTTAGGTAAGGCATGTCGAAGTCGTCGCCGTTAAATGTCGCCACAACTGGATAACTATCGATTACTCTGAATATCTCTCTCAGCATCTGGGATTCATCCTCGTATATCTTGGCCTCGAACTGATCACATTTGGGCTCCTTGAAACCCGGCGTCTTCAGGAGATATACTTCCCTCCTCCCATCGCTGCCGATTAACGCGGCCGCGACTACTTTGTCCCTGGCCTTCGTCGGCGATGGGACCCTCGTGGAAACGGGCGATAATACCTCAATATCTAGTGAGAGGTATTTGAATCTCGGCTGAGCGGCCTCTAGTAGGCTCACCCAGTAGGTTAGAAGTTTCTTCTCTTCCCCCGATAAATCTCCGAAGACAGCTTCGACTTTTCTCTTTATTTCCTCCTCACTGGGCGCCGCCTCCACCAGTTTCCCATCTACTAGGCAATAGGGAGCGCATGGTGTAAGCCGCATATCATAGAGGTAGCAGAGGTGGTAGGGGAATATCGGCCTCCCAAGCCTTTATCTTCTCCCTTATCGAGTTACTGCTTCCGCCTATGGCCAGGGGGTCGCTCGCTATTATCCTTATTACCTCGACTGCCTGATCCCTCAGTAAATCATATTTATTCTCTCTGACTAGATCGACGACTCCCGGCAACTTCATCTCCTTAACATTTTCCAGGGGCTCCTTTACATAGCAGTATGGTTTGTGCCCGCTCTCATCGTAAATTATCTTAACCTCTTGCGTTTCAGCATTTAATAACTTGAGATAAGCCTTCCCAACCTTACCATCATAACTACACCCTATCAAAAAGAAAATGTCTCTGTGAATGTGATCATCGAGACACGTCTGACCCATTCCAGATAAGATGAATGATAAGGCGGTAATTTAGAGTTTTGGAGCGGGAAGATTAAAGTTAAGATCCCTTAAATAAGATTCATGTCGAGGATGCGGGTTGAAGAAGTTGCCGAGTCGGTGGCTTTAGCCTTTCTCGCCATCAAGAGGCATGTAGAGGCCGAAATCTCGTTAAAGGCTGGACTCTATCAGGCCGCAAAATCCAGGAATCCGAGAACGAATATCCTAAGATTGGCTAGGAGGCTTCTCCACGTCTATGCCATCGGGGAAAATAGGGTCGATCCGATGCTCAATAGACTTTTAATGGGAGAGGAGGTTTCAGAGGACTCCAAGATCCTTCTCAAGCTATTAATCTCGGGGATATCCGCGAAGCTGAACCTCGGTGATCCTGAGGAGCTTGTGATGGCCCTGAGAGGGGTGTTTAAGAAGCTTTGGCCCAGCGACATAGAGCCATGGATAGGGGTAGTCAGGGCGATTAATCGAGGCGCCGTGGAAATTCCGGTAGTAGAGAACTATCCCCCTTGGTTTATCGGATTTCTCTTCAAGATTCTTGGCAGGGAGGAGGCCCATGAACTCATGAGGTTCCAAGACGAAGTGAAGCCCGTGATGTATGCCGCCGTAAATTCGTTGAAGCTGCGGGAGCAAGAAATCTTGAAAGAGCTGGAAAAGAGCGGAATAGAACTCGATCCAGATCCGAGGCTTCCAGGGATATATGTCGTGAAATCGGTTGAGGAGACTAATAGACTCATAAAGTTCATTAAGAGTGGGCTCATACTAATCCAAGACTTCTCGAGCTATTACGCGGTCTACTCCGCAGAATTAAGACCCGAGATGAACGTCCTGGATGTTTGCGCCGCCCCGGGATCAAAGACGATGTTGATGGGGATACAGATGAGGAACAGGGGTTTGATAATATCTGTTGACTCCTCCCCCGAGAGGATCAAGACCCATCTTATGAGGGTTAGGAAAGCCGGGTTAGAGATCGTGGAGGACGTCGCCGCCGATGCGACCATACCGCTACCCTTCAGCTTTAAAGCCGACGTAGTCCTACTCGACCCGCCCTGCAGTTCCACCGGACTCTTCTGGAGGGAAACCGCATATAGATGGCTCATCAAACCAAGGCACGTAAAGATGTTCGCCAAGCTACAGGCCAGGATGTTGGAGAACTCAGCGAGACATGTAAGGGAAAATGGCTGTTTGATATATTCCACATGTAGCATCTCGCTTGAGGAAAATGAGATACTAATGGAGGATTTCCTGAAAAGGCATTCAGAATTCAAGTTAATCGAAATAGATCCAGCCCTCGGATCGGGTGGTTTACGCGGATTCTCTGAGGCTAGAAGACTTTACCCGCACAGGGATTTATGTAATGGATTTTTCATCGCGAAGCTCTTGAGGAGGTGGTAGATGATGCCGACAGCGCCTCATATATTGCGTAAACAGCATTCGCAGCGCTTTCACCATTATCAAAAAGTGGGTTAACCTCGACAACATCCACTCCCACCAATTCCCCGCCCGAGACCAACTTTATCAACCGAAATAGATGGGCTGGAGAAATTCCCCATGGCTCAGGGTTTCCAACACCTGGAGCGTATCCCGGATCCAGTACATCGACGTCTATGCTCAGATATACCTTCTCCGGTCCTGAAATTATCTTGGATACTCTTTCATATATTTCGTGGAAATTTTCATTTATCTCGCGGCTTGTGACTATCTCTATGCCGTTTTCCTTAGCATATTCAAGCTCCTCCCTCAGATATGCTCTGGCTCCTATGACGAATGTACGTAAATCCCTCTTCTCTTCATTTAACCTCCTCAACCAGGTAGTATGATTTACGCGCGTATCCATGTATTCATCTCTGAGATCTAGGTGCGCGTCAAATATCACAAGAGTGACGTCTTTAGGAACCTTTAACCCGGATGCCAGGGTAAGCGTGTGCTCCCCGCCAAGGATCACCGGAACCTTCCCACGCGCCATGATTTCCTCAACGACAGCTCCAACCCTTCTCAACATCACCTCAACGCTATTTGTCGGAGGTAAGTCGCCGAGGTCGATCAGCTTGATCAATTCCTCCTCAGGAATTTCCAAATTTTCGGACATCATCCTCAGGGATAGCGGCGCAAACCTCGACCCGGGCCTACAGCTCGCCGTGGCATCGAATGGTACTCCAAATGCGATGTACACGGCTTCTTCGAAGCTTTTTGCAGCGCCTATGAAGGATGGGCCTTTATAGAAGTAGAAATTGATCCAGTCTCCAGACATTTTGGCTCCACCTCATGTGAGGATTATTAATATTAAACTTCGCTCACATGGAAATATGACCTTCATGAGGGGGGCGAACCGCTCACCACTTATAATTATTCTACTCATGGGTTTGATTTCGCGCCTGCTCCCCTCAGCCTTCTACGCCCACCCCTGGGACATGTATATCTGGATAAAATCCGGGGAACTTGGGCTACACGAGATCAACATATATCACTTCGATAACCCCATCGAATATCCCTGGGGGTTCTACGCCTATCCCCCAACATGGCTCTACTGGCTCATCATCGCCGTAAAGCTTGGAAATATTCTTGGAAGTTTACATCTCAAAGTTTTTCTGATAAAATTACCGATAATCATCGCAGACATCATCGCGGCCTTTATCCTATACCGATTAGCTAAGAGACTCGGATTCGATGAAAGGAAGTCGTTGATCGCCGTGGTGCTTTGGCTTTTCAATCCAGTCACCTATTTCATGTCCTCCATATGGGGGATGTTTGACTCTATCGCCGTCCTCTTCGCATTACTAGGCATATACTACGTATTGGATGAAAGGTATGTTAGAGCTGGGATAACGCTGGGAATGGGGGCAGCCGTCAAAATAATCCCCGCATTAATACTCCTGCCCGCCCTCATTTACATAGTTAAGGATAAAAAGGCCTCGATCAAAGATCTCATTGTTAAGTTGATCATCCCCTCCACGTTATTATTTTTTATAATCTCAACGCCATTTCTTAGCTCCCCACTACAATACTTCAAGGCCCTTTTACAGCATACGAAAAGCGTTGGGTCGTTCACTTACTGGATCGCCCTCTCGGCATTCATCAGCTTGTCAGATTTCTGGTTCATACCATTTGTGATATTTGGGGTACTCACGATGATCATAGCGAAGAAAATGCATTCTGGGGAGATGGGATTTCTCCGAGCATGCGCATTAATCGTCGCATCTTTGCTCGCAACCTCCCCGAAGGTAAACATTCAATACATCAATTTCTTAATACCATTGCTCATACTCTCGGGGAATTTTTGGTATGATAGAAGGGTGAGGCGGAATTTCTGCCTATTGATTGCTGCCGCATCGTTATGGCTTATCTCCTCTTGGATAATTTTATCTGGGTATGGTCTCGAATATTTGGGGCAACTCTATGTTGCGGAGAGCTATGAAATAAGTCCAGCATATGTTTTGATGATCGTGTCCGGGATCTTTGGCGGGACTCGCTTCATCGCCCTCGTGATGGATTATTTAGGTCTACAAAGGTTTGATACGGCGTATATCGGTAAGTGGAATGTGACAATCTACATGCTGGTCATATTGATGGGATTGGCCTGCATTTATCCGACTCCCACGGGGGTCGTCATGCCCCATGCCCCGATTAGGATCGGGATTCCTGAGAGCCCCGATTCCGCCTTTGTCCCGGGATCGGATAAGAGCGTGGATCAATTCCTCAAAAACTATAATGTGACCCATGTCGTGATCGCCCTTTCACCTGATTTCATAAATACCTATGAGAGATACGAGCCGAATAGAGATGTAACAGTATACTTCAATTTTAGGGTGAACAATGATCGATGGACCCAACGAGATCTACTTCTCCTAATTAAATCACTGCATTCTAAGGACGTTAAAGTGTTGTTGGGAATTTACTTAAAAGCCCGGGACACGATTTATCGATATGGGATCCAGGGATTTTCCACGGAGTGGATTAAGGCTCATCCGAATATAGTGGGATCATGGGGGGT
>JANXDQ010000001.1:106137-113518 GCA_025059415.1 Aigarchaeota archaeon
ATTTATCGATATGGGATCCAGGGATTTTCCACGGAGTGGATTAAGGCTCATCCGAATATAGTGGGATCATGGGGGGTGTTGTTGTTTAACTCAACATTGGAGCTCTCGGGCCAGGAAATATCCTATGCCAAATACTTCTCAGAAAAGATCGAGAGAGTCATGGAGGATTTTGCGTTCGATGGCATCTATTTGATGGATTGGGATGATTGGAGGATGAGAGGTGATAGGATAGGCCATGTATTGCCATTAATAGAGGAGATTAGGGAGAAGATCGATAAACCCCTCTACATCGAGGGGCCTAATTACGTGGATGATTTGGAATCCATATTAATCTTATTGGAGAGAGCCGACTACGTTGTATTGAAGACCGCTCCTTGGATAAGACAAGTATATTATACTCTTTCTACAAATTCATCTTTAATGAATTATGAAGGAATCCTTGTCAAGGTTTTGAATGGCATACCAACTAATGAAAGAAATAAGTTGCTCTTTAGCGCGTATACGTTTAGCTTCGTTGAGGGGTGGCTAAATCCTGCAATAGAGCTCCAATTGGAGGCGAATACATTTCATGAAGTTGGATTGAGACATGGATACGTAATATATTACGCCGATAGATATACACCTTACAAGATAACAATTAAATCCAGATAGCGGTGTTGAGGTGAGGTAACTGTGGATGAAGAGGATTCTTGGAGGAGGGCAAATGAACTTGAGAGAGGTGGGAGGCTTAGGGAGGCCATAGAGATTTACGTTAAGAATGCGGAAAAAGGTGATAACTTAGCCTTCTCGGCCATGAACTTTCTATCGGCTGCGAGATGCGCGGTTAAACTTGGAGTGATGGATGAGGCTAGGGAATTTTTCAGGAAAGCTGGAGATCTATATGAGCGACTTGGTGAAAGCCTTGAAGGCGGGTCCCATAATTATGCCGAGTGGGCCTATCTCATGGCCTCCAACTGTTATAGGCTCTCCGGAGACATGGAGTTCTCAAATAGGGCCTTAGAAAAAGCAGAGCGACTTAAGAAATCCTAGAACTTTACTCCACGGGGATCCTCCTCCATTTAGCGACCTGCGGGTAAAGCTTTCCATCCCTCGTGATCCTGCCAGAGCCGAGGTACAGGTCCCCACATTTACCCACAACATATTTTCCCTCATATTTTCCTCGGACTTCTAAGACCTCGGCCCTCATCCATTTTTCAGCACTTTCCTCATCAAGATCCAATACGCTCTTTGTGATCTTTCCATTCAGGACTTGACTTCCCTCTATAGAGAGTATGACATCCTCCTTCGAGATCTTGGCGATATACACCCCGGCTTGTTGAACCCTTCTGAGCTTCTTGGCGACTTCTAAGGCCTCCTTAGTCGTCGCTCTAACCCTCCCCCGACCCGCTGCGAGCAGCACGAGGTCCTCAAACGGATTCTCGACGCCATACTGCTTCCTCAATCTAAGCTCGAAATGCTTCCGCTCACCGGTATCCATTAACTTCATTTCCCCCCACCTCCTTAATGATCTTGGCGATGAAGAATCCCTCGGCCCAATTATCGTAGGGCATGATCCTAACTGCTTTTTCTAGGTCCGGGTTCAAGCGCCGTCCACTCCACTCAACAACACCATTCCTAGACTTCAGTGATGGAAGGCGGATATCTTCCAGCTTCGCGTTCTTGTAGTTTTTTAGGAGCCTATCTATGACCAGTTCATTTTCCTCGACCGTGAGCGTGCAAGTAGAATAGACCAGGACGCCTCCAGGCTTTAAGCAATTGAATCCGGCTTCAAGCAGCTGGTATTGGATTCTGCTCAGGCGCTCCACCATACCCAGAGACCATGATTTAGCTATTCCCCAGTTCTTGCTGATGATCCCCAGAGAGCTACATGGAACATCGATCAACACCTTATCGAAGAACCCCCTCGCGAACCTCGGATATTTTCTCCCATCGGTTAAGGTGATCACACAATTAATTACGCCGAACCTTTGAAGATTGGAGGATAACGCTTTAATCCTCTCGTGGTTCACATCGTTAGCAACGAGTACTCCCATATTTTCGAGGAGCTGGGCTATCTGCGTACTCTTGCTCCCGGGTGCAGCGCACAGATCCAACACTATTTCGCCGGGCTTCGGGTCCAGTACCTCGACGGGGGCCATTGAGACGGGTCCCTGTAGGTAGATGAGGCCTGCCATGTGCTCTAGGGTTTTCCCTAATTCACCGCCATCCCTGAGGATGTAGCCGTACCTCGCCCATGGAATCTTCTCGAATACAAATCCCTTCTGCCTCAGCCTTTTCAAAACGTTCTCTTCAGATGACTTAATCGTGTTTATCCTGAAGCCTTCTGGAAGCGGACGCTTACAGGATTCTAGGAAGAGCTCCGGATCTAAGTCGGGTATCCTACTCAAACATTCCCTGAAGTCGCCGCTCATCATTAAATTGCTCATCCGGATCCTCGGAAGTATTATCCGGCGGTAATTTGAATACTTACCCCTTCCCCATGTTCTATCCAGAGATTAAATTTTTAAATAAATTTTGGAGATTATAATGGGTATGACAAATTATTGGGTGTTTATTGTAAAGGACCACATCCACATGGGTAAAATTATCCCAGCTCGCGAAGTCTTAGCGAACAGGGTATCCAATAGGTTTTGGTCACTAAACTCTAAGGCAGCCAACCTCAAGAAATTACAAAAAGGGGATCGCGTCCTCTTCTATGTTACGGAATTGAGTGAGAAGGGTTTCATGGGGAGAGGGGCCCTCGCCGGCCCAGCCCACCCAATGACCGAAGAACAGAGATTCCACATAATCGGGTCGCCCTCGATCAGCTTCGACTACGTAGTCGATTTCGAGGAGATGGAGATGTGGCCATTCATGATAACACTGGACCAGTTGAAGGACCGGATGCCGCTTCTCCTAGGAAGAAAATTACCCGCCCGCATCTTCAGGGGTAGCATAAGAAGAATCACCGAAAGAGACTACGAGGTAGTGATGAAGGTCTATGAAAAACTCTCTCAAAGACACCAACCCTAAACTCCATCACCCCCATCGATTCTAGATCTCTCAAAAATCACCCAGCATTTTCCGATCACCACGGACTCCCTATAATCTCATTTTCTCCTCCCATAATTGCCCAATTATGTGAGATGCGGCCCCGGCCGGACTCGAACCGGCGACCCCCGGGTCTCACGCGCCCGTATCCCAGGCTTAACAGCCCGGCGCTCCGCCGCTGAGCTACGGGGCCTAGTCATTTACTCTATTACCGTTGTATTTTATTTTACCTAAGGTTTCTGCTTTGATTAACGGCCCAGCGCTCCACCACTACGCCGACTCACGTTTTGAATTCCGGAATAACCCTTTTTGATGCTTCTTTATATAATTTCAGCTCGCCTCCTAGTTCTCACCCCTCTCAAGTTTTCACTTTAGTTATTTTAATTACCAGTTTTTTCGGTAGTGGGGTGAATTGGGTGGGGAGGGGTTTTAGGATTGTTGTTTTGATTAAGCAAGTTCCAGATATCGAGAAAGTGAAGTTCGATTTTGAAGTTGGGAGGATTGATAGGAGCTCGGCTCCCGCGGAGACGAATCCCTTCGATTTACATGCCTTGGAGGCCGCGGTCCGGCTTAAGGAGAAGTTCGGCGGACTTGTAACCGCTATAAGCATGGGTCCTAAGCAGGCGGAATCCAGCCTCAGGGAGGCTTTGGCGCGGGGCGCGGATCATGCGATACTCCTCACAGATGCTAGATTCGCTGGAGCAGACACCATTGCGACATCTCGGGCTTTGGCGGCCGCCATCAAGAAGCTCGGGGAATTCGATCTAATACTCTGTGGAGAGAAGACTGTTGACGGTGATACGGGTCAAGTGGGCCCTGAAGTTGCCGAGTTATTGAACGTCCCCCATGTCGCGTACGTCTCCGAGATCCGGGAGGTTGCCGGGGATAAAATTGTGGTCGTTTCTGATATGGGTGATAAATACCTTTGCGAAGTTAAGCTACCCGCGCTCCTAACTGTTACCAGGGAACTCAATGCTCCAAGGCTTCCAACATTGAGAGACGTCTTGAGCGCACGGAAGAAGCGGATAGAGATCTGGGATGCCGATGCCCTGGCCGATTATGAGGACCCGAATAGGTTTGGAATAAATGGGTCGAGAACCATCGTGGTGAAAGTTGTTGTACCTGGAACTGAAAAGAGGAAGGGAATAATATTGAGGGGAGGGGATGCGGTCGAAAAACTATTCAACATATTAGAGGAGGGGGGATTTGCGAGGCCGTGATCGGCGGAATCCTCGTATACGCAGAGACGATTGATTCCAAAATACATCCGATATCCTTTGAATTACTTGGTAAGGCGCGGGAGATCGCCGAGAAGCTCGGTCTCGAGGTATGGAGCGTGATCATGGGCTTCAACATTAGGGAACATGCGAGGGACCTCATCTACTATGGCGCTGACAAAGTCTACGTCTATGATGATGAATCCCTAAAAGATTTCGACGTTGTAATGTACAAGGATGTCTTGGTGAAACTTGTGAGGGAGATTGAGCCGGAGATATTCCTCGTGGGCGCCACGCCTCTCGGTAGGAGCTTGGCTCCTAGGGTCGCCGCCGCTCTAGACACGGGTTTAACCGCGGACTGCATAGACCTCCAGGTGGATGATGAGGGAAATTTAATCCAGATTAGACCTGCATTCACTGGAAACATTCTGGCGCATATAAAGACCATGAGCAAACCGATCATGTCGACCATCAGGTACAAGGTAATGTCCATGCCCACGAGGGATGAAAACAGAAGCGGAGAAATCGTGGTCAAGGATCCTCCAAAGAAGATCGATACGGGGATAAGGATTCTCGGAAGGATCTCTAGGAGAGCTGTGAACATAACCGATGCCGAGGTCATAGTATCTGCTGGCAGGGGCTTAAAGAAGCGCGAGGACCTGAAGATGTTGGAGGAGCTGGCCAATTTACTGGGCGGGGTATTGGGGGCCAGTAGGCCGCTCGTTGACGAGGGGTGGATCACTAAAGATCATCAAGTGGGATTCAGCGGGAACACCGTTAAACCCAGGCTCTACATAGCGTGCGGCATCTCGGGTTCTCCACAGCACCTCGCGGGCATGAGGGACTCGCAGATAATAGTCGCCATAAACGCGGATCCATCAGCCCCAATATTCAGGTACGCGGACTACGGCGTGGTTGGAGACCTATATGAAGTGGTGCCAAAGCTAATATCGATGATTAAGAGAGTTAAGGGAGTTGGCGGGTCTTGAGGGAGGAAATAGTCTCCGAGCTCCGCTCAATCGTTGGAGAAGACTGGGTCATAACCGGGGAAGATAGAATTCAAGGATATCTTTACGATGAGACTCCTCCACCCATGTTACCTGAGGCCTCTAAAGACGTGGCCGTGGTAAAACCCAGGAATGCTGAAGAAGTTTCAGAAATACTCAAGCTCGCGAACCGGTATGGGCTCCCGGTTTTCCCAAGGGGTGGGGGAACCGGCCTCGTCGGGGCGTGTGTCCCAACCATGAGCGGCATAATATTATCCCTAGAGAGGATGAACATCATCAAAGTCGATCGGGAGAACTTGATGGCGGAAGCCGAGGCCGGGGCCACGCTCGCGGATCTCTTAAAGGCCGCGGAAGATGTTGGACTCTTCTTCCCACCCCACCCGGGTGATGAGGGCGCCCACATAGGCGGGCTATTGGCGTGCAACGCGGGAGGAGCTAGGGCGGTAAAGACCGGGGTCATAAGGAATTATGTGAAAGGGGTGGAAGTAGTCCTACCAACGGGCGAAATACTAACCCTCGGTGGAAAGCTCGTGAAGAATAATGCAGGATACGATTTAATGCATCTCATAATTGGGAGCGAGGGAACGCTCGGCGTCATAACCAAGGCCTGGATAAGGCTTTATCCGAGGGAGGCGGTCAACGCGACCATAGTGATACCATTCGAAGATCGCGAGATGGCTCTCAAGACCGTTCCAGCAATATTCCAAGAGGGCCTCATGCCGCTCGCAATAGAATATGTAGAGAAAAGTCTCGTGGAGAAGACCGCCCAACATCTCGGGCTAACATGGCCATGTAGGGATGGAGATCACCAGCTCATATTGATTCTCGCGGAGGCGAGTGAGGCGGCGCTCTATGAGGCGTGTGAAAAAATAGTGAATATCTGCGAGAAAATGGGGTCGCTCGAGCCATTAGTGGCCGAGAGCAGAGGAGAGCAGGAAAGGATATTGAAGATTAGGAGCGAAATATACTCCTTCCTAAAACCCAACCTCGTAGATATCTTGGATACAACCGTCCCCCCAGCCCAACTCCTCGAACTCATAAAAGCAGTAGAAGAACTCGGCAGAAAATACAATACCTATCTTCCGGTCTTCGGCCATGTGGGTGATGGAAACCTCCACATACACCTCATGAGAGAGGATGGGTGGACTAAGGAAGACTATGACAGACTGAGGGACGAGGTCTATAGAAAGGCTATCGAACTCGGGGGAACAATAACCGGGGAACATGGAATTGGATATATCAGGAGGAGGAGCCTCGAGAAATACATCGACAAGAAGGCCCTAGAACTTATGAGGGCTATAAAGCGCATCTTCGACCCAAACAACATCTTAAACCCCGACAAGGTATTCCCGTAAAAATTTAAGTCTCGAAAACTCGGTCTTTCCCTAAAATGCTCTTCATACTCTACACAACAGGGCGCTGCAATCTAAGATGCAGGTATTGTGGTGGCAGCTTCGAACCCAGACTAGTTCCATGGAGCGTTAAGTATCCGCTAAGGCTTTTAGAGGAATTGTTCCGTGAAGGAGATTCTATCGCGTTCTATGGCGGCGAGCCGCTCCTCAACACCGACTTCATGAGGAATGTCATGGAGACTTTTGACGCCGAGCATTACATCATCCAGACTAACGGTCTTCTCGCCGACAAATTAGATGAAGGACTTCTGAAAAAGATGGACACGATCCTGCTCTCGATTGATGGGAGAGTGGATGTAACGGACAAGAATAGGGGTCGTGGAGTCTACGAGGCCGTGGTTAAGTCCGCGAAAAAACTTCGCGTAGCAGGTTTCCGAGGAGATCTGGTCGCGAGGATGGCCGTGACGCAGGACTCCGACATATATCTAGATGTCTCGCACCTCTTGGATCTAGGATTTTTCGACCACGTCCACTGGCAGCTCAGCATGATCTGGGTTGATAAAGGAGAGTGGAGTAATTTATGGTGGTGGATAAACGAGTCCTATAGGCCGGGTCTCGAAAGGCTCCTCCGAGAGTGGATTGGAGCGCTGAGGGAGGGGGTGGTAAGGGGCATAGTGCCATTCCAAGGAATCTTGAAGAGAATTCTTCATGGAGGGCCATGTCCACCGTGCGGATCCGGCGTGGACTCCTTCACGATACTCACAGATGGAAGAGT